>CAMCIN010000141.1 GCA_945874745.1 Akkermansia muciniphila | reverse complement strand
ATGCGGCGGTTCATCATGTTCCCGAATTTGAGGGCGATATTGAGCGCGTTGGCAGCGGCCAGTTCGCGGAGCCCGTCGTCCTCGCGGATCTGGGCGGTGGTCACGTCGAGGCGTTCCTTGACGGCGGTGTACAGCGCGTTGAGTTCCGGGTCGTTGGTGATGTTGAGTTGCGGGATGCGCTGGATGTACGCCTCCAGCTTGGCCAGGCAGCTCTTGCGTCCTTCGCTGTCGCTTAGGCGACGCTCTTTGTCGGCCAGCACTTCCGCCACTTCCGAGACCAGCGACAACACGGTGTTGCTGGTCTTCTGGACGATGGCTCGCTCGGTGTTCTGGACACGGGCCGAGAACTCTGCGGCCATCTTCTCCTCAATCTCCGCCGTCAGTACGCCCCGGACGAACTGGTTGGGCAATGGCAGCGGCATCGCCGCAAACTCGAATCCAAACTTGTCAGCGAGTGCGGCGGCGGAGGGGTAATCGCCTTCCTTGAAGGCGTCCCCTTTCTCCAGCCGTTCCACCTCCAGAATGGAGGGGTAATCGGCAATAAATGCGTCCCTTAGGGTGACGTAGATGGCGTGGTAACTCGCCATCATTTGAGAGAGCTGTTCCCGTTCGGCATCCACGACACAGTGGACACCCCCCAGAAACTCGTGGGTCATTTCTCTGAAGGCGTTCCGGGTGCGGGTGTAGGCGGTCTTTAGCGGTTTGAGCGCCTTCACGAAGAGCCGCTTGGTGACAATGGCGGAATCCTGCGCCATTTCGTGTCTTGTGGTCACATCGTCGCTGAGACCTTCATCCTTCCGGCTTTGGCCGGGCAGCTTCATCACAAGGTGCGCTTGCCAGAGTTGTTTGGATACGATGCGATTGGTTGGGGTGAAGGGAGTTGTATTTTCGGACATAGGATTTGGGTTAGTTTACTGAATTGAACTGCGCTGAAAGTGTTGCTTATTGTTCGTGTTGTTCGCTTTGTGACTCTTATCGTAAGAGTCACGCTGCTTTTGCTGTGTCGCTAGACGCATTGCGCGGCGGCACCCTCATCGGCATGACGATGGTGTGTTCTCCACGAGTCCCGATGGGGGTGAATAGGCCCGGACTCCTTTCGTCCGTGATGGACATCCGGTAATGATCCAGAGCCAGGGCGGCTGAGATGATCTCCGGATGGAACGAGATGAACCAATCGGGGTTCTCCCCTGCCCATGACCCGCCGATGGAAATCTCGGCATCCGGAGTGGTGAGTTTTATTCCGACGCCATCGGCGCTCAGGGTGATTGAGGCATCTTTCCGGTCGCGTGCCTTCACCTTCGACGTGACCTTTTTGAGCATTTCCTTGAGGGAAAAGGGCAACTGGACGGAGGTGGTGGCCCCGCATTGAGCCTCCAAAATGGAAGTCTCAATGGACTTCCAGTCCGGAAAATTCTGCATGATGGCTTCCTCTACCTTCTCGAAGGTCGCGGCGGGCCAGTCTATCACCCAGCGGATATGGGTGGTGCGGTACACCCACTTTTCCCGCTCCTCATGGGTCGCGTCGCGGGGCGGGACATTGAATCCGAGGAACACCACCGCCTCCTTGGCCAAGGCAATTGGTGGTAGCCAACTGAATGTGGTGGCCAGCTCCACCAACCCTCCGGGGAGGGTGTCGCAGACGGTCATTAAGCGCCCGTCTGTGGCTACCGCTACGCCATCCGGCTGGATTCTGATGCCAGCGATGGCCTCACGATCCTTGTCGTCGGAAGCGCACCCGTGGATTTCACGGAGCCGCGAAAGAACGTCTGGCCTCCAGAAATCCCCCTTTGACCACGCATATTCGCGGGTGAAAACTTCATCGCAGAAAGCTTCGGGGGGGCGGCACTCCACCTTTCGCTCCACGGGAGCGCCGCAGCAGTAGTATTTGATCCGCTCGTTGTAGAAGGAAATGGGGCCGTCGCTGTCGGCGTCCTTGAGGCAATTCAGGTCGTCGATATGGAAGATCCCCGTGAACCGCCCAGCGGCGGCGGAGGTTTCCATCACCGCCGTGCCCACGCCGTCGGTGCGGCGAAAGCAGATTCTCCCGCGTTCGTCGGTTGCGATCTGAATGAGATCGGACGTAGTGAATTTGGTGTTGAACCCGGAGTGCTTCAGGAAGCGTTGAACGAGATCCGCTCTTACCGTAAGGATTTGCGGCTGGGCGGTTGGATGGGAGAGAGTTGCGAGCATAGGATTAGACGTGTTTGAGGAAGAATGTGATTGCGGTTGCCCCTGCGGCGGCTGTGGCGAGCGCGAGCAGAATGAGGAGCATGGCGCTCACGGCGGGCTCCTCCTCGCGGGGCTGGGAGAGGACGGATCGAACGTGGCTCACGAGTTCGATGGTCTCCGGGTCGGTGGACAGCCGGAGTTCTCTGGCGGACAGCAGACGGGCCGTGGCTTGGTGGACGGCGCGGTTGTGTTCTTTGTGGGTTTGGAAGCGCATAGGATGGTTGGGTGGTTAGGAAAGTGGGGTGGCCGGGTTCAGTCGGCTCTTGCGGACGGGTGGGAGACACAGAAGGCGTCTCCGAAGCGGGCAAACTCCTCCCATTGGGTGTCCCACTCTGCTTTCGGGCATGGAGTGGCCGTGGCGCAAAGGATGTCCCATCCGGCTTCGTCGCTCAGAAGTTGGATGGCTAATGCGGCTCCTTCCTCTTCAGTGAGTTGGGACGCTGGGGCGTTCTCGAAATGACGCACCCGGTCGATAGCCACGATGGTTTCGTGTGGCAGGTCTTGGAGGATTTCCTCCCAGGCATCGTCTTCGGTGCAGACGAAC
The DNA here is from genome assembly GCA_945874745.1 of Akkermansia muciniphila. Classification (GTDB taxonomy): domain Bacteria; phylum Verrucomicrobiota; class Verrucomicrobiia; order Chthoniobacterales; family Chthoniobacteraceae; genus Chth-196. The sequence continues at coordinate 8,324 of CAMCIN010000141.1, read as the reverse complement.
CAAGCGATCTTGGTCAGCTTGTAATAGGTAATCATGTCGCTCATAGTGTTGTTGTTGTGACTCTTACCGTAAGAGTGAGCAGTGTGAGTGATTTGGGCAAAGCTCCGCCGTGGCGGTGTGTTTGTTATTTTGAGGATTGCCGTCCGCTCGCCACCCCTGACGGGCGGACGGCTTTCCTATGCGACCAAGTGTTTGCCGGAGGGGAGCCACGCGGGCGGCTCCGGCTTCTGCATAAATGTTCAGCGACAACTACACATTCGCGTCCAATGGCGAAGTGGCAGGCTGAGATGGACGCGCCGATGTTGCGGCAAGCGTCTTTTTACTCGAACAGGGCGGCGGGCGGGCTGTGAGTTGAGGCCGGGATACGTTCTAATCCCGGCGGTGTTTCCAGTAGCCGGGTTCGCGGCTGCAATGAGTTACGGCGATGATTAGCACGTAATCAGCCTCTATGGAGTAGAGCACTCCATACGGGAAAGTGCGGACAAGGGAGCGTCTGATGTCCTGCTCGAAAATGCGCCAACGTGTCGGCGCTTCGCAAATCTGCCGAATTGAGGATTCGACGCCCGCGACAAACCGAACCTCTAAGCCAGCTTCTTTTGAGGCGTAATAGTTAGCGGCATCTTCAAATTCCTCAAGGGCTTCAGGGTGAAACTCATATCTCATTGGGCAATTGCGCTACGGACTCTGGCGAGGGCTTCCTCGCCGGGGATTGTTTTTACGCGCCCGGAACGGACATCAGCCATACGGCGTTGCGCCTCGGCGGCCCAAAGTTGTTTGAGGCTATTATCTTCAGCGGAATCAAGGCTTTCAGCCAGCCTGTCAGACAAAATAGCTCTGGCGTCGCTTGGAAGCGCAATTTCAGCGAGGAGAAGCGAAGCGACGGCATCCTGCTCCACGTCTGGGAGCTTGGACGCTTCAGAGAATGCGCGGGCGAGAAGTTGTGTCATGGGTTGGAGTTTAGCCTCTGTATTGTTCCGGAACAAGCGGCTGCGAAGCGAGCTTGTGAGTGGCGTGCGGGCTGAAGTGAACTCTTACCGTAAGAGTCGGCTTCCGTTTGCCCGCCGATACGAGTGATCGGCGGGCAAACGGAAGCCGCCGGTGGTTCCGGCGGCTGTGAGTTGAGGGTAGCTATTTCATGGAAACCTCCTTGGTTGAGTTTATTGGGGGGGTGCAGTCTATGCGCGGATGACAACTAGGCGGCGACCTCGCTGGCTTCGAGGCTGTTCACCAAGCGCCCCATGAGGCCGGTGAGCTTCTCCCAGGCAGCCATCTGCCCATCGGCGGACAGGGAGGCGATGGCCAGTTCCAGCCGCTCGATCCCAGCCAGCACCTCTGGCGTTCTGTCGGGTGCCGTAAACGGTGTGGGTTCTGTCACGGCCTTTGGTGGGGCTGGTACGATGGCGGGAGGTTCTGGTGCCGCCACGGGCGATTCCGTCGCAGTCGGCGTGGGTTCTGGCGGAGCCACGGGCGATTCTGTTACGATTGGTTCGGGTTCTGACACCGGCACAGGGGCGGATTGTGCCGCTATGAGCGCGGCATTCTCGGCTCGCACTCGGGCGAGGGCATCGTTCACGGGTGGCGTTGGCGTTGGGGTTGGCGCTGGCGCTGGCGTCGGAGGAATCACGGGGGCCGTTGGCTGGACTGCTGTCGCAGCCTTTGGTTGGGCTGCAATCTCCTTTGCGACGGCGGCGGCCAAGTCGGCGGCGATCTTCTCAGCATCCGCTTTCTGTTTGGCAATGGCTGCCTCGGCGGCGGTGATGCCATCCTTTCGGAGCGACACAAAGTCTTGCTCCGCTTCATCCGGGTTCCGGAGTATCCAGTCGGCCACCTCTACCGCCGCCAGCACCCGCTTGTTGTCCTTGGCGGACATCACCATTGCGGCGGCATAGCACAGCCCGAAACTGAGTTTGTCATACTCGGCCTCGGTGATGTGTCCGGGCCGGACAAGATCCCGCCACATCCTTGCGGCGTACGATGCGTTGCCAGCGGTTTTCTCGTGGACGCCCACCTTTGCTAGGGTCGGGGTGACGTAGCGGCGCTCGGCTCGTGGTTTGCCGGAATCTTCACGGTCGAACTGTTCATCCAAGAGAAGGTAAACCTTCCCTAAGGTGGAATAGGCGCGGTTCTGTAAGCGGGCCATATTCAGGCCAACGGCTACCTTCTCTGTAACGGGAAGGGCTTCAATTTCGGAGTAGTTTGGAATTTGCATAGGAATTGCGTGGTGATTGCTTTTCTTCTTTCACTCACTCTTACCGTAAGAGTGAGTCTTACCGAAACCGCATAGTTTATGCGGACGGCGGTTTGCTTAACGGGGTGTTAAAAGCAAACCTCGCTACCCGACGTTATCGGATGGCGAGGTTTGATCTTAGGTCAAACTATTCGGACGGCTATCTAGGCCCCTTAAAAAAGGCGCTCTCGAAAGAGCGCCTTTTTTGGAAGGCTATCTACTGGCAGACGCAAAAGGCCAAAGTGTCTTCCTCGTGTTCGCTTTTCGCGCTTCGTTCCTCCACTGCGTCAAATCGAAGAGCCGCTTCCTTGTCGGCCTTTGAAATGGCCAAGCTTTCAAGAATCGCCTTCTTTCCCTTTTGGCAGTCTTCCAGAAAACGAAAGGCCATAACATGCAGGGTTTCCCTTGTCTTCACTTCCCAAAGCCATGCGCCTTTCGCTCCGTCTGCCATTCGCACGCGTTGCTCTGTTAGGTCGCAAAAAGCTGGAATATCGGCAAAGCCAACACCCCTTCCAAGCTTTGCTAACCCTGCCAGAATTGCACGATTCGCAAGGCGCTTTGCCTTCGCTTTTCTGGAAGAGTTTACTTTGTAGTGCGCTTCAATTAGTGCCTTGTATTCGGCAAGGAGTGCCTTCGTCTTACCGTTGGCAAAAGCAGAAAACAAAGACCAAGGGGAAGCATCCTCCCTTTGCCCTTTTGTTTCAGCGTCTTCCTCTTGTGTGGAGGTCATGCAAAGCGCCTTGCGCGCTACGGTGAACAGCTCAGGAAAATTGACCCGAGCGCCGTCCGTTTCAAAGTGGCCACACTGAACAAGTGCAAGTGCAATCGCACCCCGCACTTCCTCTTTATCGTGTTCCGGAGAGTGTGAGCGAATGCCCAGCGAGTCGACTACGCGCACAAAAGGCGTGCCGTTGGAGTCTTTGCGCATAGAAACCCCGTGGGGGTTGCGCATACGGTCAATTACAATAAAGGCCAACTTGTCAGCCTCTTTTAATGGTGCGGATTCGATGGCGAGTTTTCCGCTCCACTTGTGGCCAATGCGCGTAAGTGTCTCTTCTTTCTTCTGCTTTGCTTTGTTTCTCATAGGGGTCTATGCAATAGCGTAAAGTGTGCCAAGGTTTCTCCCTTATAGCGTGTTGAGCCGTTACCGATTCAAACCCGCTTCCCTTCCCTTATAGCGTGTTGAGCCGTTACCGATTCAAACCCGCTTCCCTTCCCGTATAGCGTGTTGAGCCGTTACCGATTCAAACCCGCTTCCCTTCCCTTATAGCGTGTTGAACCGTTACCGATTCAAACCCGCTTCCCTTCCCTTATAGCGTGTTGAGCCGTTACCGATTCAAACCCGCTTCCCTTATACATCGCTCACACGTTGCCTAGTGGCCTTCTTTGCCTAGTCTATTTTTGCCTTACTGTAAGGGTTAAACTTACTTATACATAAGTAAGTTTAACCGACCGCAATTTAGTTGCTATCCGTCCGTGTAATTATGGCAAAACAGACCGTCCGTTGACATCTGGCGTTTCGGCATGTCCTCGACACGCTGGCAGGAAATTTACCGATCTTATGACGCCGATGAGCTTGCGGCGGAGATCACGCGACTCAAAGCACAGGCCACCCTTTATACCCAGCAGACGTTCGGGGACAAATCCTACACCAAGGACTTGGCGAACATCGAAGAACGGCTCCATGCCGCCATCCGGGTGCGGAACGAACGGCGCAACGCCTGCGACTCCGGCTCCATGATCGCGGATTTCTCCCAAATCAATCATGGATAAGCCTCCAGACTTTAAGCTCACGTTTCTGGACAGGGCGTTGGCGACCGTTGCGCCCGGTTTTGCCACGACGCGGCTGCTGAACCGGCAACGGTTCCATGAATTTGCGTACGATATGGCCAACCCCGGCCACCGTCGCTCGGGTTCTGGCGGGCTCGCCAAGAACGCCTCCTCTGAAAACTACCGTGCCCACAGGGATCGCATCAATCTCATGTGGGATGCGCGGGATATGGTGCGAAATTTTGCCATTCTGCGAGGGATCGTGGCGCGCCTGGTGCAGTACGTGGCCGACCGGGTGCAGTACGTCTCCACCACGGGCGATGAAATGATCGACGGCTCATACCAGGATTACTTCCATGAGTGGTGTGAGACGGCGGATCTTTCGGGCCGGTACAGGCTCGGGGATCTGGTGTACCTGATGCTCTGGGCCACCATCACCGATGGCGACCACGGGTGGAAAATCGTGGAGCTGGATGAGGAAACGCTCAAGATTCAGCCCGTGGAGGCGGATCGCATAGGGAACCCGCACGAATCACTCAAGGCCAATGATGATAATTACATCGCGGGCATCCACATAGACGATCTGGGTGCGCCGGTTTCGTACGACATCTTCAAGCGGCAGCGCAGTAACAAATACTCTATGGAGGCGCAGGTTCCGGCGTCCGAGTTTATCCATTTCCTCGACCCGCTCCGGGTGGATCAATACCGGGGCGTGACGCCGCTGGCGACCGCTTTGGCTCCTGCACGGGATCTGTACGACATTTATCTCACCGAAAAACAGGCGGCCAAGACACAGAGTGCGCATAACGGCGTCATTTCCTCCAGCGACCCGTATAAAACGGTCGGGGCGTTTGCGCGGAAGGATTCCGGTGGGGACGACAAAAGTAAGCCTGGCTCGCTGACGATGGAGGCTGGGAAAATCCTCCGGCTTCCCGAGGGGGACTCCATCAATTTTGCGCCACCGATGAACCGGCCCAATGGCGCGTTTATGTCGCTGGTGGAAGTGATGGTGCGTGAAATTTCCATTGGGCTGAATCTCCCGTACGGCTTTGTGTACGACATGAGTGCGCTCAGTGGCCACACGGGCCGCATTGAAGTGGCGCAGGCGATGCGGACGATTCGCCGGTGGCAGACGCTTCTGGCCGAACGTGTCCTGGATAAAGTGCGTGACCATGTGTTGAGCCGGGCTATCTCGCTCGGAAAACTTCAGCCGCACCCGAAATGGCGCAGCGGCAAGTGGGGGTTTGGGGCGTCCCTGACGGGGGACTACGGGCACGATGTCAGCGCCAACCTTCAGTTGCTTCAGAACGGAGTGATTACCGTGAGCGACATGATCGCGGAGCGGGGCGGTACGTTTGAAGAAGTGGCGCGGCGCGGAGCCAGTGAGATGCAGTTTTTGCAGCGGACGGCGGGCGAGACGACCATCCCAATTGAACTCATTACGCAGCGGTGGCCCAACGCCACACAGGCATTGGCGGCCATCAACACGCCTCCCCCACCCCCACCTGAACCGCCACCGGGCATGGTGGGCGAGCAGGGAGACAAGGGTGTGCAACCGCTCCTGGCCATCCTGGAGAAGGTTGGCACCGGGGTCATGGATCGGGTGTCCGCCGTCCAGACGCTTATCCAGCTCTATGGGCTCGATCCGGCCAAAGCGGACGCAATGGTGCCGCAGGCTCCGTCCCTCCGGAAGGGGCTGAGTGTGCAGGCCGCAAAATCTAACCCGACAGGAAAAGAAGAATAACTTATGGCCATTACACAAGCACCCCCGAAGAGCGAACTCACCGACGAACAAAAGTCGCTCCGTCGCGCCGCGATTAAGACCGGGGCGATTCTGGCGGGCTACGGGGGGCTCATGTTGTATGCCCGCTCAGGGAAGGCCCCGGTGGCTGGCAAGATCCTGCCCAACGCTGCGGATCGGAGAGTCGCGGAGAAGGCGGCGAAGGCGGGTGAAAACAAAATCGTCCCGATGCCGGGCGTGCATTCCCCTGCCCCAGTAGAAGTGCCGGGAGCCACCCCCGCCGCCGCTGCCGCTGTGGCGCATGTGGAAAACAAGGCGGCGGCGGCAGCAGTGGGGGCACAGGCGAAGGCGAAAGCCCGGCGGGTTTCCGCGAAGGGGCAAACGGTGGGGGTGCAAGAGACGCGGCTGGCCGCCCGGTTCCTGGCCGCTCGTTACCCGAAGCTTCGGTTGTTCGGGAAAGACGACTACGTGGACGCTAGAGGTCAGTACACAGACCAGCTCGCGGCGGTCGCTGGGGTAACGCAGGCCCATAAGCGTACGAGTGATGGTCGGCTGCAAGAGGTCGATGTACCGATCCACAGCGGGGCGGTGCTCAAGTCCGCCATGAATAAGGGCGCGAAGGTTTACAAGTACGGGCAACGTAGCGCCGGGATGGTTTCAGACATCCGTGCGGTGCTCAAGGGCGAGACCCGCCAGAAGGATGAATGGGGCCGGACGCAGAAGCGGGAATGGGACAAGCCGTGGTTTCGCAACGCACAGGGAGCGGCGGCAGCCGGGGGGCTTCTGATTGGTGGGGCGCTCGTGCTGAAAAAGAATCCGGCGCTCCGGGCCAAGGTGGTGGGTGGAGCGGCCAAGGCACGGGAAGCGGTGGCCAATGCGACACAGCTTTCGGCCATCCGGAAGACCGGCCACATGCTCGCCCGGCGCGGGAAACTGACGCAGTTCGATGAAACCGCAGAGAACTGGGATGTCCGAGATGCCCGAGGCCGCTCGGCACGGGTGTTTGCTCCGGGCTCCAAGGAGCGGGAGCGTCGGGACAAGAAATGGTATGAGCGCATAGGGAACCAACGGAAGCTGATGGCGGGCGCGGCAGCGGTGGCGCTGGCGGGTGGTGGTGCGGCTGGGTGGATGCTGCGGAAGAAGTATGTCCGGGCACCAAGGACTATGCCGCCGAGAGAAGTTCCAGGAAATACGACACAGGAGAATATCGTGACTCCTGATTTCGGCAGAAAGACAGGGACAAGGTTCTCGGCTCGGGTTTCACCGCGTTACTTTGCCTTGACGTTGGCACCGCAGAAAGAAGAGGAGGCAGCGTGGGGTCGGCGTGCAAAGATTGCGGCAAGCGTGGCGGCGCTCGGCTTTGGGGGTGGTGTGTTGTCGAAGGGCGCGCCAATGATGCGAATTGCAGCGAGAGAGGCGGCGATAACAGCCGCGCCGAAGGTAAGTCGGGCGGCGGGGCGTATTGCCGCCGGGGCGTCGGAGTCTTCACTGGCGGCTCGTGTGGCTGGGGGAATAAAAGCGAAGGCGGATGGTCTTGCTAAAGACCCGAATCGCAGCGCGAAGTTTGTTTCGGATTACACTGCGGCGGCGGGGAATCTCTTGAATACGGGAAGATCAGGAAAGCTTGTTGGGGCGGCAATTCAGCACGCCAGGAAAAACCCAAACGGCCTTGTGTCTCGGCTTTTGGTTGGGAAGAACCCGTTGGGGGGTGTGAATGGCGCGCTGGAGCACTACGGAAAGTTCCGTGCTGGCCCCGCTACAGCTCTGGATCACTGGAAGAATGAAGTTCGCGCAAGAAACGACTACTGGGCGAGCCAGCCGAAGTCCGCTAAGGGCGCACTCTCCAAGGCAAAGGCAGCCAAGGACAATGCAAAGCTGGAAAAAGGGCACGCCACGGTTACGTCAGCGATGCGGGAGCACATGGATTCGTTTGGCACAAGCGAAGCGGAGGCTCTCCATGCGGTTTCTCGGGCCAGTCAGCGGGACGTAGAGGCGAGGATCAACCGAAGATTGGGCTCCACGGCGATGCCCTCCCCTGCTGCCGAGAGTGCCAGGCGGGAGGCGGCTGACGCCGTGAATAAGAAGGGTGTATTTGTGCCGCACGACCAGAAGGTGACAGCGGCGGCCAACGAGGAGCGGAGGGCAATAAAGCACCACACGAATATCCTGGCGGCGCAAAACGCATCCCCTGCGAAGACGTATGCAACAACTGTCGCCGGGGTTGGACTGGGTGCGGCTGGGGTTGGTGCGGCTGGGCTCCACTCGGAGCTTCGCCCTGTTGACAACCGCCGCTCACGTAAAGGGGCATAACTCCGCCCGCAAGGAGTCACTTAAAACACACCATGCTCACACAAAAAGAAGTAGGATCACTCCGGGAACTCGATGCCCGATTGGATGAAGTTTTATTCGCTCGTGGTCGAGATGAGGACAACGGCCTGGAGACCGCCGGGAAAGTTGGACTCGGGGTGGCCGGGGTGGCTGCGGGCGGTTATGCGGGACACAAGCTGTATCAGCGGTGGAAGTCCGGGCAAACCCAGCCTGGGCAGCCCCCTCTGGCGCTCACCGACAGCGCCGCTGGCGGACGTA
>CAMCIN010000140.1 GCA_945874745.1 Akkermansia muciniphila | reverse complement strand
CCTTGCGCAAGTTGCCGCGGAACTTTCCGGAGCGGCGGGAAAGAAAACCGTCCGCCCCCCCCTCGAGCGAAGCAGAGCGGAAAAGGGTCGGCTCGAGGAAGCCAACCTCGTACCGGCGTTTGAGCAGAAGCGTGAGCTGACGAAACTGGGGCGAGCCCCATTGCAGCCCGCTTAGGGCGAGCGAGGGGGGGCAGCCCCTGTGCTCGGGCTCCTGGAGGAGGGCCTCCAGAAGGTGGACCGCGTCGGGGCCGAGCAGCGGGTTGGGAAAAAACCAGTGCGACTCAAGGGGCTCGAGCAGCGGGCCGATGAGGGGGTGGAACACCTGCGCCAGAGCGAGCAGGCTTCTGTGAAAGGAGCGCAGCAACAACGTCCGCTGGGGGGCGAAGACGGCATGGTAGGAGAGAAGCCACTCCGAACGGCTGCACATGGGGTCCGCCAGATCGCTTGTCCGGGCAAGCTGGTTGAGCAGAGAGTCGGGTTCCTCTAGCGACTCGGGGGTGACGTTCATTGCGGAAGAGCGGCGCCGCGTCAGGCCTGTTTGCCAGGCTTCAGGCCCGTAGCGGATCCGTTTTTAGAGTAGCGTGTTCTCTCGCTGGGAACAAGTTTCTCTCAGATTTGCCGACGGCATGCCAGGGCGTGCCACGTGCCTCCGGGTCAGTTGGCGGCTTTCTCTTTCTTCCAGACGGCAGGCCAGTCGGGGGAGTCTGAGCGGGCCGTTTTGAGATAATCTGACAGCTTCGCCGCGATTTCGGGCTGCTGGCCGGCCACGTTGTTTGTTTCGGCAGGGTCAGTCTGTTGGTCAAACACGGCGACAGGCGCGTCCGGCGCTCCGGAACGGATCCCCTTCCAGCGCCCCTGGTAAAGCGCAGCCTGCGTGAATTCGCGCTCGTGAAACTCCCAGTACAGAAACGCATGCCCAGGCTGTGGTTTTTCTAAGAGCTCAGGGACAAAGCTCACCGAATCCCCGGGAATGTCCGCCTGCGCTTCTGCCAGTTGTGCCGCGGTGGCGAACCAGTCTGCAAGCGAGCCGACGTGCTCCGATGTCCTGCCCGCCTTCACCCTGCCTTTCCAGCGCACAATAAAAGGCACCCTGATTCCCCCGTCGGTCAGGCTTCTTTTGATCCCTGAAAAAGGTCCGGAAGGTTGGAACCGACTCAGGTCATGGTGGCTCTCGTTGTGCGGGCCGTTGTCGCTGGTGAACACAACGAGGGTGTTCTCGGAAAGCCCCAGCGCGTCGAGTCGCTCCAAAAAACGGCCGACGTGGGAGTCCAACCGGGTGATCATCGCCGCCTGCCCCTTGTCCGGAGCAGGCCACTGTTCACCCGCATAAATCCCGTAATCAGGCACTTCCGCACCGTCCTTCAGCGCCTTGGTCCGCTCGTTGTTGGCGTGTGGCGAGACCATGCTCCAGTAGAGGAAAAAAGGCCTGTCCTTGCTGGCGGTGACAAATTTGAGCGCCTCTTCCGCAAACAAGTCGTCGGCAAACTGCACCGCCTTGGTGGCGTAACCGGCACCCAAATCGCCGACGGGGGTGACCACGTTTTGGGTCGGTTCCCGTGTTTCGTTCCGCCACAGAAAATCGGGGAAGTGGTTGTGCGCGTGATGCTGATTGAGGTAGCCGTAAAACTCCTCAAACCCCTGCCTTCCGGGCAGTCCGCTGGAGGCGGCGCCCTCTTCACCCAGCCCCCACTTGCCGATCAAAGCGGTCCTGTACCCGGCGGACTGCAGCACCTTGGCCACCGTCTGGTCCGTCTCCCGCAGTGCTTGTCGCTGGCCCCCGGCGTTGCCGCGCACCCGGGTGTGGCCGTGGTGCAGGCCCGTCATCAACACGCTTCTGGAGGGCGCGCACACCGTGGCGCCCGCGTAGAAGTGGGTAAACCGGAGCCCTTCACCGGCCATGCGGTCCAGACAGGGCGTCTTGATGACCCGTTGGCCGTAGCACCCGAGTTCCGCGTACCCCAAATCATCGGCGAGAATGAAAACCAAGTTCGGCTTCTTTTCGGCACCGCACAGGAGCGCCGGCATCAGGACGAGGGCGGCCCACAGCGCTTTGGCGGCGGTTCTGCAGCTTTTGGGAAGGGACGGAAACATAGGCAATTGGGGTGGTAAAGGGTTCGCTAAACTGCGTTCCTGCGGCCGGAAGGATGAGGGATGTGGCGGGCGATTCCAACCGAATCAATGCGCACCTTCGGGCTCGCGCCGTACCAGCGGGGGGTGGAATACTGCCCGGCATGAACCTCAATCTCTCAGGTCAAAAGGTGGCGGTGTTTGGAGCCGCCCGCGGCATCGGAATGGCAATTGCCCGGGAGTTTTCGCAGGAAGGGGCGGTGGTGCACGGCTTTGACCGGTCCGCCGACCCGGCCAACGGCTTTCCCGGAAAGTCGCTCGCCCTCGGTGATGTCACTGTTCTCGAAGAGGTGCGGAGCTTCGCCAGCGAGATCGGGGACGTGGACCACGTGGTTTTTTGCGTGGGGTTTGGCTCCGGAAAATTTGGTTTTCCCTTCTGGAACCTGAGCCCGTCGGATTGGATCCGGGTGCTGGAAATCAACCTGATTGGCGCAGTGAATGTGGCCCACAGCCTCGCCCCCCGGATGGCAGAACGCAGAAGCGGCTCCCTGCTGTTCCTGGCGTCGGTGGCGGGGCAGATTGGTTCGCCCACCGATCCACCCTACCGCGCAGCCCAGGCGGGGTTGATCAACTTTGTGCAGTGTGCGGCGAAGGATCTGGCACCGTTTGGAGTCCGCGTGAACGCGCTGTCTCCCGGGATGGTCCAGACCGATCTGAACCAGTCCGTGTGGAGGGCGGGACAAGCGCTCTTAAAACCCGAGGAGCGCCAGTCCTACGAGGAGTGGGGCGGCGCAAAAATTGAAAAGCTCGCCCCCCTTGGGCGCTGGCAGACTCCGCCGGAATTCGGGGCGATGGCCGTCTACCTCGCTTCGGAGCACGCGCGAAACATCACAGGTCAGACCCTCAACATCGACGGCGGTCAGGTCATGCATTCCTGAGCCGGGACCCACTCGTAAGGCAACCCTCAAACCGCACGTGCATGGGTAATCACCGACGGCGACTGGTTCCCCAGCCTCGAGGTTTGCAGAAAACCTGCCCGTAGCCGCAGCCTACACCACGCCTCCGAAAGCGCGGCATTGCGCGAAAACGCTGCGGGTAAAAACCGCAGCCCCCGGGGAGGGCGGGTGTCCCGTGCGGCTCAGGAGCGCCACCTGCCTTTCCACGGGCGCACCGCGGAGCCGTAGAGGCGTGCAATTGGCCGCCCCCTGCCGCGTGGCCAGTTGGGGCAACAGCGCGATGCCCAGCCCCGCCCCTACCAGCGAACGGATCGTCTCCAGCTCGCTGCTTTCGCAGGCGATCCGCGGCTCGAAGCCCGCCGCTCGGCACGCCGCCAGCGCCGTGTCCCGCGCCCGCCCCTTGTACAACACGAAGGGCTCCCGCGCGAGTTTTGCCAGGCTGATGCTCTGCTGCCGGGCCGCCGGATGTGCCGAAGGCACCAGCGCCAGAAAGCTCTCGGTCAAAAGCAGGTGTTCCTCAAAACGCCCTCCAGCCGTTGGCAACTGGACAATCCCCAGCTCCACCCGGCCGCTCTCCACCCACTGCGCGACCGCCTCCGAGGTGCCCTCAAACAGCGCCAGTTCCACCAGAGGATGTTTGCCCCGGAACTCCGCAATCGCCCCGGGCAGCAGGCACGCGCTCACCGACGGAATCGCCCCCACGCTGAGCCTCCCGCCGCGGAGTCCGGCCACGTCCTGTACCGCCCGGCGGGCGGCCTCCGCGCGCTCGAGCAGACCCTCCGCGTGCACGCGCAGGGTTTCTCCCGCAGCCGTCAGAGTGCTTTCACGGCGGCCCCGGTGGAAGAGCGGCGTCCCGAACTCGACCTCGAGCTTGCGGATCTGTTCGCTCAGGGCCGCCTGCGCGAGGTGCAGTCTGGACGCAGCCCGCGTGAAGTTGCGCTGGCGGGCCGTTTCAAGGAAATACTCGAGTTGGTAAAGTTCCATGGGCGCCTGCATACACCGCCGCACGGCAGCGTGAAACAGCAATCGGATTTTCCGCTCATGACTATCGGAAAGAACTGTTTTACCAGTGCTTCACCGGCCGCTTAAATCGGGGGAAATGTCTTCGGAGCTCCCCACCATTCTTTCCCAACCCGGAGCCGAGGCCCGTCTTTGCGTCCACACCATCACCACCAAGCAACTCTCCTTGGAGGAGTGTCTGGCAGAGTTTCCCAAGCGCGGTGTCAGCGGCCTCACCATCTGGCGGCAGGCGCTGGAGGGCCGCAAGCTTGCAGCAGTGGGACGGCGTGTCCGGGAGGCCGGTCTGGAGCTTGTCTCCCTCTGCAGGGGCGGATTTTTTCCTGCGTCGGACGCCGCAGCGCGCCAGCGGGCGGTGGACGACAACCTGCTCTCCATCGAGCAGGCCCACGGCATCGGTGCGCCGCTTATTGTGCTGGTCTGCGGAGCCGTTCCCGGCCAGTCCCTTGCGGAATCCCGCAAGCAGATTGCGGACGGCATTGCCGCGGTGCTCCCCGCAGCCGCGCAGGCCGGGGTGCGCCTCGCAATCGAGCCGCTCCACCCGATGTACGCCGACGACCGCAGCGCGGTAAACACGCTGCGGCAGGCCCACGAGATTTGTGACGCCCTGGGCTCGCCCGAGTCTCTGGGGATCGCCGTGGACGCCTACCACGTCTGGTGGGATCCGGAACTCGAGGCGCAGATCGCCCTCGCCGGCCAGACCGGCCGACTGCTGGCCTTCCATATCTGCGACTGGTTGACGCCGACCTGCGACCTGCTCAACGACAGGGGCCTTATGGGCGAAGGGTGCATCAACCTCCGGGAGATGAGCGCCTGGGTGGACGCCGCCGGTTTTGCCGGCCACCGCGAAGTGGAGATTTTTTCCAACCGCTGGTGGGCGGCCGAGCCGCGCCATTTCCTCGAGGAGATCGCCGCCAGCTACCGCCGGCTTTATTCCTGAGGACCGGTTTCCCCGCGCCCCCAAAACCACTCGCATTCTTATGAAGACACAACGCATTGGCATCATCATGAACGGCGTCACCGGACGCATGGGCACCAACCAGCATCTGATCCGGTCCATTCAGGCCATCCGCGACCAGGGTGGGGTGAAGGTGGGCAATGAGCTGGTGCTCATGCCCGATCCCATCCTGACGGGGCGCAGCCGCCAAAAGCTGCAGGACCTCGCGCAAAGGACCGGGTTCACCCGGTTCACGACGGATCTGGACGCCGCCCTTTCGAACCCGGAGGACGAGATCTTTTTCGACGCGTCCGGCACGCTGCAGCGGGCGGATTTTGTGGAGCGTGCGGTGCGGGCCAAGAAGGCGGTCTATTGCGAAAAGCCGACGGCGGTGGAGGCCTCCGAGGCGTTGCGGCTCGCGACGCTTTGCGAAAATGCGGGCCTCAAAAACGGGGTGGTGCAGGACAAGCTGTGGCTGACGGGCATCCGCAAGTTTCGTACGCTGCGTGACCAGGGTTTCTTCGGGCGGATTTTGAGCGTGCGCGGGGAGTTTGGTTACTGGGTCTTTACGGGGGAGGACGGGAACCAGCCTGCGCAGCGGCCGTCGTGGAACTACCGCAAAGAGGACGGCGGTGGGATCATCGTGGACATGCTTTGCCACTGGCGCTACCTGATCGACGACTTGTTTGGGAAGGTCAAGGCGGTGAGCTGCTTCGGGGCCACGCACATTCCAGCCCGCAGGGACGAGCAAGGCCGGGAGTATGCCTGCACCAGCGACGATTCGTGCTACGCCACGATGGAGTGCGAGAACGGGGTGGTCTGCCAGTTCAACAGCTCCTGGACGGTACGCGTGCGGCGCGACGACCTGCTGACCATGCAGGTCGACGGCACCCACGGCAGCGCGATCGTGGGGTTGCGCAAGTGCTGGGTGCAGAGCCTCGGCACGACACCGCGGCCCACCTGGAACCCCGACATCGAACAGCCGATCAACTTTTTGGGCGGCTGGCAGGAGGTCCCCGATTGCACCACTTACGACAACGCCTTCAAGATCCAGTGGGAAGAGTTTTTGAAGCACGTCGCCTTGGATACGCCGTTCCCGTGGACGCTGCGCGAGGGTGCCAAGGGCGTCCAGCTTGCCGAACTGGGGCTCCAGAGCTGGGAGCAGCGCCGGTGGTTGTCTGTGGGGGAGCTTTCCTCGCAGTAGGCACTGAGACGCGCGCGCGGCCCCCAGGCCAAGGCCCACCACCCCCTGCAAAGCATGAAAAAACTAATCGAACGCCCTCAGGATCTTACCCCCGATACGCCCTGGTTGGAAACCAAGTGGGCGTGGACGGGTGAAGAGGAACTCATCGACCACCAGACCAAGGCCCGTCTTTGCGCCGCCGCCCTGCTGCCCTTCAAAGACGGAGCCCCAGATTGGGAAGGCTTCATCAACAGCATCCGCTGGATGCAGGCGGCGGCCGACCATTACGGAGTGGAACTCGTCATCGTGCTCAACGCCGACACGGGCTACATCTTCGACTTGGATGACCATCTCTACGCGGAGGTGCTGCGCCGCTTCCGCGCCGATTTTCCCCACGCCAAATTTATCGCTGGGGTGACCGCGCGCGGAGCCCAGGACGACTCCTGCTTCAAGGCGGAACGCTACCGCGTGCTGCTGGATATCGTACAGGAACACGACAACTGCGAGGTCATGCTGATGACCTCCCGCTGGCTGAGTGCGCTGCCAGCCGAGCCGCGGCGGGACGCCTACTACCAGATCGCCGAGTGGCTGGTCCGGCCGGGAATCGTCCATGCACTCGAGCCCGCGTTCGTTCCCTGGGCGACGCCTTTTGAGCCATGGCTGCTGTGGCAACTGGCCCTACATCCGAAGTTTGTCGGGGGAAAAATCAGCACGCTGGACGAGCCGCACTTCCTCTATTGGGCGGCGCTGTGCCGGGACCTTGGGCTCGACTTCTCCCCCCACAGCGGGGACGACTTTGGGATCGCAACGGCGGTCAAGCTGGGGCTGCCACTGCTCATTGGGGCGGCCGTGAGCGCAGCACCTCTGATTTGCGCCGCCAAGGACATGTGGCTGCACGACGGTGCGCCGCAGAAAAAATTTCCGTCCGGTGCGGGCGGCTTCGACACACGTGTGTACAAGCTCTTTGAAGCGTTCCAAGCCCTTGAGGACCAGGTTTTCAGGCTGGATGCAAACATGAGCGCTTCCGCCTACAAGCACAGCACGGCGCACGTGCTCCGCAGCCTGGGAGTGATCGCGGCGGCGGAGGCGCATCCGGCGTGCAGGGACTTGCGCGGCGAGGACGAGGGGGCGCGGATGGAGGAGGCGCTGCGGCGGCCCAGGCGCGTCGCCCAGCGGCTGGGGATCGCCTTTCCGTAGTGAACGCAAAGATGGCCCTGTACCGATCCATTTGGCGGACTGGTCTTTTTGCGATGGATGTGGGGCACGGATTTCGGTAGGCGTTTTCAGTGAAACCTCTGCTAGTCATTCTCTGGTGTCTTTCGTTCGCGGGCTGGATCTCCGCCCGGGAACCTGTTCGGGTTGCCGTGTATGCGGATCGGGGCGCGCCGGACTCGAGCGTGGAGGCGCTGGAGAAGGTGCTGGATGGGGAGTCCGGTTTCGCCGTGACGCGGCTCAAGGCGGCGGCCATCTGCGCGGGAGCACTTTCTGCATTTGACGCGGTGATTGTTCCCGGAGGCTCCGCGCACGCCGTGGCAGAGACGCTGGGGGAAGGGGGATTGGAAAAGGTGCGTACTTTCGTCACCGAGGGTGGCGGCTATGTCGGGTTTTGTTCCGGAGCATATCTTGCGTGCAGCGGGTTTAGCTGGGGCTTGGGGATTCTGCGGGCATCAACGGTGTCGCCTTTGTGGCGGCGCGGCCGGGGCTCGGTGGAGGTTGGCCCCGCCGAGGGAGCGGAGCGTTGGTTTGAAGGGCTTTCCGGCAAGGCGTCAATCCACTACGCAAACGGTCCGGTGCTGCAGCCCGACAGCGCAAAGTCCCTTCCTCCGTACGAGGTCCTTGCGTGGTACCAGTCTGAGTTGGCGGAGAACGGCACGCCGGTGGGCGTGATGACCGGCTCGCCCGCCATGGTCCGCAGCCGGTTTGGGCGGGGAGCCGTGTTTGTCTCCAGCCCACATCCTGAGAAGACTCCGGGCCTGGAAGCCCTGGTGCGCCGCGCGGTGCGTGAGACGGCGCGGCAGCCTTTGCCCAAGGATACGGCCACCTTATGGGGGCTTTTGGAGGGGATGGAGGTGGAGCGTTTGTGGAAGCCGGGCGTGATCGTTGATTGGCGAACCGGTTTTCCCACCGGCCGCGAGTTAAAACCCGGGGACCGGGGCAACCACACGCATTGCAGCCAGTTTGTGGCTGCGGCCTGCGAAAGGGCGGGCGTTTATATTTTGCGGCCTCCGGAGCACCCGGCTGTTTTGCTGGCCAACGCACAATTTGAGTGGCTTTCTGACGAGCGCGGGGCCGCGGCTGGCTGGGGCAGGCTTGCCGATGCTGCGGCTGCGCAGGAGTCAGCCTCGGCGGGAAAGCTGGTGGTGGCTGCAGTACGGAACCCGGACTCCGCCAAACCCGGCCACATCGCGTTGGTTCGCCCCGGGGCAAAGAGCCGGAAACTACTCGAGGAGGAGGGGCCTGATGTCATGCAGGCGGGATCAAAAAACAGGAATGCGATCCCGCTTCGAAAAGGGTTTTCAAATCACCTCGCCTACCTTGAGACGGCCGGGTTTTTCGTGCATGAGTTGCCCTAATCTGCTGAATCCCATTTTGCCCTACCTCCCCCTTTCCTGTGAATACACCGCCCCCCTCCGCCGGTCGCCTTGCCTCCCTGGACGCCCTTCGCGGCTTCGACATGTTTTGGATTCTCGGCCTCGGAAGCGTCTTCCAAGCCATCCTTAAAACAGGGTTCCCAACCTCTGCCCCGGCACAGTTTGTCTCCAGCCAGTTGGAGCATGTTTCCTGGGAAGGGTTTCACTTCTACGACCTCATCTTCCCCCTGTTCGTGTTCCTCTCGGGCGTCTCTTTAGCCATCGCCCTGCCCCGCAGGGTGGAACGCGACGGACTCTCTGCCACCGTCCGGCATCTGCTTGCCCGCGGGCTCGTGCTTTTTTTGCTCGGTGTCTATTTCTCGGGCGGGCTCAAGGACGGCTGGGACAAGGTGCGCTGGCTGGGGGTGCTCCAGCGCATCGGGATCGCCTCCGCCCTCGCTGGACTTTTGAGTCTGCGCCTTTCCACCCGCGCGCTGGTGGCCGCCACTTTTGGAATCCTCGTTGGTTACGCGCTGCTTCTAAAATGGGTGCCTGTCCCCGGCGTGGACCCCCCGGTTTTTGAGCAGGGCAAAAACCTCACCAACTATGTCGACAGCCTCTGGCTGCCCGGCCGGAAATACAACGGCACACACGATCCCGAAGGGCTTCTGAGCAGTCTGCCGGCGGTGGCGAGCGCCCTTTTCGGGGTGCTTGCAGGCAGGTGGATCACCTCCCGGAATGCGCCGCAGCGGGTGCTTGGCGGGCTCTTGGGTGCGGGCCTCGTGCTGGTGGCGGCGGGATGGGGCTGGCACCCGTTCTTTCCCGTCATCAAAAAGATCTGGTCCTCCTCCTTTGTGCTCGTGGCCGCCGGCTGGAGCTCCCTGCTTTTGGCAGCCTTTTACTGGGTCACGGACATCAAGGGGTGGCTGGCCTGGACGCCGCCGTTCCTCTGGGTCGGGGCGAATCCGATTGCGCTCTATCTGCTCGGAGGCATGGGCTTGTTCCGCACCGTTTCGGAGCGGTTGGTGCCGAAGCAGGATCCAACCGGAGGATGGCTTGGGGCCGTCGTGGCGTTTGCCGCGATGTTGGCCCTGGCGCGCTGGCTGTACCGCAGGGGGATTTTCATCCGGATCTGAGTCGCAGAAGCACTGAGATTTTCGCAGAACAGGCCAGCCGCTTAGCCCCGTAGAAAGCGAGCGACCGCGCCTTTTGAAAAACACCCCGCGTGCGGAGAGCGCAGAAAGCGGGTGGGACGAAAGTTTGGTGGGATGAGCGCACTGGAGGGGTTGCCTTCCGGGGCCGTGCCCGGTCTGCACGCCATGGCTCTCCTGCAGGGGCCCGCGCTCTCTCGCTCTCTTTGTGGTGGCCCGGGGGCGCGCACACGGAACGCCCCGTCCCCTACCCCAGACGCGCCTGGTCGCGGCGCCCCAACGCGTAGGCCTCGAACACCCGCTTGATCTCGTCCCGGACCCGGCGGAAGACCACCAGTTGCTCCTCCCTCGACCCCGTTGCGTGGGCCGGATCGTCAAACCCCCAGTGGTGCCGGTTGCGCTGCCCGGGGAACATGGGACAGGCCTGGTCCGCATTGCCGCAGACGGTGATGACGGTCTCCACATCCTTGGAGAGAAACTCGTCCACGTGTTTGCTGTGGTGCGAGCTGATGTCGATCCCCAGCTCCTGCATGACCTCCACCGAAAGCGGGTGCACATAGCCGGCGGGCTTGGAGCCGGCGCTGGCCACCTCGAGCAGATCGCCCGCGGCGGCCCGCAGGAGCCCTTCGGCCAGGTGGCTGCGGCACGAATTCCCCGTGCAAAGAATCAGAACAAGCGGCTTCAAAAGCGGGATTAGCAGCAGCCCCCGCCGGGCTTGCAGGCATTAGATGCAGTGGAGGCGATGGGCACCGTGAGGACCGCCGGTGCAACGGGCGTGCCGGGAACCTCCGGTTCGCTACCGCAACTTCCGGGCAGACACACGCCGCGCGCCAGACAATCGGTGTGTTTTGCGCCCAGCTGAAACTCCAGCACCCCGGGGGAAAACTCCGCGCCCTCGAGCGCAAACTGCGAGACCGTCCCCAGCTCGTGTTCGATTTCCACCGGCAGGCTGAAGTCCTCCAAAAGATCGCCGACCCTTTCAAAAATGGTGGCGAGCTTGCCGGCCGTCAGCCTGTGCTCGATGTCGTCGTACACCCAGGTCTGGAGAAGGCAGGTCTCCTGCACGCGGCGCGTGCCGCCGCAATCAATGAACCGCTTTGTGACATGCCCTACCTCGGTGATGTGGAAGTGGGCGGGAACCCTTGCCCCGTCGGGCAGCCGGAGAGAGACCTGTTTTTCCGGATGCGCCTGCAACTGCTCTACAAACTCTTTAATATTCATAATTTTAACAATATACGCCCCCCCGGCTCGCCGCCGGAGCGGGGCTGGGACAGACTTGGTCCACGCACTGGAGGAAATCGCTGAAACAATCGCACGCCAGCCTGTAGTAAACGTTCAGGCCCCGCTTCTGGCAGGCCACGACGCCGGCGTGGCGCAAAATCAAGAGGTGCTTGGAAACCGTCGAGACATCGTCCCCAACCACGTCCCGGAGTTCTCCC
>CAMCIN010000139.1 GCA_945874745.1 Akkermansia muciniphila | reverse complement strand
GACGGTGTCCAACGCTGGTCAGGTGACCTTCACCCAGAGCGGGACCATTACCACGCTGAGCGGGACGGGCACGACAAACTTCGGGGGGGACGCGAACCTTGTGACAGTTTCCGGCGGCACTGTAGAGGTGCTTGGTAACACCACGCTGGGCACACTCGCAAACGGTCTGCTGACGGCAACCGGCTCAGTCAACGGCACGTCGGTCATCGGTGGCCAGCTCGTGCTGACTGGCGGCTCTAACACGCTGGTTACGCTGGCCGGTGGCTCCCTGAAGGTGACTGGGGCGACAACGAGCGCATCACTCACATCCCTGTTGAGCGGAAAAGTGGAAAATGCCGGGCTCCTGTCTGTGGTAACCCTCAGTGGTGGTGATATCAAGAACACGGGCGGTCTGAGCGTAACCTCCGGCAACACCGACGGAGTGATCTCCGGAAACGGCTCGCTTACGCTCGGGAACGGTGGACTGACCCTGTCGGGCGGGAACACTTACACCGGTCTGACGACTGTGAACGGCGGGTTCCTGAATGTGACTGGCAGCCTGGCAGAAGGCAACTCCCTCACAATCAATGGGGGCTCGGTGCAGTTTACGAACTCCACGACACTAGGGGCGGTGCTGAACACTGGTACGCTAAGTTTCCGTGGTGCAGGCTCCGTCGGCACCCTCGCTGGTGATGGTGTCACGACTTTTAATGGGTCGACGAACTCCGTGACTGGTGTGACGGTCGGCACCTTGAGGTTGCTCGGTGGGGCCACATCCCTTGGGGCCGTAACAGGAGGTAACCTCTCAGTCGCCAGCCTCGCTTCCGGCAGTGCGGAAAGTTTCACAAATGCCGTTCTTGGGAACGCAGGCAGTTTCACTGCGCAGACTCTGTCCGGGGGCGCCATCACCAACAGCGGGACGCTCTTCGTCAACACGCTGAATGCCGGATCTATCTCCGGAGTAGGGGCCATCCGTGCGGTGCAGGGGACATTTGCAGGATCCATCTTGGATGCCGCGACCCTCTACACCTCAGGTGCGCTGACCATTGGCTCCGCCGCTGTAGTGCCCTCAGTGATTTACGACGTTGCTCAGACCGGGAACCTCACCTTTACCGGCAGCCGTAACATCGGCAGCCTGACGAACAGAGGGGCGGTGACGTTCTCTAACGGCGGCAGCTGGAACACGCAGACCGGCGCAGGGACGGTAACGGTCGCCGGCGGCACGCTGAATGCGACCAATGGCTCCGGTGCGCTGGTAGTGGGGAGCTTGGCGACCGCCCGCTACACGGGAGGGGTCACGCTGGATAACGTGGCAGTGAATGCCACCGGCACGCTCGAACTTAAGAGTGGTGGCGTCGTGCACGACATCGCAAGTCAAGGCACCCTGCGCCATGAAGGAAGCCTCACCATTTCCAATGGCGGCTCAATGTCGGCACTGACCGGAGACTCCTCCAGCAGCCTCACGAAGAGCGGCGCTGGGACGCTGACTCTGGGCGGAACCTACGCGGGGTCTACCTTCGTGAATGGGGGTATCCTCAGCCTCAACCAGTTTGCCAGGCTCGGGGGTGCGGTCACGGTGGATGGAGGGACGCTGAATCTGGGTGGGAGCAACCAGTTCGGTGGCAGCCTCAACTTGTACTCTGGGATTATCAATCTGGGTGGAAACAGCCAGGATCTCGGGGCAGGCACCTTCTCCGCCTCTGGTGGGGTCCTGAATGGTCCGGGCACCCTCACGGCGAATAGGTTGCTCATCATCGGCGGTACGATGAACGCGCCTACGGTGTTGGGTGGAACTGGCGCTCAAACCTACAGTGGGACAATTCAGGCGGAGCAACTTGGGACGGCGTCGAAAGTCGTGGAGGTATCAGGCTCCTCCAGCCTCGTGATTGCGCAGAATGTGACTGGATCAGATGTGACTATCGGGGGGTCCAACAACACCCTCATCACTCAAAATGCCGTCTCTTCCCCGACGATTAGTTTGAATGGCTCGGGCAATAGCCTGGTGCTTAACGGGGGCAGCAGCTCCGCGGCTCCTTCGACTCAGTCCCTCACAATTGGCGGGACCAACAATACGGTGACCTTCACCAATGGCTACACGACGGCGGGGCCTTTGGTGCTCACGGTGGGAGATGCTGTATCCTCTGGGAGCAGCAGCACGCTGGACGTCACTGGGGGTGGAGGATTGGTGCTTAACACCAACTCGAAACTCAAGGGGAAGGGTCTGATCAAAGGAAATGTGACGTCCCGAAACGGTTCAGTCGTGGCTGCCGGGAACTCGCCCGGAAGACTCACGATTACCGGCACTTTGACCATTGGCGCAGGTGCTTCCACCGAGTTTGAGTACATAGCTGACAAGCAGACGTTGGTCGGAGGCACGTTTGACCAAGTGAACGTCGGTTCGTTTGTCCT
The DNA here is from genome assembly GCA_945874745.1 of Akkermansia muciniphila. Taxonomy (GTDB): domain Bacteria; phylum Verrucomicrobiota; class Verrucomicrobiia; order Chthoniobacterales; family Chthoniobacteraceae; genus Chth-196. The sequence goes on along the minus strand of CAMCIN010000139.1, from coordinate 8,967 downwards.
CAACGGCGGTGTTTCCTCAATTGCAGTCGGCGGCACGGTTTCGGGAGGCACCTTCCAGGAATCCGTCTCCTCCAGAGTGAATGAACTGGGCACTAAGGCGGTACCGGTCGTGATTTATAGCTCCGGAACCGTAGGCGTATTGCCCTCTGTGACGAGTTACGTGACGGTAGACGGGGGCACTTACGAGAGCGCAGTGGTTACGGCGAATCTCGCCAATGCTCCGCTAGCACTTGGAGGTGGGACTGTTTTCCTAAACGTGACCCGCAACGCGTTTGCCTCCTTCGCCACAGGGAACGTTTCCGCCACCGGCGAGCTGCTAGACCGTGCGCTCAAGGCGGACAACGTGGCTGTCTCCAACCTGATTGATCAGTTGGACACCCGGCCCACCCGCGCAGGCGTAGTCTCCATCCTCTCCGCACTGGACCCGGGCGTCTACGCGGAGCTGGGCAACATCGGGATTGACCGTCTGCGCGACTTGCAGGCCGGCCTGAGCAACCACATCGACATGCTCGCCCTGGATACCATCGGCGAATCCTCGCTCTCTCTGGCGATCAAGCCCGGCCAGTCTGCCGCCGAGGCCGCAATCGAGCAGTCCAGAGCCTGGACCACCGGCTACGGCGGTTGGGGCAAGCGCGATTCCGACTCCACTGTGGGTTCGGCAGGGTACTCCTCCAACAACTTCGGGAACATTTCCGGAGTCGAGACACGGCTTGGAGCACTCACCCTTGGGATCACCGGCGCCTTCGGCACCTCGACTGCCAACTTTGAAAGCGGCAAGGGCAAGGTCACCACAGACAGCTGGCACACCGGTCTCTATGGGAACTTCGCCGCTGGAGCGGTCGTGTTCGACGCGGCGTTTGCCTACGGTCAGTCCGAAAGCCTGCTGCAGCGCAATGTCAACGTCCTCGGCGGCGGCGCCACCTCCGGCAGGTCGCAGGGCTCTGAGTGGTCCGGCCAGTTTGGCTTGGCTGTCCCTGTCCGGGTGGACGCGGGTTCGCTGGTGTTCACGCCTTCGGTACACGTGCTCCACTCCAATGTGAAGCAGGACGCGCTGACCGAGTCGTCCCTCAACGGGCTAGAGGCAGTCGTCAGGGGTAACACCACCAAGTCGACGGCCCTCCGCACCGGCCTGCAGGCCGCCAAGATCACCAAGCTGGGTGGAGTGGGCACACGCCTCACCGCCTCGCTGGATTGGGTGCACAGCTTCGACTCGGACCGCAATGACGTGGAAATCGCGCTGAGCGGTGCCGGGTCAGCGACGTCGCGCTTCCGCGGTTCCAAGTCCGGACAGGATGCCGTCCGCTTTGGCTTGGGTGCGGAGTTTGCGTTGTCCGAGCGGACGCGCTTCCGGCTCAACGTGGACGAGCAGATGCGCAGCGGCGTACGGTCCACCTACGGCAGCGCCTCTCTGGGCTTCCAGTTCTAGGGCTTGCCCGAGGCCAACTAAAAAATCCCCGCCGGGAAACTGGCGGGGATTTTTGTTTGTGGGGTGGGGTTGGCTTGGGGTGGTTGGGTTGACACGGTGGTGGGGCGCGTGGAACCGCAGGGGCGCATGGGGCGCTCCTGAGGGGTCTGGAAGGGGTGGAGAGCAGGCCCGCAGCGGGGATACCTCCCGTGGCGCGCTCCATCCGCTTCGCCGAGGATGGTGTCGTATGAAAACTCGTATTTTCGGACACTGGAATGGCGGCGTGTTCACCTGCAGCGCCCTGCGGCCACGGGAAGCGCGCATCTTGGGGGGCCGGGGGCCTGGGGAGCCTGTGGCGTTTGTGACGCCTGTGGCGCCTGTGGCGCCTGTGGCGCTGGCGCTGGCCGCATCCGCGCTGCTTTTCGGCCAGGCGCTGAGCGTCGCCTCGGAGACGGACGAGAATCTGGAGGCGACTGTGCGGGGGGCCTACGTGTTCAGGACGCTGCTGGCTGAGGAGGGGATCTCGATGGAGGTGAGCAACGGCATGGTGACCTTGCGGGGCAACGTGGGGATCCCGTTGCAGCGGGAGCTTGCGGAGGAGGCCGTGGCGGCGCTGCCGGGGGTCAAGAGCATCGACAATCAGATTGTGGTCAAGACTGCCGGCCCCGAGGCGGCCGACGCACTGCTGGCCCTGAGGGTCAAAACCATCCTTGGGATGCACCGGAGCGGGCGGGCGCATGCAGCCCGGGTGGAGGTCAAGGGGGGCGTGGTGACGCTCAGGGGCGAGGCGGTTGATGAGGGAGAGCGGACGCTGGTGGCGGCGCAGGCGGCGGATGTGGAAGGGGTGGGCGAGGTGCAGAACGCGTTGGAGGTGGCCTCGCCAAAGGCCGTGGAGGCGGCGGCCGCGAAGGTGGCAAACGGGCGGGCCGCAGTGGCGCCCGGGCAGGCGGAACCGGCCGGCGAGGTGGATGACGCCTCGGTGGCGGCGCAGGTGCGACTGGCGCTGCGCGCGCACCGCAGCACCCGGAGCCTCAAGCCCGGGGTGGAGGCGAGGGAAGGGGTCGTGACGCTTACCGGCCATGTCAGAGATGCGGCGGAGAAGGAGCATGTGAGCTGGCTGTGCAGCGACATTCTGGGGGTGGTCAAGGTGGAGAACAAAATGACGCCGGAACCCGAGACGACCGAGAACCAGTGACCGGCAGGCGGGAGCACAGCCGTCGCATGGCTCAAAGCGCGCATGCAAATGGGGTGCCCCGTTGGGGCGGGGCCGTGTGGGGCCGCGGGTCCCCACGGCGTTGCCGTGGGCTGTCGATGGGGTGCCCTGTTGGGGCGGGGCCGTGTGGGGCCGCGGGTCCCCACGGCGTTGCCGTGGGCTGTCGATGGGGTGCCCCGTTGGGGCGGGACCGTGTGGGGACGCGGGTCTCCACGGCGTTGCCTTGGGCTGCGCGTGGGGTGCCCCGTTGGGGCGGGGCCGTGTGGGGACGTGGGTCTCCACGGCGGGCGGGAACTCCGTCGCGCCGAAGGTGCATTTCACTCGCCAGCCCACGGTAACGCGCGGGGGTAAACGTCCCCCAGAAGGCTCCTCGCTACTTTCATTGGGTGAGAGTTTCGCTGGAAGCGAGACACGACACTTCGGGCACTCGCATGAGCCTCGAATGGCTGTTGCTCTGGAGGAAATTTTGGAAGCACACGCATCCCTGCCTGCTTGAAAGTGGGGCATTCATCCTGCCTGCCTCCCGGGCCCAAGCAGGCAAGATGCCTGCTCCACTCTCTTCGGGCCTCCTCAATAGGGCCAGTGGGCCTATGATCTAGACAATTAGCCCCCAAAAGCAGTCCAATGTTCGGCTCCCTTTCCCTCAAAAACTGGGCATGCCTGCCTGCCGGGCCTTTGGGCCCTGCGGGCCCGCCGATAGCTAGCCGGTCGGCAAGCGAGCCCCGCGAGCGCCGCCACCGGTCTCTCCAAAAACAGCGGCCCGCCCCGGGAGGGGCGCAAGACCGCCCCGGTGTGGGCGCGCTTAGTTCTCCGGCCCCGCCGGGGCCGTTGCTCTCGTTGGAAGGGACCGGGGGCGCTCGCAAAGCCTCGTTGCCGCCCGGCTAACTATCTCCGCTCCCTCCGGGAGCGAGAGCGCCCCTCGCCCTATGCGAAACTTTGGCAGCTTTGGGTGACGAGCCGCACATTCCTGAGCACGAGCCGCGGAGTGTAACCCGCAAAAACATCTGCGAAAATCTGAGCCATCTGTGGATACCTGCCCGCTCCCTCCGGAGCGCGAGCGCCCCTCGCCCTATGCGAAACTTTGGCAGCCTTGGGTGACGAGCCGCAGAATCCTGAGCGCGAGCAACGGAGTGGAACCCGCAAAAACATCTGCGAAAATCTGAGCCATCTGTGGATGCCTGCCCGCTCCCTCCGGAGCGAGAGCGCCCCTCGCGTTATGCGACACTTTGGCAGCTTTGGGTGACGAGCCGCACATTCCTGAGCACGCGCCGCGGAGTGGAACCCGTAAAAACATCTGCGAAAATCTGAGCCATCTGTGGATACCTGCCCGCTCTCTCCAGAGCGAGAGCGCCCCCCGCGCTGCGGTTAAAACAGCGTCATCTGGGGCTTGTCCGCTTCCTGCGCCATGACGGTGCGGCGGCGCGTCTGCCGCACCGCCCCCCCCTCGGCAGGCGCCGGCACGCGCGCGGTGCCGTCCGCGCTCAACTCTGAGCGTTCCAAGTTCGCCAGGATTTCCTTCGCCCTTTCGAGCACGGGCTTCGGCAGCCCAGCCAGACGCGCCACCTGGATGCCATAGCTTTTGTCCGCGCCGCCGGGGACGATCTTGCGCAGGAAAATGATTTGCTCGTTCCATTCACGCACCGCGACGTTGAAATTCTGCACCCCGGTGCGGGTGCGCGCCAACTCGGTGAGTTCGTGGTAGTGGGTCGCAAACAGGGTGCGCGCCTTCAACACATCGTGCAGGTACTCGGCCACGCTCCAGGCAATGGAAAGGCCGTCAAAGGTGGAGGTGCCCCGCCCGATTTCGTCCAAAATCACCAGGGACCGCTCGGTCGCGTTGTTGGTGATGTTGGCCGTTTCGTGCATCTCCACCATGAAGGTGGACTGGCCGCGGGAAAGGTCGTCGTTGGCGCCCACCCGCGTGAAGATCCGGTCGGCAAGGCCCACCAACGCGCGCCGGGCCGGGACCCAGGAACCCGTCTGCGCCAGCAACGTGAGCAGGGCCACCTGTCGGATGTAGGTCGACTTTCCAGCCATGTTCGGCCCGGTGAGCACCAGCAGTGTGTTTGAGGTCCCATCCAGAAGCGTGTCGTTGGGGACAAACTTTTCCTCCACCAGGGCCTGGTCCAGCACCGGATGTCTGCCGTCGACAAACTCCAACTCCAGCCCCTCATGCAGCTCCGGCCGGCAATACCCAAAGAGCCGCCCGGTTTCCGCCAGCGAAGCAAGTGCGTCCAGCGTGCCCACGCCGCGCGCCGTGGCCTGCAGCGATTGGAGCTCCTCCAACACTTCGCCGCGCACCTGTCCGAATAGCTCCACCTCCAGCGCCTTCGCCTTTTCGTCGGAGCCCAGAATCCGCGACTCCATCTCTTTTAATTCTGCGGTCACGTACCGTTCTCCGTTCGACACCGTCTGCTTCCGGGTCCATTCCGCGGGCACCATGTGCAAGTTCGAACGGGTCACCTCGATAAAATACCCGAACACCGAGGTGTACCGGATTTTGAGGGAGCGGATTCCCGTCTCCTCTCCCAAGCGCTGTTGGAGGTCGGCGATCCAGCGTTTTCCCTCGTGACCCGCGGCCCGCAAGGTGTCGAGCAGTTCTGAAAAACCTTCCCGGAAAACGCCTCCCTCGCGGATGTGCACGGGCTGCTCGTCTTCGAGCGCCTTGTTGAGCAGATCCAGCAGCGGCGGCAGTGGCGCGAGTTCCCCACCCACCGCAGCCAGGAGCCCGTCCTCCTCCCCTGCCACCGCCGCTACCGCCGCCTTGAGCAAAGGCACCTGCTCCAACGCGGCGCGCAGCACCTGCAAATCTCGTCCGTTTCCACCGGTTTGCGTGAGGCGTCCGACGGTCCGCTCCACATCCCGCACGCCTGCCAGCAGGTCGCGCAGGTGTTGGAGCCCGGCGGGCTCGCCAAGGAGTTTGCCCACGGCGTCCTGTCGCGCCAGCAGGGGTTCTATGTGGCACAACGGATGGAGCACCCAGTCGCGCAGGCGCCTTCCGCCCATCGGCGTCTTGGTGCGGTCGAGCGCGCCCAACAGACTGGTGTCCCTGCCGCCGCCGCGGGATTCGACGAGCTCCAGGTTTGCCTGGGTGGCGGCGTCGAGCACCATGAATTCCGAGCGGTGGTAGGTGGTGAGCCGGCGGACATGGGCCAGGGAGCGGCGCAGTTCGTGCCGCAAATAGTGCACCAACGCGCCCGCGGCACACACGGCTGCGGGGAGTCCGGCACAGCCAAAGCCGTCCAGCGCCTGCACCTGGAACTGCTCCTTGAGCGCATAGTGCGCCTGGTCGTAGAGGAAGGCGTAGGCGTCCCGCAGCACCAGCCCCGGAGTGTCTCCTAAAACGGCCGCAGCCGCCTCGCTCACAAGCACCTCGGCCGGACGGACCCGCGCCATTTCATCGCTGAGCTCGCGCGCGTCGGCCAGTTCCGTCAGGCGAAACTCCCCCGTCATGAGGTCGATGTAGGCGAAGCCAAACCCCCGCTTCGCATCGGGATGCACCGCCGCCAAAAAATTGTTGCGCGCCGCGTCCAGCATCTGGAGGTCTGAAACGGTGCCGGGCGAGATGACCTGGGTGATCTCGCGTTGGACGATCTTGCCTGGCTGCGGTTCGGACACCTGGTCGCACACCGCCACCCGGACGCCCGCGCTCACCAACTTGCGCAGATACCCCTCGGCCGCGTGGTAGGGAATGCCGCACATCGCCACCCCGTTGCGTTTGGTCAGGGCAAGGTTGAGCACGGCAGACGCCCGTTGCGCGTCGTCGAAAAACATCTCGTAAAAGTCGCCCAGCCGAAACAACAGCAGCGTGTCCTCCGGCAGGCTTCTCCGGATGCCCTGATATTGTTGCATCATCGGGGTCAGGGTCGCGGACATAGTGTTGAACAAACAAATGCCATCCGGGCTATTGCGCAAAACAAAACGCATCCGGGCTGGGGCTGCCCCTCAGAGGGTTATCCGCAGATGTCTCAGAATTCGCAGAGGAGAGGAAAGTGTGAAAAACATCTGTGAATATCAGCGCCATCTGCGGCTCCCTTCCGGTTGCCTCCGGAGGAGGTGCTGACAGCCGGTTTCTGGGGGCCGCGCGGTTCCAAGAGTGTCATCGGGTCTCATGGGGCAGGCCTATGCTTGTTCAATCAATACGAGGAAAATCTAGCTTCTCGCGGCGCTGTAAGAAAAACGTGCATGCGAGAAAAAAGGCGTTTTTTTTATAAGTGAGGCTTGGAACAAGCCCAGCCCGCCGATAGCTTATTTCTCGGCGCCGTCTGGGTTTATTTCTCAGCCGTAGCGCCCACCCCTCAACATGCGTCCCCCTCGCACCCAGGACAGGAATGCGCTCGTCGCCAGACACGAGCCGTTCCAGGACCAGCCGTCATTCGCGGCAGGCAGCCCTGTGGCCGGATGGGGGCTGCGCTCACTGGTGGCAGCGGTGCTCTTTCTGCTCTCCCTGGCATTCGTGCGGCCCGCCCGGCTGGAAGCCGCGCCGGTGACCAAGGCCGCCACGGGGATGGACCTCACCCTTTCCACCTCCTGGAGCGGGGGCGTTCTGCCGGGCGTCTTGGATGTCGCGCTCTTTGACGCCACGCTCACCGGGGGAACCTCCTTCCTCTTGGGCGGCAGCCTTTCCCTCGCTGGACTGCAACTCACCAACCCTGGGGGCCCCGTCTCCCTAGCAACCGAAACCTACACTTTGAGCCTCGGCGCCGACGGGCTTGACCTCGCCTCCGCCCGGCAGGACCTCACGCTCACGGGCCTCCTCAACCTGAGTGCCGGCCAGACCTGGAATGTCAGCCAGGGCCGCACTTTGAACGTTCTTTCCAGCGTGGGCGGAGGGACTTCCGCCGACCTGTGGAAAACCGGCCGCGGCACGGCCGTCCTTTCTGGAAACAACACCCACACCGGCCAGACAACCGTCACCGGCGGCGTCCTGCTGGTCACCAACGGTTCCGCGCTGGGCACAGGAGCCTCGCCCGTGCTGGTGGGCGGGGACTCCCTGATCGGCGGTGGCGCGCTGGTTCTCGCAGGGCCCGGCGGGACGGGGTTTACACTCGCACAAAACCTATCCCTTTCCGGTTATGGCAACTCCAGCACCCCTGCGCCCCAGGGTTCAGGAATGGTTCTCGCACAGGCCGCCCTCCTGAGTGTGGGAAACAACACCCTCACCGGCTCCGTCACCACAAGTTCCGCAGTTGTCACACGCATCTACTCGGCCGCAGGACAGCTGACCCTCGCCGGGCAGCTCAATCTGGGAGCGGGTCTCCTGACGGCGTTCAGTACCGGCGCAACCACCGCAACCTCCGCGATCCTGCCAAACAACACGGTCATCGACGGGCTCATCACCGGGGGCACCTTGAACAAAACAGGGTTCGGCACGCTCACCCTGACCAACAGCCTCAACAGCTTCACCGGGCCCGTGCAAATCGACGGCGCCGGCTTCATCCGGGTCGAAAACGGGGGGCAACTCGGTCTGAGCACCGCGGCCAACGCGATCACGCTCGGAAATGCCGGGGGCGTCTTCGAAGTCCGCTCCGATAATCCGGGCACCTCCTTTGCCTCGAAAAACTTCAGCCAATACCAATCCAGCACCCTTTTTGCCAGCCGCGCCCTTAACGGGAGCGGGCTCAACCAAACCCTAGTGCTGGGCAACTACAATCCCACGGGACAGGGCCAAGTGCTCACAATCAATAGCCGCGATGGCTACGGCGTCTCCATCGGCACGGGAGGGGCCATTACCATCCCTTTCACGAACAACTACGCGTTCACCAGCAATGCCAACGGACTCTTCACCATCAACAGCACCATCCAGTCCACGGAGGGCTTCCCCCGCACGATCACTCTGACCGCCACCGGAGACATCTTGGTCACTGGCAATCTCAACGGAAACAGCAGCTTCGCGCATAACGCTCAAAAGGGGGGCACCGGCCAGCTGATGATTGGCGGCACCGCCGGTACCATGGTCGGCGGTTTTAACGCCTTTGGAGGAACCACCGTCGTCGACAGCTTCGGCGCTTTCAACAACGGCAACAGCGGGGCCCTGCATCTGGGCACCACGACCACACCGGGTGCGGTCCTTTACCGAGGCGCAGAGGAAACCGCCTCCAAGGTCGTCAACCTCTCGGGCACCACCGCAAACGCCATCCTGCTTTCCAGCGGCTCCGGCGCCCTCGTCCTCTCCAAAGGCATCACCGCCACCGGGGCCGGCTCCAAGAATCTCGTCCTTGGGGGGACCTCCACTGCCGCCAATGAAATCCGCGGCGTCCTTCAGGACAACAATTCCGCGAACCGCACTTCGCTTATAAAACAGGGCCTGGGCACTTGGACCTACGCCCCCGAGGCATCCCTCTACGCT
>CAMCIN010000138.1 GCA_945874745.1 Akkermansia muciniphila | reverse complement strand
CCCGCGTTGGCAACGGCCGCCGCTGCGATCGCGTAACTGCTGGAGGTCGCCCCCGCGATGTTCGTTCCCGCCTTCTTCCACTGGTAGGCAAAAGGAGCCGTGCCCGTGGCTGTGACGGAAAAGGCAACCGCGCTCCCAGACCGCACCGTCTTGGAAAGCGGCTGCACGGTGATGGCCGGGCCCGAGTTGATAGAGACAACCGCATTGGAACTGGTGGCCGCGCCCACGCTGTTGGTGATCACCACCTTGTAGGTTCCAGCGTGGCTCGCCTGGAGGGAGGCCACCGCATAGGTGGCGGAAGTCGCGCCGCTGATGGCCACGCTGTTTTTGTACCACTGATAGGTGGAAGCGCTCACGCTCGTCGCCGTCACGCGCAGACTCAGAGACGCCCCCGGGTTGAAAGCGCCGCCCACTGGCTGCAAGGTGATGACGGGTGGCCCGCTCACGATGACCTCGGCGTTCTGACTCGTGACGCTGCCTGCCACGTTGGAAACAACGACCGTATAGCCGCCAGCGTTGGCCAACTGCGCAGAGGCCACCGAGTAGGTGGCAGCGGTGGCGCCGGAGATGGCCACGCCGCCCTTACGCCACTGGTAGGCGAGGGGCCCCGTGCCGCCGGCGGTCACGCTCAGGCTCAGGCCGGTCCCAAGGGCGACCGTGCGCCCCACGGGCTGCTGGGTGATGGTCACGGGCACGTTCAGTGTCAGGCTGGCCGCCTGGCTGGTGGCTGCTCCCAAAGCATTCCGCACCTCCACCCGGTAGCTGCCCACGTCGCCGCTGCCCACAGAGTCGATCGAGTAGCTTGCGTTCGTGGCGCCGGCGAGCACAGCCCCGTCTTTGCTCCACTGGTAGCTCAGGGGCGCCGCGCCGGATGCCCAGACAGAAAAGGACACTGAGGCCCCCGGGTTTGCGGCTAGTGAATTGGGCTGGGACAGGATGACCGGGGCCGAGTCTACCTCACCTCCGTCTCCCCCGTCTCCCTCGTCGAAACTGGCCGTCACAGCCGTGGCGGTCTTCGCCACTTTGTAAGTCATGTAGCCGTTGACGATTTCCGTCTGGATAAAATGCATGTGCCCATTGAAGGCTGCCCCCCGTTTGAAGGCGGGGTTGCCCGTGATCCCAAGGCTGAACCATTCCGATCCGTTGCGGGTCAGCTGCAGATTGATGGTGCCGTCGCTCCGGGACTCCCGGGCGAGCGCAAACTTCTGATTGGGCAGCAGGAAGAAGTCGTACCCGCGGGTCTCCCTGACCGTGCTCACAGACGTGAACACCCGCCCGGAGTCGGTGACCTTTGAAACAAACATGTTCCAGCCCCCCACATAGAAGTTGCCGTCAAAGTACGCGCAGTCTTGGGCGTCCGCGTTGAGGCTGGTGGTGAAGGTCGTCCAGGTCGCACCGTGGTTACTAGAGAAGGCAGTAAGGACGATGGGTACTCCCGAAGTGCTCCCGCTCATGAGCACGTTGCCGTTGCCATCGGTCGCCGCAGCCTTCCAGCTGCCCGTCTGCGGTACGGGTACCGCCACCTTGCTCCAGGTCACGCCGTTGGCCGAAAGCAGCACGTAGTTGTTTGTAGAGTCCCCCCCAAAGGCGAGGAAGTTCGTCCCAGTCCAGAGCAGCCTTGAGAGGGTCGAGGCGGAGGCGGGCACGAAGGAGCTCCAGGTGGCCCCTTGGTCTTGGGAAAAAAACAGCTTCACCGTCTTGTCCGCGTCCTTGGTGGCAAGCACCACCAGGGTCGACCCGTTGGAAGCCGCGTCAAACATGGTGTAACCCGTCGACCCGGTGACCGAGAGCTTCGTCCAGTTGGTGCCGTCCGTGGTTTTGTAGAGGGACTCGTAGCTGCCCATGGCGTAAAGCGCCGTTCCGTCGATGTTCCGAATGCTGTGGAGCCCGCCGCCGCGCCAGTTGGGCAGCGCCGCAGAACTAATCGCGCGCAGGGGATCCGCCACGGTGACACTGGCGGTGGCCGTGGCCGTCCCCCCCTTTTTGTCGGTCACGATCACCTTGACGGTGTAGACGCCACCGGCGGTGAAGGTCTTGGTCTGGGCGGCCATGGCGGTATTGGCAATGGTCCCGTCCCCAAAGTTCCAATGGTAGGCAAGCGAGTCGCCATCGGCGTCCGTGGCCGTGGCGCTCATGCTTAGGGCGGTGCGCGCGGTGCCGGTGGCAGGGACGGTCAAAACGAGACCGGCGGGCGGGCGGTTGCCGGTGAAGGGGCCGAATTTGACCTCCGTCTCGACATACACGTTGGGCTCGGTGCCGCGCAGCGCCAGGGCCGTCACGGCAACTCCGCCGACCGTGTCGCAAAAAGTCCTACCGATGACCAGGCCACCGTCGGAATTCACCCCGCGGGTCTCCGGTGTCAGATCCAGCATGTGGCTCTGCGTGGTGTCATACAAGCCGGCCTCCTGGTTTTCCTTCAACCAAACCACCTGCAGTCCCCGGGCAATCGACGGGAGGTTGGTGTAATTGGCCCGGTGCGCTACCGAAAAGAGCTGGCCGGAGACGGCACCGCCGCGCCGGATCCGAAGGCCCTGGGTAAGGACGTTGCCGGCCTGCGCCTCGGCCAGGCCCATGTTGGGCTGGTCGTACCGGTAAACCCGGTAAATTCCAGGCACGCTGACCTCCTGGTACTCGGGCGTGTCGCGCCACCCAATGCTCCAAAGCGCGTGCATGCGCCAGTAGCCCTGCGGGTAGGCGCCGCTGCCCATGATATCCATCTGGTCGCCGTACTCCTTGTGGGTGCCGCTGGAGGAAAGCGGATCGGTCACTCCCGCATTGAGCACCCAGGCATTGGCATGGGGCAGACCGTAGCAATGGCCGTATTCGTGACACCACAGGCCCTGTCCCAGACAGTTGGTAATCCAGCATCTCCAGGCGCCGGCCAACCCCTTGCCGGAGACCCCCGCCGCTCCGTTGGCTGTCTCCACAAAGGAGGTCCAAATGTCGATGTCGTCAGGATTCCCTCCCATGCTAGTGCGGTAATACTCCTTGAGCTTTTCCAGAAGCGCCACGCTCTCGTTGGGGTACTGGGTCTTGCTCAAAACCACCGCGCTCGGGGCCAAAATAACCTCGAACTCCGACTTCCCGCGGGACATCTCCTGAATGTACTGGTCGACGCCGGCGTTGATCGCCCGAAGGGAGGGAATGTGTTTGGTGGTGTCCCAAGCGTCCTGGGTGTACTTGATGGGCGCGACAAACACCTTCTTTGGAGTGCAGGTCCACGCGCGGTTGTACGCGGAAAACACAAAGGCCATGAGCGGCCCGTAAGTCTCGGGAGTGATCAGTTCGGTGGCCGAACCTCGGGCGATGCTGGCGAGCCCCATTTGAGCAAAATAGCGCGTCACCGGCTTCGGATTAACCGAAGTGTCTATCGCCCGCAGCAGGGCCCGCGCCTGCCCCAACTCTTCGGTGCTGGCAAACCAGTGCACGCTGCCCCCGTAAACAGCCGCTATTTCCGGATCTGCGGGCAGCCCAGAGACGGGGCTGGTCCCCCTGCCAAAAGAGCTTTCCCCGAACAGACTCACCGCAGCCTCTATGTCGGCGACGGCCAGTTGCTGCATGGAGTCTTCCCCCAGCACCTGCCGGCCCTCGAGCGCGTAACCGTGCAAAGTCGTTTGCTGCTTGCCCGGATACCCCGCCAACCGGGCCCCGTAAGCGTAGCTCTCCATCTGTTCCTCGCTACCAACCTGGAGCACCACCCGCCCTGCGGGCCCCTGCTGCTCGCCCTTGAGCGGCGCACCCGTGTTGCAAACGCCGCTCTCATCGACGTTCATGCTCCGTAGAACGTCGTAGGAGGTCTGCAAGTTGAAGGGCCGCTCCATCTTCGCCTGGACCGAAGCAGGCAGCGCCACGTAGTCACGCAACGGAATCCCAAGTTCAAAGGCCAGCTTCGGGTCAATCCGCATCAGCCCCCTGAGAACGGCCGCCCGCTCCTCCGCCAAAAACGCTCCTTCCTCCTCCAATGCCAGTTTCTCATCCGCGCCCGCCGCACGCCAACGCGCCAGCCACTGTTCAAAGCGATCCCATTCCTGCGGCCGGCCCGCCAGTGGGTCGGCAGGCACAGCAGCAGGCGCCGGCGGATTCGAAACGGCCGGGGTTGCCGGCAGTACGGCATCCGCGAACGCGGGCAAAGCCGGCGTGGCAACCGCCCCGCCCCCCTGCTGCAACTCCGTGGAAACTGCCGCAGACTCGGCGACGGCCCCTCCTGCCTTCGCCTCGCCGGCGGGCTGCATCATGTGGCGGATCGACCAACCAAACACAATCCCGAGAAAAGCGAGGACGAGGTGAAATTTGCGCATGAATTGGGGCGGTGGGAAGGGGGAGCGAAGGCACCGGCCCCGCGCTGCAAAAAGCTACAGATAGGCAGTCGGAAATAACGAACCTTTGCTTTAGATATTAAAGTTTCGGTTCCTCCACCGGTTCCCGCCGACTTTGTTTCCCGGGCTCCCGGCTACTTTCGGGGGGTATCTTTTTTCTCACTCAGGATGGGACGGGAGGGGATCCACAGATGGCACAGAGATTCACAGATGTTTTTATGATATATCATCATTCGGTGGACCCAACGAATGTTGGTGTACTTGGCTGAATAATGAATCCAGAGGCTTTATTAAGGAGAGCCGACGGAGGGGGACACTGCTGCCTCCAGGTCGAGAATCCTTCGATCCTGACGCTGTTTTCCGTCTGCCCTGACTGTCTGCCCTGACTGTCTGCCCAGAGGGGCTCCCGGGACGGGCGCGGACACTGGGTGTGTCATGCGCGCCCCGGACAGAGGGCGGCATTTTCAGACATCCCATCGGCAGGCGACTAAGCGGAAGGCAGGGCCACTTCGGGATTGGTCTCCGCAGCGTAGTCAACGCCGGGAAGCCCAAAGCCAAACAGACGCAAGAACTCCTCCCGATAGCCGGCGATATCCGAAATGAGGGGGAGATTCTCCGTCGTCACCGTCGGCCAGAGGGCCGCCACTTCGGCCTGCACTTCAGGCAGCATTTCCCAGTCATCTATGCGGATGCGCCCGTGGTCGTCCACCCTGGGCGAGGCACCGTTGTAGAGGTGGCTGGAGAAAAGCCGCTCGATCTGCTCAATACAGCCTTCCTGCAGGCCCCGCGCCTTCATGACTTTGTATAGGAGTGAAATATACAGTGGCACCACCGGAATGGCGCTGCTCGCCTGGGTCACCAGGGCTTTGTTTACGGACACGTAGGCCGCGCCCCCATGCGCCGAGAGCTTTTCGGAAAGCCGCTTACTTGTCGCCTCCAAGTCCTCCTTGGCGCGCCCAATCGTCCCGTTGCGATAGATCGCCCAGGTCAAATCCGGCCCGATGTAGGAGTAGGCCACCGTGTTCGCACCGGGGGCAAGAACGTTGGCTTCGGCCAGCGCGTCCATCCACATTTCCCAGTCCTCGCCTCCCATGACCGCCACCGTGTCGGAGATCTCCTGCTCGGTGGCCGGTTCGATGGTGATGTCGGTGACCGTGCCTTTTTGGGTGTCGACGGTGCTCGCGGTGAAGGGGGCGCCGATCGGCTTGAGCACCGAACTGAGAGTGACTCCCGTTTTCGGATGGGTGCGGCGGGGGGAGGCCAGGCTGTAAATGACCAGGTCCACCTGTCCGAGATCTTCCTTTATCAGAGCGATGGTGCGCGCCTTGATCTCCTCAGAGAAGGCGTCGCCGTTGAGGCTTTTGGCGTAAAGGCCCTGGGCGTGGGCCGCCTTCTCAAAGGCGCAGGAATTGTACCAGCCTGCGCTCGCGGGCTTGCCCCCGTCGGAAGGGCGCTCAAAAAAGACGCCGAGCGTTGCCGCGCCCCCTGCAAAGGCGGGCACGATCCGGGAGGAAAGCCCATAGCCCGTCGAGGAACCGAGCACGAGGACCTTCTTGGGCATTCCGGTGAGGGGGCCCTTGCTCCGCACGTACTCAATCTGCTGGCCCACATGCTGGGCGCAGCCCTCGGGGTGGGCGGTGACGCAAATAAACCCACGGACTTTCGGCTGGATGATCATGGCCGAGACTCTGGGCGAAAGAGGCCGTACTGGTAAAGAATTCCCTCCCGCGAGCCTTCCCTGGGAGCTCTCACGATGGGTAACCTGCTGGGAAGGGCATGGATCCACACATGGACAGAAGCTGATCCACAGATGACTCAGAGGGTCACAGATGGTCCTGAGGTTTTCCTTTTCTCTCTTCTCTTAAATCTGTGGCATCCGTGAAATCTGCGTATAAACCTCTGCTTCACAGCCTCTTGCCTACAGTCCCGTGGGGTGGTCGATAAACCCCCAGGGAAGCTCAAACCGCACGGAGAGATGTTCCGCCAGGGCCTTCACGCCAAAGGTCTCGGTGGCATAGTGGCCGCCGTATAAAACGTTCACGCCCAACTCCTCCGCCAGCGTGTAGCTCCAGTGGGGCCCCTCCCCCGTGATGAACGTGTCCACCCCCTCTGCGGCCGCCCTAGCCACCTCGCTTCCCGCTCCTCCGGTGACCACCCCCACCCGGCGCACCTGCTCAGGCCCCCCGGGACAGACGTGCACCCTGCCGCCCACTGCCAGCTCCAGCCGCGCAGCAAGCTCCGCCCGCCCCGTTGCACAGCGGCCGGCCAGCCCCGAAGCCTGCCCCTTGAGCATCAGAAAAGGTTCCAGTTGCTCCAAACCCAGCGCCCGCGCCAAGAGCACATTGTTGCCGACCTCAGGATGCACGTCCAAAGGAAGATGTGCGCTGTATACGGCAATGTTGTGCGCCACCGCGCAACGCACCTTTCGGTACATGCCGCCGACCAGCGGCACGCTGTTCCAATACAACCCGTGATGCACCAAAAGAAAATCCACCCCGCGAGCGGCGGCTTCCCGCAGCACCGTTTCGCAGGCATCCACCGCCGCACCGAGCCGCTTCACCTCCCCGCTGTTCTCCAACTGAAGCCCGTTATGGGCCTGCGGATAGTCCGCCACCTTCCCCAGCGACAGATACTCGGCCAGATAAGCGGTAAGTTTTGAAAGTGCAGCCATTCCCTCTTCTATCCCACGGCACAGATCCCGCCAACAAGGAGTCGCTCCCGCGCTTGCGGCCCCACGCGTCCGCCGTCTACTCTCCCGTCCACCTATGGCAAATAGCGTCTACCATTCCTCCATCGAAGGCGCCCAGCACGGCGCTAAATCCCTCGCTGAATTCCTCGCATACGCCAAGCGCTCCGGCGCCGCGGGTGCGCAGCCCAGCAACTACATGTTGCAGGACGGCAGCGGCTTCAAATCCGCCCAAGAAATCCGCGCCGCCTTCTCCCAGGCTGGCCTCCGCCTCGACGGGGTTTCAGGGCACTGCCCCATCTGGGTGCACACCACCGCCTGGACCGGCTCCCCGACCATCCGCCCCTTCATCCCCGCCGAGGTGGCGCAAAAGTCGCCCGCCGAAATCGAAGCCTGGGCGGAGGACTACGTTCTACGGCTCCTCGACCTGCTGGCCGAATTGGACATGAAAATCTTCCCGATGTTTTGGGGAGTCGCCTTCGGCTGGGAAGCCGCGACCGGTTACCCTTGGGGCTTCTGGGCCGGGCCGGGATACGACCTGCTCAAGGAAGGCCAGGAACGCTTCGTCACCAAAACCGCCAAGATCCGCGCGCATGCCCGCCAGTTGGGCATCAAGTTGTGCCACGAAATTCATCCCGGCACTGCGGCGGCCACCGCTGATGAATTTCTGTCGCTCGTCTCCATCTGCGACGGCGACGCCTCCCTCGCGGTCAATGCGGACCCGTCCCACTGCTGGGAAGGCGAGTCCTTTGAAAGCCGCTTCCTCAAAGTCGGCGAGCGCGTTTACGCCTGCCACATCAAGAACCACACTGTGCGCCCCGGCCTCCCCGTCCGCTCCATGGAACCCAACTGGTCCAAGCGGGCGATGCAGTTCACCGACCTTGGTTCCGGCGATCTCAACATGCAGCGCTACGCCGAGCTCATGCTCCAAATCGGCTATCCACAGCGCTACTGCAAGCTCACCGGCGCCCCCTCCGCCCCGCTCGTGGTCGAGGCCGAAAGCGCACACAAGGACCTCGACTTCACCAGCGCCGACGGCATCGCCTACGTGCGCGACCACTTCCAGTGGCCGGCCGCGGCGGGCTCCTTCGAAGACGGCATGGGAGCGTAGAACCGACTGTTTGACTCAAAAAAAGGGAGGCCCGGCACTAAACGCCGGCCTCCCTTTTTGCTGCACAATGCCGGCCGGTCCGGCGCGGGCTCACATCCGTTCGGGAACCTCAATCCCCAGCAGCCCCAACCCCGTCTTGAGCAACCGCGCGGAAACCTCGCAAAGCTCCAAACGCGCCGCACGCTGCGCCCCCCCGGACTTCAATACGGGACAGGCCTCGTAGAAGGCATGAAACGTGTTGGCCAGTTCGTACAGATAGTTCGCCAGCAAATTCGGCCGGTGCTCCTCCAGCGCGAGAGGCAACACCTCTCCAAACTGGAGCAACTTCTTGCCCAAGGCCACCTCCGTGGGTTGTTCCAGCGCCAGCGGAGCGCCCCCAGCCCACACCTCGCCAGCCTCGGCCAGCTTCCGGAAGATCGAGCGGATCCGCACATAAGCGTTCTGCAAATAGGGAGCCGTGTTCCCTTGAAAACTCAGCATCCGGTCCCAGGAAAACACGTAGTCCCCCTGCCGGTGCGGCAACAAATCCGCGTACTTCACCGCGCCGAGTCCGATGACCCGCGCAATCTCACGGCGTTCCTCCTCGCTGAGGGCCGGGTTCCGCTCGCTCACCTGGTTGAACGAACGCTCCACAGCCTCATCCAACAGATCCGCCAGCCGGATCGTCTCGCCGGAACGCGTCTTAAACGGCTTGCCATCCTCGCCGAGGATCGAACCAAACCAGACGTGCGCCAACCGCACCTTCGCGGCAGCCTCCCGCTTCCAGCGGGCAAACACCGCGAAGAACTGCCGGAAATGCAACTGCTGGCGCCCGTCGGTCACGTACATGATTTCATCCGGCGCCCAGGTCTCCAGCCGGTACTGGAGCGTTGCGAGGTCTGTGGTGGTGTAGTTGGCCGCGCCGTCGCTCTTGAGGACGAGCGCCGGGTTGTCCCGCCACCCGTCCTTGTCCTTGATCAAAAACGGATCCTGTTCAGCAGCCACGGCGCCGTCGGAAAACACGCAGATCGCCCCGTCGCTCTCACGCGCGATCTGCAGGGTGCGCAACTCATCGACCACCGGCTTGAGGCGCTCGTTGTAGAAACTCTCGCCAAGGGTGAAATCAAAACGGATTCCCAGCCGCCCGTAAATCGTATCGAACTGGCTTTGCGACAAACGGATCATTTCGCGCCAAAGCCCTAGGTTCTCCGCATCCCCCGCCTGCAGCCTGACCAGTTCCTGCTTGGCCGCCTCCAGCACAGCGGCGTCCTCGCGGCAGCGGGCGCTGACATCCTTGTAAATGCGTTCCATCTCGGAAAGGGCGTCCCGCTCCAGGGCGGCCGCATCCAGGATGGTCTTCCATCCGAGCAACAGCATCCCGAACTGGGTGCCCCAGTCGCCAATGTGGTTGTCCCGGATCACCCGGTGGCCGAGGAACTCTGCGATCCGCGCCAGGGAATCCCCCAGAATGGTGGAGCGGATGTGCCCGACATGCATCGGCTTGGCCACATTCGGAGAGGAAAAGTCCACCACGATTGTGCGCGCCCGCTCCGGCGCAGGCACCCCCAGGCGCCCATCCGCCCGCAGGCTTTCCAGCCGCTGCTGCACCCACTCGGGACGCAGGTGGAAATTCAGGAAACCCGCCCCGGCAATCTCCACGCTGCTACACAGGTCGGCGACGTCGATCTTCTCGAGAATCTCCTGCGCAAGCGCGCGGGGGTTGGCCTTGCGCTGCTTGGCCATTTGCATCGCCGCGTTGGTCTGGTAATCGCCGAAACGGGAGTCCGATGCCGGAGTGACATGCAGCGGCACGCCGCTGGAATCGCCCACGGCCGCGCTCAGGCGCTGTTGCAAGATGGAGGGAATGGTTTCCATGAAAATATACGGGTTTGAAAAATGTCAGTTCCAAGGCCGCGGCGCATCCGCGCGCAACCAAGATGCTCTGTCCGGAAAGGAACCGACGGATGAAGAGCGCCGGCCCAGAGCTGAAGGCCAGCAGAAAGTTAGCGCCCCGGACTGCGGAAAATCTCGAGGATGTCCCCAGGAGACTCGGCGGTGGCCAGTCGCTCACGCACCCCACGGTCATTGAGGAATTTCGCAATGGCGGCGAGCGTCCTGAGATGGATCTGGAACTGGTCCTTGGGGACGACGAACAGGACGACAAAGCGCACAGGCACATGGTCCAGCGACCCGAACTCGATGCCCTCTTTTGAACGACCGAACGCCGCCAGCACCCTGTTCACCCGCGAAGAGGAAGCGTGCGGAATGGCGATGCCCATGCCGATTCCGGTGCTCATGGTTTGTTCGCGCACCTTTAGCGCGGCGGAAATCTCGGGCCTATCCAAGGCCGTGACGAACCCCTTTTTTTCGAGCAAATCCACCAGCTCATCAATCGCGGCCCAGCGCTCGGAAGCCAGCATCTCGGGAATGATTTGGTCGGCCGAGAGTAGGTTGGCGAGGGTCATTGCGCGGCTCGAATCAACGGTTGGTTGTTGGGTGGGGAAACATAACAACGCCCGTCAGCCTGACAAGCTTGTTATAGCCCTAATTCCCCCTGCTCGGACGGATGGCTAACCTGGTAGAGACGCCCCTTCCAGCGCACCCCTGCGCCGGCGGACCGACGCCAACTATTTAACCCGATGGCCAGCGCCAACCCGTAGGCGATCGGATGCAACGCAACGCTCCACCACGACCCTCCGAGACCGAGGGTCGCCAATACCCGCAGCAAGAGCACCAGCCCGACCTCGCACCTCGCCCATTCCCAATGGCTCGCCGGCCCCATGAGCCAGCAAAACGGCAAAACAAAAAGCACCGCCTGCACCACCCCAGCCGCACAAAACTGCGCCAACCCTCCCTCAAAGGCAGCCCTGACATTTTTGGTGAACCCCTCCCAAACCTCCTCCAAATCCCGGTACATCCGGCACTGCACCAACCCCGCCCCGTCGCAGTTGACCCACCACAACCCCTCGCCCATCCGGCTTGCCACGGCACGCCCCAAGGCCACGTCCTCCACCAGATGCGCCCGCAAGGCGGCATGTCCACCCACACGCGCGTAGCCGGTCCGCTCAAAAAGAATCACCTGCCCATTCGCCGCTCCAAGACTGCGGCGCAGCTTCACCGGCACCCACTGGCGCAGCCCAGGGTAAGCCTCCAGCACGCGCAGAAAAAAATGCGGGTAAAACAGCGCGCCCGCAAATGGCAGAAGCGACACCACCAACCGTTCCCCCAGTGACACAGTCAACTGTTCCGGCCAAGCCGACACCAAGGCCGCCTGCCGCTCC
>CAMCIN010000137.1 GCA_945874745.1 Akkermansia muciniphila | reverse complement strand
CGGGGGGCGCGTCCAGATGCGGCGCGAAGACGACGCGGTCCACGGTGACTCTGAGATTGTGCAGTTCGTGGATCATGGAGGCGACGTGGGCAAGAGAGGGAATGGCGTAAAGTGTGAGCGGATTGGGGCAGGGGGACAAGCTGCGACGCAGTAGGCAGGCGCGCTGGGAGGCGGAAGGGTGCCACAAATGACACAGAGACTCACAAATGCTGATGCCTGTTTTTTCTCATCTGTTAAATCTTTAGAATCTGCGGATAAATCTCTTGATAAGTGGTTTATAGGATTTGTGTGGCAGGGCCCGCGGGGTTCCCTTTTTAAACTTGGTTTTAATTTGCCGTGCACACGCCCTAGCTTGCGGCATGAGCTTGCTATGTCCCGTTTTGAGTATCGCCGGTTCCGACAACAGCGCGGGAGCGGGGATTCAGGCTGATTTGAAGACCATGAGTGCCTTGGGGGTGTACGGACTGACGGCCGTGACGTGCGTGGTGGCGGAAGTGCCGGGCAAGGTGAGCGCGATCCAGGGAATCGATCCTGCCCTTGTGGTTGAGCAGGTCAGACTGCTTTTTGAGGCCTTTCCGGTGGCGGCAATCAAGACGGGGATGCTGTATTCCACCGAGATCCTGAGCGCGGTGGCCGACATCCTCGAGGAGTTGCGTCCGCAAAACGGAGGGCTTCCGCTGGTGGTGGATCCGGTGATGGTGGCGACTTCCGGGGACCGGTTGCTGCAACCGGAGGCGGTTGCGGTGTACCAGCGGCGTCTTTTTCCGAGCGCCACGCTGGTGACGCCGAACCTGGACGAGGCCTCGGCGTTGGTCGGCGGGCCGATTGCCTCGAGAACACAAATGCGGGAGGCCGGGCAGGAACTGGTCAGGGTGTATGGAACGGCTTTTCTCGTGAAGGGGGGGCATCTGAGGGAGGAGAGTGCGGCCGATTTGTTGGTGGAGGTCGGCGGGGGGGAGTCTTGGTTTGAAGCGCCTTTTGTCAGGGACGTCTCCACCCACGGAACCGGGTGCACGTATTCGGCGGCGATCGCTGCGGAGCTGGCAAAGGGGGCGGATTTGCAGGCGGCTGTGGCCGCTGCCAAGCGCTTTGTCACCAGGGCGGTGACCGAGCACCTGCGTTGGATCCGGCAGGGACAGCGCACCGATGCCTTGCATCATTTTGCAGTATCCTAGTGCGGGGCGCAGGGGGCTTTCCGCTCCTTTGCCTTGCTGTCGTTCATTAGCATTGCTGCCGGTGCGGCTGTTGTTTGTAATGTTTGCTTGTTTGTCCGGAAGCCGGGCTTGGCGTTTTGTTTCCTTTTCTCATGCGCATCGTTTTAAAATTTGGCTCGGGTATATTGGCTTCCGTAAAGGGGACGACTCTGGACGGCCGCCAGTTTGCGCGTTTAAGCCGCGAGGTCGCCGCGCTGGTGGCGGAGGGGCACCAGTGCGTGGTGGTTTCCAGCGGGGCCGTCGCGGCTGGACTGGGGGCGCTGGGACTCAAGGAACGGCCCGAGGACCTTGCGTTGCGCCAGGCGTGTGCGGCGGTCGGCCAGTCCAAGCTGATGGCTCTTTACGCTGAAAACTTTGCCGGCCACGGCCTGCAGGTTGCCCAGTTGCTGCTGACCCACGGGGACATCGACAGCCGGTCCCGTTCCCAAAATGTGCGCAACACCCTCAGCCGGTTGCTCTCCTCTGGAAAAGTGGTCCCCGTCATCAATGAGAATGATTCGGTGGCCACTGAAGAGCTCAAGTTTGGAGACAACGATCGCCTCTCGGCGGAGGTCGCCATTCTTGCGGGCGCGGATCTGCTGGTATTGCTCACCAGCGTGGAGGGGTTGCTGGATGCCGAGGGGTGCAGGATCAGCGAGGTGGAGGATGTTTCCTCCGTGAGCAGCCTTGCCCGGGAGGAAAAGGGGCGCCTGTCGGTGGGGGGAATGGTTTCAAAACTGCAGGCGGTCCAGCTCGCCGTGGACGCAGGAATCCTTACCGTCATTGCGAGCGGTCGGAAAGCAGGGCAGATTTCGGGGGTGCTTGCGGGGCGCAACGTGGGAACGCGTTTTCTGCCCGTGGGAGCAGGGGAACTGGAGCAGTTATGAGTGAGTTGAAGGAAATGATTTTGGAGTATGGCCGGCGGGCGCGGGTGGCTGCCCGGTTGCTGGCGCGAACGAGCACGGCCCAGCGGAATGCCGGGGTGTGCGCGATGGCGGACGCCCTGGTGGAGGCCGAGGCGGAGATCCTGGCGGCGAATCAGGCCGATGTGGAGCAGGCCGCGGCGCGCGGGCTTTCCGGGGCGCTGCTCGAGCGGCTGACGCTCTCGGGGGCGCGGATCCACGCGATGGCGGCTGGCGTACGCGAGGTGGCCGCCCTGCCGGATCCGGTGGGGGAGTTGATCCGCCGCTGGACGCGCCCAAACGGGTTGGAGATTAGCAAGGTGCGGGTCCCGATTGGCGTGGTGGGGATCATTTTTGAATCGCGTCCCAACGTGACCAGTGATGCTGCGGTGCTCTGCACCAAGACCGCAAACGCAACCATTCTGAGGGGGGGCTCGGAGTCGATTCGCTCGAACCTGGCCATCGCGGCGGCGCTGTCTCAGGGCCTGGCCCGGACGGGTCTGCCCGGGGACGCCATCCAGCTCATTTCGGTCACTGAGCGCGAAGCGGTCAGGCACCTGTGCGAGATGGACAGGTATCTGGATGTCATAGTGCCGCGTGGGGGCAAGAGCCTCATTGAGGCGGTGGTGGGCCACGCGCGGATGCCTGTCATCAAGCACTACGACGGAATTTGCATTCTGTATGTGGATGCCTGCGCAAAGCCTGAGATGGCCCGGGACATCGTGCTCAACGCCAAATGCCAGCGGCCCGGCGTGTGCAACGCGGTGGAAACGGTTCTGGTACACCGTTCAGCGCTGGCTTCCTTTCTTTCCCAGACGGCCTGCGCACTGGCCGCCAAGGGGGTGGAGTTGCGGTGCGATCCGGAGGCGTTGGCGGCGGCTGAACGGGTGCCGGAACTCGCGGGCAAGACGGTGGCGGCAAGCGCGGCGGATTTTCAGACGGAGTTTCTCGATCTGGTACTCGCCATCAAGGTGGTGGGCGGGCTGGAGGAGGCGATTCTTCACATTGAAGAAAACGGCTCGCACCACAGTGACGGGATCATCACCGAGGATGCGGAGGCGGCGGAGCGTTTTCTGCAAGAAGTGGACTCGGCAACCGTCTATTGGAACGCTTCAACCCGGTTTACGGACGGCGGCGAGTTTGGTTTTGGGGCGGAAATTGGTATCTCAACTGACAAATTACACGCCAGAGGACCGATGGCGCTGGAGGAATTGACCACTTATAAGTATCAGTTGCGTGGTTCCGGCCAGATTAGGAAATAAAGAAAACCGAATGAAAAACGCCCCCATCCCCATTAATCAAGCTGCACAGAGCGGCTCTGTGGCGCTTCTTGGCCTTTTGGCCGCCAGTTTTCTGTCTGCAAGTTGCGCGACAAAACCCATTGCCATGGACCCCGCACTCGAGGCGGCGAGAGTGCAACTATTGGAGGGCGCAATCACGCGTGACCAGTCGGTAATCCAACCGGTGTTGGCTCCGGATTTTGCCTGGCGCGAGGATATCCCTCCCCTGGATGAGGAACCGTACGACTTCTGGAACCGCTACAAGCTGTGGGGGAATCTGCAGGAAGCGTTGAAGGACCGCCCGACGCTCCGTGAGGGAGTGTGGATCTCACCGCGCAGCGCACTGCGGGAGTCTTACAAGGGGGGACGTGTCGCTTGGCGCAAGGTTGGAGCGGAGTGGCGGTTGGCCTACTTTTACCCGGGCACGACGCTGGCGCAGTAGGCTGGTGAGCGGCGGCGGTGGGGGGATGCGGCGTGGCGGTTGGGGGATGTGGCGTGGCGGTTTGGGGATGCGGCGTGGCGGTTTGGGGATGCGGCGTGGCGGTTGGGCGGTGGCGCTTATTTGGCGTCCATTTTCCAGACGCCTTTCCAGTCTGTGGGGGGGGTGGCTGCCAAGAAGGCGCAGCGCTCGGCCAGCACTTTGCTGGGGCCGTCCGAAAAGGCGGCGGCGAGGCCTTCGAACTGGATCTGGGCTTCGGCAAAGCAGCCCGAGGCGTACGTCACGTAGGCTTTTTGGTAGGCGCTGCAAAGTTGCGGAAATGTGGGGGGAGTGCAGGGGTTCTCGTACTCGAGCAGGTCGCTTGGATCGCTCTTGCCCTTGACGATGACCCGGTCCAGGAGCCTGTGGACTCCCGGGTTGGAGAGTTGCTTGAAAAACTCGCGGGAAACCAGCAGGCGCACCCCGTAGTACTTGGTGAGTCCCTCGATACGGGAGGCGGCATTCACGGAGTCTCCTACCAGACCGTAGTCCAGACGAAGGGCGGAACCCTTGTTTCCCACGAGGACGCGCCCGCTGTGCAGGGCCACGCCGTAGCCGAAAATCTCGCGCACATTTTCGGCGAAACCCAGGCGCAGGGTTTCCATGGCAGAGATCAGGGCCAGCGCGGCTCGGAGGGATCTGTCCGCGGCATCCGGCTGGGGCTGGGGCGCCCCCCAATAGCTCAAAAACTGGTCGCCCAGAAAGTGTTCCAGGTTTCCCTGCTCCCGCATGATGGCGTTTGTCTGGACTTCGAAGACCTTGTTGAGGAGGTCGAACATGCCTTGCGGTCCGAGGATTTCAGCAAGGGGCGTGGAGTTGCGCAAGTCGGTGAGTAGCAAGGTGACGTCGGCGTGTTTGGGCTGCATGGAACCCGGGTCGGCGAGCACGGCTTGCAGGACGGTGGGGGAGAAATAGAGACCCATGGTGTGGCGCAGCTTCACCCGGTCGATCCGCTCCTGAAAAAAGTCGTAGAAGAGGATCAGAAATCCGCTCACCAGAAAGGAGAGGATGGGGGCCGCGACCGGAATGACCCAGCCGGCGCGGTCGTAAAACCATTGGGCGAGCACCCAGTAGCTGACCACGCTCATCACCAGAGTGCCGAGCCTTTCCAAGGGCTGGAAGTTGTGGAAGGAAAGCGCGCCCGCAAGCAGTCCCGTGAGGAGGATGATGGTGAGGGTCGCCCACTTTGGGACTTCCCGCAGAAACTGGTGCTGCAGGGCGGCTGCCATGATGTTGAGGTGGAGTTCGGGCCCGTTCATTTTTCGCTCGGCAAACGGTGTATCGTGCTCGTCGTGGAAAATGCTGGCCGTGGGGCCGACCAGAACGATTTTGCCCCGGAAAAAGGAGCCTCCGCCGTAGTTGGACTCCCAGAGCCTCGGGCTCAGTACGTCTCCGATGGCGTGCACGGGGTAGCCGGTTCCCGGAGGCGCACCAAAGCGAAACCGGGTTGGTTCAAAGGCCATTGGAAAGGCCTCTGCGCGCCCAAACTTTCTGAGGGAACGTGCAGTGATGGACTCGAGGATGGCCCCCTCGTCTACGACAAAACTGGCTTGGGCGGCGGTTTGCCGGAACTGGACGCGGCGCACCACTCCGTCACTGTCGAGCGGGACGTGGACGTAACCGAGGCGTTCGTCACCCACGATGGATTCGACTTCCGGGGTGTGAAGCAGCTCGGGATTGGGGGTGATGAGTTGGAGAAACTCCCCCCGGTCGGTCGACTGCTGGCTGAGGGTGTAGCCGATGACCACCTGGTCTTTGTAGGTGGACAGGGCTTTTTGGAGGCGCTCGTCGCCCACGGTGGGGGCTCCGAAAATCATGTCGAAAGCCACCACCTTGGCTCCGGCCTCCGCGAGTTTTTCAATCAACGCGGCCCAAACCTCGCGGGACCAAGGGAAGCTCCTCTGTAATTCGCGCAGGATCGGGGCGGCCTGTAGGGTCTCTTCGCTGAAATCGGACACCGCGTACTGGGGGCGGTCCACGCCGATGAGTACTAGGTTTGGATCCACCTCCGTTTTACGCCCGACGCGTGCACGCACGTCTTCGGTGTAGGTTTCCACTTGCTCGAGCGGCAGGAACGTCACGCCTTTGAAAAGCCCCGAAAACAGGAGCGCGAGCACAGAACTGGCTAGGCAGATGAAGACGAAGACGTGGCGGCGGTCTGATTCTTTCTCCATTTAAAACGAGGGGCAGTGAGATGGGGCCTGTCTCATGAGGGAGCGGAGACCCGGTTGGAACGGGGGGCGGTGGACTAAAAAGCCAGGCGCACCGAGGAACCCAGGCCCGTGTCCACCTTCTGGTAGTCGGCGATGTCTGCGCCACTGGAGTCACGCGATTCGAAGTTGGCGAAGAGACGTAGGGAGGCGTTCTGACAGAGGGTGTAGGACAGGCTGACCCCGACGGCTTGGATGAGATCTTGGCGGTTCTCTGTGCGGGTGAAATGCATGAACTGGGCCCTTTAATAGGATTGAAACAGGGTGCGTGGAAGGATCTCGGCCGTGTAGGAGATGGTCACGGCTTCGTCGATCCTGTCGTAGGCTTTCGTGGGGGCGGAATCCACACGGGAAAGGTGGGCGGCCGCGGAAAGGGTCGCAGAGAGCGCGGATTTTGGAGTCAGGGCAAAGCTTCGGCCAAGGGAGACATTCGGGGCAAACTCGGTGTAAAACTCATCATACGACCCGGCTGAAGCGTTCAGCAGGCGGTTGTGCTCGAGGCCGAAAGTGGCAAGCCACTTCTCGTGGTAGAGAAAACTGCCCTGAAGAAACAGGGAGCTGATGTCGAAGTCTACGTTGTTGAAGGTGGACTCGTTACCACCGGTGGCGATGCCGTAGTTGAACTTCTGGTGCCGATAGCCGGCCTTTGCGGAAAGCTCCCCTGCCTCCAGTTTCCAGACGGGCGGGGTGAGGGCCAGTTGGAGCATGGAGGTCATGAGTGAGGAATCCGCCGCACCGGTCTCGGAAAGATAGACGTTGGAGGTTGAGCCGAACTGTATGTCACCCGAGGCCTCCAGCCAGTTGTGGCGGGGCTTCTGCCGGATGAGATGCTGGGGGCCGATGTCCAGCTCCTCCTCCTCGTAGAGGGGGGCGATTTCCTCGGAGGCTGGGGTCTCCAGCCGGGGTTGCAGACCGGGGCGTACGATGCGCTGTGTGGCGGACTCGAGCCGCGTCTGGGCAAGGGCGCCCTGGGAGAGAGCGCCCAGTATCAGGGCGGCGAGCCAGCGGGTGCGGGCGGAAGGGAGGGGCATGGGGAAGATTTTTTAGAGGCGCCCGTTTGCCTTAATTGTGATCCCAGAGGGAAGATTGGTGGTCGTGGCTGTCGTGGGGATTGTCACTCCACCGTATTTAACCCCGCTGATGAAGTTGACCTTCAGGGCTTCAGCGGGCTTGTTGGTGTTTGGGTTTGCAGCAAGGGTGCCGTCGCTGGATGACAGAGAGACTACCGAGCCTGCCTTGAAGTCGATGTCCTTGAGAATGAGCGTCCGCGCCTCCAAAGAGATGGTTTGGGCGTTGAGCTTTGTGGTGTTTCCGGGCCCGGAAGGGGTCGCCTGGGAGTTGATCGTGAGGTCCCTGAGGGCGGTGATCTTCAAGGACGATCCGGGCAGGCCGGCAGTCAGTTCGCGGGCCAGAGTGTTTTCAATGGAAACTTCAATGGAAACATCGGTGCGGGAATCAATCGAGATGTTCCCCTTTGCGAGGATGCTTGTGTCCACGGTGGTGATGCTGTTCGCCTGCAGATCAATCCCGCCGGAGCGGTTGATGAGGTTTGACTTCTCGAAGCTGATTTCCACTGGGATGGAGGGACTGGAGCTGCCGAGCTTGAATAGGGTGGATGTCGCCTGAAGGCTGGAACGTGTCACCGTGATGGAGTCCTTAGCCGCTACCCAGAGGAGGCTCTCTGTGGCGGGCAATGCGGTGGATAATGTGGCTGAATCCAGAATGGAGTTCAGCGCGCGGCCTTCGTTCAGCAGAAGGGCACCGTTGGCTGCGAGGATTTTCACCTGCTTGAGGGAGCTCGGAAAAAGATAATCCGAGAGGTCTCCATCGGGGAAGGGTTTGGCGCCGCCGACCGTGAGGTTTCTGGCTAGGAGTAGCTGGAAGTCTTTATCGGCGTATATGGAGAGTGTGGCACTAAGTGCTTCAAGATCAGCCAGGCCCAGAACCGGTGCGAGAGCCTTTTCTGATGGCGGTTTTGTGAAGGTAAACAGGCTCGAGGCGGGCTCCTTTCCCAGCTCCTGGACGAGGACATCTTGTTTCAGGGCGTTGTTGATCAAATCTGCCGAGGCGTCCAGCGTCCCCTTGGGGGGTGGAGGTGGCCTCTGGGTGTCTCCGCGGACGAACCGTTCTTTTTGCGGGGGCGGTTGCTCGCCGCCCTCGACCAGCTTGTCGCCGCGCACCCTGAATCTCGTCGGTTCCGCGCGGCCCTTTTCAATCATGCGCTCCTGGCGCTCGACGGAGGACAGGACCTTTTTTTCCGAAGCCACCGGAGTTTGAAACCCTTTGAGCAGCGCGGAGCCGGCGACCTGTTCCTTCAGGCGGAAGTTTAGAACCGGGCCGAAGGTGGGACGGTCGGGTTCCACCAGGGTGAGTTGGCCGGCGGTCACGTCGACTGAAGAGCCGTTTGCGAGGGTGGCCTTCGCCTTGCCCTCGAGCACAAGTAACTTGAATCCGCCTCCGGAGGTTGCCGTCACGATCAGGGTGGTCCCCATCACCGCCGCTTGGGCTCCGTTGGTCCGGATGATTCCGCCCCCCTTTCCCGTGGGCGAGTGGAACAGTACGCTCCCCTTTTGGAGGTTCACCTCCCGCTTTTCAGCGCTGAAGGAAAAGACGGTGTTTGCCCCCACACGAGTCACGGTGCCGTCCGGTGCGAGCAACTCGGCCCTAGAGTTTGGACCGGTCGCGACCCGGTCAGGCACGTTCAAAACCGAGTTGAGCGTGGCCGGTTTGGATTTTTCGGAGCGCGCCTCGAGGACGGTTACGTTTTCGATCACCTCCGTGAATCTGAGCTTTGTAAAGTTTTCGGGCCCGGCGGCGGCGGCGGAAAAGGCACACGCGAGCAGGGAGGCTCCAATCGCCACGGACTTTTTTTGCGGAGCGGCGGAGGCCGGCAAGGGTTCTTTCTGGAAGCGTGGTTGCATGTTGGAAGGTGTTTTGAGAAGGGCCGCGGTGCTGTGTTCCGGACCGGTGTCGGGACTGAGGACGTTTTGGGGGCAGGCGCCCCGGCGCCTTTTTCACCTCGCCTTGGAGGTCAGGGGAGCAATCAGTTGGCTCGTTTGTCCGAATTTCCCGAAAGGACCAGCTGCAGGAGTTCGTCGCCGGTGTAGCGGCCTGCTGCGTCGTGTGGGCAGGAGGAAACGCAGCGGGGCTCCGGCTCGTCCTTGGTGCCTTCCGCGTCGCAAAGATCGCACGCGGCGGCCTTGGGTTGGGCGAGCCGCACGGTCTGCCCTGCGGGTCCGGAAGAAAGTGCCTGGGCGTCGGCGTTCTCGTTTGGGACCATGAAGATGCTGCCGTAGGGGCAGTTGTTGGCGCAGAGCCCGCAGCCGATGCAGTGGTCTTCGATGACGATCTGGAGATGCTTGCCCCGGTGAATGGAGTCGACCGGACAGCCCACCATGCAGTGGGCGTCGACACAGGAGCGGCACGAGGTGGCCACCATGAAGTTACCCAGGCGCATGCCGTCGCGCAGGAGCCGGGTAACGGGCACGCCGTGGGAATGTGTGCCGTGCTGGTCGACGCAGCCCTTGGTGCATTCGTCACACCGGATGCACAGGTCCATGTTCAGTGCCAGGATGCTGCTGCCTTCGTAGAGGCCCTGGTCGACGTAACGGGAGAGGATCGGGTTGGTCTGGCGGTCGCCCTGCAGGAGGGCGAGCGAACTCTCGATGAGGCGGCGGCGCAGCGTGGGGAACTCGCGCAACATGGGCAGGAAGTCCTCCCGGCTGAGCCGGGCCACCTCCAGCTGGCCGAGGGCGGAGCAGCTGGCGGTGCGGATGCCCGCGGGAATTTCCCGGGCGAGGTCGGTTCCTTTTTGGTTGAGCACCGCGACGAGTGCGCTCTCGACCTCGTCGATGCTCTTGAAGGCATCGCCCGGGGTCAGCGCAAGCATCCCGATCTCTCCAATCAGCCCGCCGGGGCCGCGCGAGACCACCCTGGATTCTTCGTCGTAGCGTCGGATCCCGATGCGGGTGTAGCCCAGGCGCACGATGTAGAGGCAGTTGGCCGGGTCGCCTTGCTCAAACAAAACCTGGCCGGGGTTGACCCGCAGAAAGGTGATGCGCTGGCGCATGTAGTCGACAATCCGGGCGTATTCCTCCTTGGGAATGCCCTGGAAGATTTTGGCGGACTGGAGCACGAGGTTCAGCGAGCGCTCGCGGTAGGCGGTCTCGAATTTCTGGCGCTGGCTGGGCAGGCGCATGAGCCGGTCGAGCACGTTGCGGCGGATCTCCCAGACTTCTCCGTCTTCGAGCACCTTGAGGTCCGCGGTGCGGGGCAGTCCGCTTAGGCAGGACATTTCGCCGACGATGACGTCCTCGGGGGTGACCTCCACTTCGAAAACGACCTCCTTTTTCGACTGGCCCATCCACGCGCTGAAGGTGCCCTTGGGAGTGGCGGCCGTTGGCTTGTAGACGGTGGTTTGGTAGCGGCCCGACTTGACGATGAAGGCGGTGTTGCCCGGCTCGCCCTGGCGCATGAGCATGGTCCCGGCGCGCACCGTGCGGCGCAGCACCAGCCCTTCCTGCCAGAGGAGAAACTTGGGTGGGATGCCCGCAAAAAGCGGATCCTTCAGCAGCACGTCGGCGGCGATCTTCTCGACGGTGCCCTGCTTGGCAGCGGGTTTGACGGAGGAGACCGGGTTGAAGGTGATGGCGCTGGTGGGACAGGAAACCATGCATTCCCCGCACTGGACGCAGTCGCTCTCGCCCATGGGCTGGTCGAGATCGAAGCCGATGGAGGCCTGCGCGCCCTTGCCGGTGCGGCCGATGATGTTGTTGCCCTTGACCTCGTTGCAGGCGCGCACGCACCGGTCGCACAGCACGCAGGCGCTGTGGTCGGTGACGAAAACGGGCGAGGTGGCGTCGAGGCGCTGGCGGTGGGCGATGGCCGCCGGTTGTGTGGGCGCGAAGGCTTCCAGCTTCATGCGGGCCGGGTCGGCGCCGCAGCGTGCGGCCAGCTGGCCCAGTTCGTTGAAGGGGGCGAGTTCCTTTTCGAGTTCAGCCCGGGGCGCCGCCTTGAGGTGGTCGGCGGAAAGCAGTTCGGTGAGTGTGCGCACCGACTTGCGGACGCGTTCGCCGTCGGGGCCCGCGTCCTGCATGGTGAAGACCTCCATGCCCTCTTTGACTTGGTGCTGGCAGGCGGGCAGCAGCTTGCGTTCGGCGGCGCGCTTGCCGCGTTTCTGGCCGTAGATCTGCACGACGCAAAGTCTGCAGACCGCCACGGGCTTCATGTGGGACTGGTGGCAGAGGACAGGGATCGGGATTTTGGCCTCGTCGCCGGGCTGGTGGACGTAGAGCTTTGTCGCGGCGTCGAAGATGGTGGTGTAACGGGGCGTGGTCCTGCCCTCGAGGTCTAGGAGGATGTTGCCGTTTGCG
>CAMCIN010000136.1 GCA_945874745.1 Akkermansia muciniphila | reverse complement strand
CCCGATACCCCTCCTTGCGCTGCAACACCGGACTTCCCAAAGGCAACGTACCCGGCGGCCCAAGCCCGGCAAAGAACCCCCGCGCGAGGATTGTCTCAAGCCCGCCGCGCAGACGCGCCACCTCCTTCAAAAGACGCGCATTCTCCGGCGTTTGTTTTTCCGCGGATTTCCCGCCCAGCCACGAGGCCGCCACACCCAAAAAATCCCTGAACTCCACCAGGACCATTTTTACGAACCGGTTTTCCGCAGTGTCCCAACAGTCCCGCCGCACCGGGACCGTAATCTTTTCAGGGAGCGTGGCGGGCGCCGGAAGCGCGTCGCGCAAGGGGTGCCCGCCCGGTAGCGCGACCCGCGCGCCCGCAGCGCTCAACTGCCTCCCAAGATCCCGTCCCGCCTTGAACGGAAGCGAAACCGGTTGCCGGCGGACCTCGTGTTGCAGCAGCCGGTTGGGGTGTCTCAGGATCTGGTCCACCGCGCCGTTGAACCCTCGGGATTCCAGTGTCTGCCGCAGAAATTCAAGTTGCTGCTCCAGCGTTGCCCGGTGTCGCCGCCATTCCGCGGACAACCGCAGGCGCGTGGCGGAACGACTCTCCAGCAGCAGTCCCGCGCACCGCTCCGCAATGTGGTTTAACATCCCGCGGTAATGGTCCCGGTAGTTTAGTTTCACCGAACGCCTCACCACCACCAGCGGCAGCACCCCGCAGTAGTCCCCCGTTTCGATCTCGCCCGTTCCGGGGGCGTCGGGATCCAGCCCCGTCGCGATGCCGCGTCCCTCCTTCAGCCCATATTCAGCGCCTGCGCCGCCGATCACCCGGTAGGCGTACCGCGCGCGCTCCCTCAACTGCACCGGTTCCTCCCCCCGCGTCCTCGCCTCCGCAGCCGGCCAACGCACCAGATCGGCAAGCTGCGGACGCTCGGGTCCTCCCTCCGCGCCCTTCCTGCGCCGGCTCCAAATGCGCACCCGGGCGACCACTCGGCCGCGTGCATCGTGGCACGGCACCTCTTCCCCGTTCGACGCTTGAGCAGGCATCCCTCAAGCCTCGGCAAAACTCACAAACTGATCCCGCTCCAGCTTGCGCTGCATTCGCAGGGTCTTGTCAAAGCTGGTCCTGTAACGCGCCTCCCGGCCGGCGGCCCGCAGTTGCTTTTGAAGCGAACCCGGTGCGTATTTTGCCTCGTCATCGGCAAGCCCTGCCTCCCTGCAATGCGCAAGGAGCCCGGCCGCTTGGTCCCGCGGTTCCCATTCCGAACGATCCCACGCACAGACCACACCGAGCGCCCAAAGCAGTCCCTCCAACCTGCCCCGGGACCCGTGGAGCTTGGGCAAAAGCCTCTGCACGATCACCGCATCCATAGCGTCGTCGAACCATTCCCCGAGCCGCTCCTTTGCGCGCGGTCCGTCCGCCTCGGCGGGCGTTGCTTGCATCGAAGAAAGGACTTTCAGAGAACTCAAAGCCTTCTTGCGCACCTCAGGGCCGTCCATTCCGCTGACCACAAGCTGCGTTCAATGACCTTCATGCGACAGCTGCAGCAAACTGGTTGAACAAATCCAGCGGAAGAGGTGTGTGAAGTCGCCAGGTGACAGCCATCGGCCTTTCCCCCTCATGCCGCACGTACGAAGCCGTTCCGAGACACCAAAAGGCGCGCTCCGCCTCGTTCCTCCGCGCGAACAGAACCACGCGGTTTCCCGAGGAGGCCTGATGGCGGTACCGCATTCCAGTGGGGCTGCCTTCGCTCGTCATAGACTGACTCTCCCAGTGAAACAACTCCCGGCTGATCGCGTAATCCTTGTACCGCGTCGTCGGCGAAAACCCCGATCCGGTTTTGTCGAGCGTGATCAAAAACACATCTGTGTGTTCCTCCGGAATCCAGCGCACCCCCTCGCGCCAAGTCTCGGCGCGCGCACGCCCGCCCACCCCAAAGGCAGCCAGAATCTCGCTCCGGGCGTAGCGGGCGTGCACCCGTAACGGAACACCGTCTCCGCCCGCCATAGATCGGTGGACATGCGAGAGTCGCCCTTCCTGCACACGCAACAACGCGCAAATATCCGCGAGAACACCCGGATGTTCCCACAGCAAGGAAAGCGCATCCTCCATCCCCGCATCTGTGGGCAACAACGCCGGGGCGACCTGATCGCACAACTGAACCAGAAGCATCCGGATCAGTCGCCGGTCCCACTGGCTCAGCTCTGCCCACCGTGGCGGTTCCTCCGCACTCAAGACTTGGAGGTACCATGCGGTGCGCAATCCATCGTCCACGTGCAGCAACCGGGCGACCGCACGGCGAAGCACCGTTTCCTGCGGACCTTCGGACTCCCCTTGCAGTCCCGCATCCGCGCACAGAAGCGACCAAGATTTGTCCTTGGTAAAGACGTCGTCCAATTCCAGACCTGAGTGCGTGAGAAAAGCCGCCAGATCCGGCGCATGGCCCGCTCTAAGAAACCCCCGCATCTCCAGAACCTTCTGATTCCAGCGCGTGGGAAGCGCCAAGCGGATGCTGCGCAGCACAATCTCCGAGGCCTTGCGGTCCAACTCCATGTGACACCCTGCGGGTAGAAACGGAAACCCATTTTCCACCTGGCGCTCAACGTCGCTGCGCGAACCTCCCAGCAACGCACGAAGACGCATGTCAAAGCGGAACTCGGCGCGATGAAGCCCGACAAAATCGAGAACAGTGCAAACCGTTTTTCCCTCCCGCTTGCGCAGACCTCGGCCAAGCTGCTGCAGAAAAAGTGTGCCGCTTTCCGTGGGACGAAGCATCAACAGGGCGTCCACGGCCGGGACATCGACCCCCTCATTGAACAGATCTACAGAGAACACCATTCGCGTGCGGCCCTCCTGCAAGCCTTCCAGCGCATCGCGCCGCTCCTCTTCGCCGGTTTCCGCACTGATCGCCACCGAGACGATTCCCGCTCGGTTGAATTTGTCCGCCATAAAGCGGGCATGTGGTACGCTTACGCAGAAACCGAGTGCGCGGACCGAATCAAGATCTCCCACCCTTTTGACAAACTCTTTGATGACGAAGTGCGCCCACGCGTCCGAAGCGGTGTACACGTCGGTGAGCTTATTCACGTCATAACCCGATCCCCGTTTCCACGGGATCTCGGAGAGGCGTACGCCGTCATGGATTCCAAAATAATGAAACGGAGTCAGATACTGTTGATCAATGGCATCCCACAGCCGAAGTTCTGCTGCGATACGGCCATCAAACCAGCTGAGTATGCACTGGCCGTCGGCACGTTCCGGCGTTGCAGTCAGCCCTACCAATTCCCGCGGGCGCAGGTGATCGAGCAATGCGCGATAAGAAGCCGCTGCGGCATGGTGAAACTCGTCTAGAATCACAAAGTCGAAATGCTCCGGATCCAGACGATCGAGCTGTGAGGCATGGAGCGTCTGAATGGACGCGAACACGTGCTCGAATCGCTCCGGCCGCCGCCCTGCAACCCAGGTTTCCCCGAAAAGTGGATCCCGCAGTACATGACGAAATGTGGCCTGACTCTGCTCCAGAATTTCGAGACGGTGCGCGACAAAAAGCAGACGGCTACGATCCAACACATTCCGCTGTCGCGCGTAGTCTACCGCGGACATCACGGTCTTTCCGGTGCCCGTTGCGGAAACGAGCAGGTTGCGGTGATGGCCGCATAATCGAGCGAGAGCGATCTGTTCCAGCAGCCTCTCCTGAAACGGCCTCAGTTCTACGGCAAGCGGGCTCAACACCACTCGGGAGCCCTCGCGGCATACCGCTCGAGTTTGCTCACCAAACTCCGCCGGGTCGTACGCCTTGAAATCCGGACTCTCCCAGTACGACTCAAAAACGGCCCGTACTTTGTCCAAAACATCTGGGTTGCGCGCGCCGGAAACACGCACATTCCACTCCAAGCCGCTAAGTTGAGCCGAGTGCGTCAGATTGGAAGACCCAATGTAGGCCGTCGAACAGCCCGCCGTCCGCTCAAACAACCACGCCTTCGCGTGCAACCGCGTCATCGAGATATCATAGGAAATTCGAATCTCGGCCCCCAGATCGGCAAGGCGGTCGAGGGCCTCTCGTTGAGTGGAGCCAGTGTATGTCGTGGTCAGAACGCGTATGCGGCCGCCTTTCCGGATGTGGTCCTGGAGCGATGGAAGCATGGGGAGAATTCCCGAGAGCCGTATAAACGCCATCACCACGTCGATGCGCCGCGCTGAATCGATCTCGGCGACGATCTGGTGCCCGACGCGGGGTTCCCCGGGAGAGTTCGTGAGCAGAGTGGTGTCCAGCAGCGGGATCAGAGGTTCGCGAATTTCAACAGGCGATCCATCTGGGTGCAGAGCGTGGATGCTGCGCAGCACGGACCCGCCGTCGACAGGGGTCTGCATCTGAAAATCCAGTTTTTCATTTAGCCGAATAAGCTGCGCAAGCAGGGCGTTGGAGAGCTCTAATCCCGCCTGCGCACGTTCCGGTTTGGGCAGAGAATCCAAGGCCACTTCAATTTGCTTTGCCAAATGTAACGCGAGCCGATTCGGAATTTCCGTCGGATGCAGTGACTGTTTCTGGACGGTCCGTTCGTCCAGCGCAGTGAGCTGTTTTTGCAAGCCGACGGTGAGTAGTTGTTCGTAGAGACCGTGCGGGAGGTTCATGGGATATTGAGGGGCAGCCACTTCTGCACAAAGGCGCGGTCCGATGGCGCTAA
This sequence comes from Akkermansia muciniphila, assembly GCA_945874745.1. GTDB lineage: Bacteria > Verrucomicrobiota > Verrucomicrobiia > Chthoniobacterales > Chthoniobacteraceae > Chth-196. The sequence continues at coordinate 6,774 of CAMCIN010000136.1, read as the reverse complement.
ATTTAAGTTACTGAGTTCACCCACTACCACCCAGCGGATCTCTGCGTGTTCGATGCACTCGGGTTCCCCGTCGATGCAGACGGGTGCAAACACGATGACAAACTCGGAGAGCGGGTCCGCAATCTCTGCCCATGCCGCCCCCACAGACGTCACCAAAACCGCAAGTTCCTCCCGCAGTTCCCGCTTGATCGCTGCAGCATCGGACTCCCCGCGTTCGCATTTGCCGCCGGGAAATTCCCACAAGCCGCCATGCCTTTTATGGAGCGGCCTGCGGCAAACAAGCACGCAGTCTTCCCGGGATATTACTGCGGCCATAACGCGGACTTTGGGGCGGTGCATGACCGAAAAAATGTCACTTACGAATCCGGCTAAACCCAGGCAAAAGTGAGCGGTGAGCATATAGGCTGACGACTCCATTCCGGCGTAAGTTCACACAACGAGTGATGAACGCCAGAGTTCCGGCCGTTCAAGCACGCCAGACATTCAACAACCCGCCTTGATTATCCAAGTATTCACGCGATGGAGCGGGTCCGGATAATGAACCCTACGCGGAACCTTGTTTGCGGGCAGAGATCAAGGTGAGGTCCCCTCCACCTTGCTGCCCCAACCCGCCACCGTTTGCCATTCCAGCCTATTGGCGTGGTTGACCGAGATCGCCGAAAATCGCTTTGTGGAGCGGTCGTTTCAAATCATCGGGGAGGCCCTGAACCGCTCGTTCAAGATTGCGCCGGAAAAGATCGACTCCACACGGAATGATCGGCAGATCAATTGGTTCCGCAATACCCTCGCCGCTACGACACGGTGGAGCAGAAATGCTGGAGTTTGGCTTTCGCGAAACAAAGCTGTCTTTAGCGGAGTATCAACCGCAACAACAGCCGACGTGGGTTGGATTGGAAGCCGACGCGAGGCATCAAGAGGCCTCGAGGGCAAGCCTGATACCAGCGCGCCGCGCTGCATCGATCAATGCCCGGTCCTTTGTTGCCAAAGGGAGGTCTCGGCGCAGAGCCAGTTCGAGGTAAGCGGCGTCGTAGGCGGATAACCCGTGACGCACGGCGAGATCCAGTGTTTTGGTCCAAGCCCTGGGGATCGTCTCAACGTCCACCGAGATAGCGTAGCTGGTCAGATGGGAAAGAAATGCTTCGATGCCCGCCTGATCGATGCGACCCCGGCGTTGCGCGCCGATCAATACATTTGCCAGTTCGAGATGCCAGAGGCCAGGAACCCAGGCCTGCGCACCATTTTGGAGAGTATCCAAGAGTTGGTCGGTCGCTTCCGCGGCTTCGTCGGCAAAGATCCACGGCAGGGTCGCTGAGCAATCCAACACGAAACTCACGGGCGTCCGTCCTCCTTCAACTGCCGCAGATCAAGGCCCCCAAGCGAATAGCGCTTCCGCAGGGACTTCAACGCCTTGGTAGCGTGCTCCCTGCGTTCCTTGCTTTCCTGGCCACACCCCACCAACCGTGCCACAGGTTTTTCATGCTTGGTGATGGTGAAGGTTTCTCCTTGGCGGACACGTTCCAAGAGTTCGGCGAGTTTGGTCTTTGCCTCGAAGGCGCCCACGACAGAAGTTACAGACTCCATGTTTATAGACTAGTTGACCCAACCGGTTTGTCCAGTCTGCAGACGATCCGCGATCCCCGTCGCGGCGGCCCATTTGGCACGTACCGCGGCCCTTGTGCTTCACGCTTTACGCCCCGCCACAACCGGTCGATGCACACGCTGTCCAGCCAAAGCCCTCCCTCCATCCATGCTCACCCGCACGCCAGCACACTTCAGTATACCCGTCCAAACTCCGCTGGTGAACTGGCTGCCCTTATCCGTGTGCGCGCGTTCCGGGGGGCAGGCTCCTGACGAGCGTTGCCGTTGGAACACCGAATGGAAATGTGCCCTGCCAAGTCTCATGAAAAGAACGTGTTGTGGTGGAGAGACAGGGGCAATCCACATTGACGTGCTGGTCGATTGGGGTACCGTATGTCGCATGGAAACGATCACGATTTCTCCAAAGTTCCAAGTCGTGATCCCGCGGAAGATTCGCGAAGCGATGGGACTGCCCTCTGGAGGGAAGGCCAAAATGGTTGCTTTCCGAAACCGGATTGAAATCATTGCGGTGCGTGAGGTTCCGAGTCTTCGTGGGTATTTGAAGGGGATGGATGCCTCGATTGTTCGGGACGGTGACCGTTTGTGAACTTGGTAACTTCCATGTCGGTTGCGCAGTAATAAATTCCAAACGGAAACCGACTGGACAGCATTCGGTAAAAGCCAAAATCCATTTTGTGAATTCCGTGAAATAACCGAAGGCTTTCAATGTCCGAAAGCAATGAGTCTACAAAACAGTCCCCAATTCCCAGTTCCTGAGAGTCGTAGAAGCCTCTCCCTAACTCCAAGTCTTCCGCTGCATCCGACAGGACAACAACTGGTTTCATGAAGCCGACCGTTGAAGCCGGGTTCGCAGTTCGGAAATACTTAAAAAAACACCTTCCCCTGCCTCAACTTTCGCTTTTCTTGCGCGAAGCACATCGCCATGCCACGCACACGAATCAACGGAGTCCTCGGAACGCAATGAATCCCAAAGGGCTTCAATGGTCTGCAACCGCTCACTCACACTCATTTTCTTGATGTCTGAGACGGCAATCATGGATCCTACCAAAGCTTCAGAAAGTTCTCAAGCACTCGGGCACAAAGATCGACGTTGGATGCCTGATGCGGGGACCGTTCTAAATGGAACCTCTGCAACCGGATCTCCTCCGAGATCAGCAGCGGACGCTCCCCGCACCCGTCCATCACTCGGTTGATCCGCGCGTCCCGGGTCACGCACTTTCTGGTCATCCGCCCCCGGTCGCTTTCTCCCACTCCCAAGCCGGCAGCACCGTGAGCATCACCGCCACCGTCCGCCGGTCGGAACCCTTGGCACGGTTGAACGGGACCGCCAAAACCGCCTCCCCGGGCCGCCCCGGCGGATCCAACGCCTAAAAAAATGCGATCACTGATTGAAAACGTGCTGGGGTGACCAAGCGAACCGCACAGCAAGCGCTTCAAGGGAAATTCAATCCACCAGCTCGTAACTCGTGCTTCGGCCGCCCGAGGAGCTTTGGAGCATGATCCCTCGGCCCACCAAGTCTTGAATGTCACGCAGTGCTGTGTCCGGGGAACACTTGGTTAACTTACTGTATTTTGACGAAGTGAGTTTGCCGTCAAAGCCATCGAGAAGCCGGTTGAGCACCGCTCGCTGCCTGTCGTTCACGGGACCTTGGTTGATTCGCTCCCAAAGACGCGCCTTACGTAAAACGCTCTCGAGCAATCCCTCAGCCCCCTTGATTGCCCGGCCGAAGCATTCCAAAAACCACCTGAGCCAGACGGTGATGTCGAGCCCCCCTCGCTGACAGGCCTCCAGCTTTTCATAATACCCCTTCCTCTCAGCCTCGATTTGAGAAGACAAACTGTAGAAGCGCTCGGCCATTCCATCGCTTCTCGAAAGCAGCAGGTCTGCAATCGCCCTGCCGATGCGTCCGTTCCCATCTTCAAAGGGGTGGATCGTCACGAACCAGAAATGGGCGATTCCGGCTTTGAGGACTGGGTCAATTCCCTGGTCTTGCTCAAGCCACAAAAGGAACCGCTCCATCTCGTGCGGTATGCGCTCAGCTGCGGGCGCTTCAAAATGGACACGCTCCCTACCCATGGCTCCGGACACCACCTGCATGGGGCCAGATTCAGCCGTGCGCCAACTCCCGACGGTGATCCGAACCATTCCGCTTCTTCTTGTGGGAAAAAGAGCGGACTGCCATGCAAAGAGCCGATCAGAGGTGAGCGGCTTCTGAAACTTCTGCGTGGCATCCCACATCATCTCCACAATCCCGTCGATGTCCCGTGATGAGGAAACCATTCCGGCAACATCCAAGCCGAGCTTGCGCGCAATGGAGGATCGCACCTGCTCTTGATTCAGAAACTCCCCTTCAATCGCGCTGGATTGGATGACATCTGCGGTGAGAGTCGTGAGGGTGGCCTGAGCCCTGAGCGGAATGCCGAGCCCGTCCATACGCCCCAACAAACGCCCCTGAGCGTTGCGCACCTCGGCTAGAAGTGGGGAAAGACTGGATGCGTCCCATTTGAAATCCGGCCAGCCTGCCTGTTGGTGAATAAACGCCATAATCTCCGCATAATTAGCGGCGAATGTAGACGTCAATCGCCGCAAGCGCAAGGGGATTGAGAGAGAGACAGGCACACCGACCTTTCGGGTGGCGCGGTTCTCGGTACGGGCGGAACCGCCCAGGCTTTGCTAATCGCGGAAAGACCTATGTGTCTTTCTAAAACTCGCCCTTCAAAAGCCCCTTGAAGGAAAGGTCCTCATCTAGTTCGGGCCAGTGCAGGCCGAATGGGGAAACCTCAATGTTCTTGAGCTGCGCTTCGGTGCCCCTTGCCAGGCGGGCGCTTGCCGTGATCGAAAAGCGGATTTCGACCGTACCTGCGATACGGACGGTCACATAGCCGGTATCGTAATGGGCGGTTCGTTTAGGGGCGGTCAAAGTGCTCATGCCAACTCCTGATAATAAGCTCACGATTTACCTCGGCAAGCGATTCGGCTTTTGCGAGTTCCGCCACCTTTAATCCTTCGGACTCCCGAAGGAAGACTTCATCTTCCACCAGAAAAACAGCCTCTCCGTTTCCCTTCCGAACATGCACATGAATGGGTTCATGGTCATTGCTGTAAAAGAAGAAGATGTATCCGTCCTTCTCGAAGATTCTGGGCACAAGGCGAGTGTAGCAGAGCTCTTCCTGTCCCGCAACGAAGCTATTTTTACCGGCGCCTACTCTACTGACGCTGCGGCCATGAGGACCTTCACCCGGTTGAGCCAGCCTTGGAGAAACACCCACTGCTCGGGGTCGAGTTTCGCCAACTCTCGGTAGAACGCAATTCGCTGGCGGGCGAGCCGGCCGGCCAGCGCCCCAGGGGACTCGCGCTCAACGGCGGCAGTTAGCGCTCCCAGAGTGAGGGGGCCGATCAGACCGTCGTCCCGCGTACCCACGGTGCGTTGCAGGAACTTCGCGGCCTGTGTGGTGCCTGTGTTCACGCAGGCGTCGAAGTGGGCGAGACTCACCGGCCACGGCATCCGGTCGCAGCGGCCAGCGAACCGGTAGTCGTGCAGGTAGATGTCCTCCACCTCGGCGTTGAGGATGTCGCGTACATCGGCGGCAGGGAGTCCCTTGCGGCGGCGGTACTGGTCGTATTCGCGCTGGAGGATGCCCTTGTTGGTGGGGCCGCCCCGGTCGGCGGGATGGTTGGTGTAACCGCCCTCGGCTTTTAGGACGAACGCGAGGGCGCGTTGAAAGTCGGGATTCACAGCTTCGGGCGTAGGGTGCGTTCGTTGCGGAGGACGTCCAAGAGTCCGAACACTCCCATGACTGCGCTGCCGATCGCGCCCCCGACGCCGGTGGAGTACAGCCCGAGGGCCGCGCCCAGTTTTGCAAGGCCGAGCCAGGTCGATGGCTGGCGTGCGTAGGTTTTCAGTGTGTTCATTTGATTTTATTGGAGAGGCACTTTTCGATGAGGAAGAGGCCCCGGTTGCCCATGTGTCCGGCGATGCCGACCAGTGCGGCGGTCAACACGGGCGGGAACTGCGCGCTTTCGCAGAGGTAAAAGGTCACGACGCCGGTGAAGGCGGAGGTGCAGAGTTCGCCGATGAACTCGATGAGGTTGAACACCCGCGCGTTGCCGTCCCGGAGCTTTTGCAGGAACGCCACCGCGCCGCCCATCAGGCTGAGCACAAACACCCAGGTGTAGGTCAGCAGATCGTAGGCGGCGGGGTCCTTGTCGTTCATGCGGCGTTATAGACGGGCGGTGAGCCACGGGTCGTCCAAAGCAGGGCGCGTTTGGGCGGTTCTGGCCCTCGGCTATGAGAGTTCGATGGCGCCGGAGCGGATGGCGAGCGAGACGGCTTGTTTGTAGGCGGCCTGTAACGAGGCTTCGGAGCGCAGATGGGCGAGTTCGGGCTGCACTTCCAGCGCGATGCGGCACGCCAGCACCTCGGCGAACGCGGGGTCCCACAGCGAGGCGTCCGGCATCTGCGCGATGTAACGCAACCGCAGCGGGGGTGTTTCGTTGGTCAGTAGACTGCGCCCCTCGACGGCCCAGTCTGCAGTGTCCGCCTCCGGCGCGGTGGCGAGGCAGTCGCCTGGGAGTGTGAAGCTCCAACCGTAGCCGAAGGCGGGCACGGCGTCGGCTTCAGCCAGAACCGCGCGTTTCAGCGCAAAGCGCCAGCGGTAGGCGCGCAGCACCCAGTCAGGTACAGCTGGGAAACACGCAGCCAGCGCAAGCGCGAAAGGCGTGTCGTCCGTGAGGGCGTTGATCCGGGGCGCGCCGATCTTGCCGAGCGCGCGGTTGCAGACTGCGAGGAGAGTGGTTGCCATGTGAAGTTGTCGAACGGGAGTTGTTTGAGGCCGGTTATGTGCGGCGTGTCCGTCACCCCGTTAGCCGGCGCCGACGAGAAAAGCGTTCATCCCGGTAACGGCTGCGTCTGCCGCGATCCTGACGCTGCACGCTGGCAGCATCAGATCCACCATGCACAAGGTGGTGAGCGTGGTTCTCACGAAGCTCCCCGCGAACACCTGGATGTCGATCCATGCGCCGGAAGGGCTTTGGGCTTGGAGGGCTATGTTCCCCAGATTGGTGGTGCAATTCATGAACAGGGAGTACTCGCCCCCTTTGATAGGAACGGCCTGGCCTGTGGCGGCTACGTTCGAGGCGAGGGTGTAGCGGTTGTCGTCGGCGCGGCGCGTAGG
>CAMCIN010000135.1 GCA_945874745.1 Akkermansia muciniphila | reverse complement strand
GCTCGTGGACAAAGAGCGCCCGGAGACCCTCGACCCGCAACTGCACACTGCAACCGTCCGGCGCGAGGGTCGCACTCAGAATCTTGAGCGGCGCCGTCTCTATTTCGTCGCTCCCGTAGGCGCTGGAGTAGAGGTAGGTGTAGCTGCTCATCGCGTAAGAGGCCGGATTGGTCGCGGTGGCCGGATCTACCGGTTGCGTAAAGACCAGTTCAAAGCCGTCCGGTTTGGCGCGCATCTCCCGGATCGCGAAAACCGCGTCCCCGTTCCAGCGGACCCGCTGCAGGCCGTAGGACTTGGTGCCCAGCGAAGACCAGCCCCTGCTGGTCATCCCCACCAGCAGGCTGCCGTCGCTGGCGGTGAGGAGCCGCACGATGCCCGAGGCAAAGCCGTCCAAAAAGGGGAAGGTTGCGCCCTGGTATTCGCCCCCGACCTTCTCCAGAAACACCCGCCCTATCTTGGCGTCGGTGAATTCCGCCACCAGCAGCTGGCCGTCAAACGGCCCGAATTTGCCGCCCGCATCGCACAACACAAGATCCGTACCGCTGCGCCCCATTTTGTTGTAGGGCAGCCAAACGGCGGGCGGACGCATCTCCGGAAGTGTCCGCACTGCCTCCGGATAAGGCACCTTCGCCGGGACGCTCTTGGAAAGCTTCACCGGGGAATCCGGCAGGCTCTGGGGGGCGATTCCCTCCGGGTTGAGAAAAAAAGCACCCTTCCGCAAATGGTAGACGGGGGTGGCGGGAATCCAGGTTCCCTGCTGGTCCACGCAGAACATATCGCCTCCCGGACCGGCCCCCAGGCCGCAGGGGGAGCGCATGCCCGCCACCAGCGGACGGAACGCGCCGTCGGTTCCAAGGGTTCCCCCCCAGCCGCGCCAGGGCGCCGTATTGTCCGAGTGCTCCCCCATGTCCAGGTTGAGCGTCACCCACAGGTCGCCCCGTCCGTCACGTTTGGGGCCGTAGGCGTAACCGTGATAGGCCCCGGACACGTTCCAGCCGCCACCCGCGGAACGGTACTCGTCCGCCACGCCGTCGCCGTTGGTGTCGCGGAGGCGGGTCACCTCGCTCCGTTGGGCGACCAGCAGTCCGTCGCTGTCGCTGAGCGCGCCGAGGGGCTCGTGCAGGCCGGACGCAAACAGCTTGAAGCGCACCTTGTCCGGGGTAGGGGCGAGCACGCCCTCCAGCATCCAGACCTCCCCCTTCCGGGTGGCCACCGCTAGGCGCCCGTCAGGCATCCAGTCCATTCCGCTCACCTCCAGCGGGATTCCCGCCCCCGGTTTCCAATCCTTGCTGCGGGATGCCGAGGGGGCGTCGGCAGTAAGAATGTCGGCGATTTGGTACTGCGGCGTTGCGGCCAGCGAGCCTGCTGCGGCCCCCGCCGAGCAGAGCAAAAAGAGCGTCAATTGTTTGTTCATTCCCACAAGTAGGTGAAGGTCCGCCGGCCCTGCGTGTGCGAGGTATCCTCCCTCACGGTGACTCCGGAAGGATGCTGGATCGGGGGTTGGGTCGCGGCACCTCCGGTCCAGGAAAGGGTGCGGCGCAGGCCGTTGGGAACGCCTTCAAAGCGGTCCTCCACGGAAAGTCCCGCGACAGCGGACATGAAAATGGGGACGCCGCCCGCATCCACGCGGTAGCCCAGAAAGCGCGAGGCGGGCGCGCCCCAGGGTTTTGACCACTGCACTACCCGCTCGCCCGCGGGCTTTTCAAAGGGGGCAAACCGGGAAAACCAGGTGTTGTAGGCATCGAAGAAACGCCCCGTCCACGCGAGGGCCGGGCGGGCACCCTTGGCGTCGTAGGCCAGGTGCGCGCCTGCGGGAAATCCCACCAGAATAGCATGGGTGCCAACACCTTCCATGAACGTGCGCTGCACAATGGGGCGCTCCTTCGGGAGCAGTTCAAACTCACCGTTCTGCGTCTGGGGAAATCCTTCCGGTTCGCCATTCGCGCTCTTGGCGAAGGAATAGATCGAGGCGATCTGCTTCGCGGTGTCACCGCTCAAGACCTCGGTGTTGGCCGCCTTGCCCCCCGGCCAGAATGAAGGCATCAGGGTGCCGGGGCGATAGGCGGCCGGATCCAATAGGTACTCGTAAAACCATTCGGGTTGGATGCGCTGTCCGAGGTTGCTCAGGTCCAATGCCTGGATTCCCAGCGACGGGCGGTCTCCCCAACGGTGGCAGGTGATGCAGCCGACTCCTCCCAGCGTGCCCAGTAATTTTCTGCCGGCTGCGTCGTCACCGCCGGGGAGTTGCTTTGGTGCTCTCGCATCGGCCTGCGCCAGCAGCGGGCCAAGGCCCGAGACAGCCTCGCCATACACGGGCATCCGCGTCCTCAAGTAGGGGCGTACCCGGTTTTCCCCGGAGAGCACTTTCTCGAGCCACGCCGGTTGGAGTTTGCGCCCCACCGCGGTGAGCGGCGGGGGGTAGAGCCCCGTGTCGCCCAGATTGTGGTCGCCTTGAAAGTACGCTTTCCGCGCGGAATCCGGTCCGCCTGAGCCGTTGCGTTCGTGACAGGCCCCGCAGTTCAGGGCCTGCAAGGTCAGGTCCGCGGTGTTCTGCAAAGAAGGCCTCTCGGTGGCGTGCGCGAGATACAGCAGCAAGGCGGCGCGCTGTGGAGCGCTGAGTGCGTACCGGGGGGCGCCCGGTGGCGGCGCAGCGTCCAGACAGCCTCCCGATTGCTTGCGCAGCTTTTGTGGCGCCGCCGCCACCTCCTTTGGCAGCTCGTGACAGGCTGCACAGCGTGCCTGGGCCACCAAGGCGCGGCCTTGGGCCACAAGCTCCGGCTTAGCGGCTAGCGGGCGTATTCCCAACGAAAGCCGTCCGTCGCTGGGCTCGAAATCGAGCAGATAGCCCGCGATATCCATCGCGTCGTCCTCGGAGGAAAGGAGCTTCGGCATCCGGCCCGAGGGGCGCAGCTTGAGGGGATCCAGCAGGAAGTCAGACAGTACCGTCACGTTGGTTTTTTTGCGCAGGTCCGGAAAGCCGAGGGAGGCGTACGTAAAATCAGATTCCCCGGGCGTTCCCGCCGCGGGCGCAAAGCCGGCGCGCGGGGCGTGGCAGCTGACGCAGCCGACGGCGTGAAAAAGCTCCTTGCCGCGGGCGGCGTTCACGTGTCGGGAGGGCTTCAGTTTCAGCGCGCCCTTGGGCTTGAGCGTGGCGAGGTACTGCACTATCGCCTGGGCATCCCCCGCTGACTTGCCCGTCAAAAGCCCGGGCATCGGGGTGCCAGGATGCGCTGCGTCCGGGTGGGAGAGGAACGCCTCCAGCCAGTCGGTCTGGGCGTGGAGCGGGGCCCCCTTGATCTCGGGGCCGCGCCGGGCAGGCAGTCCCGTGTCGCCGCCGTGGCAGTTGACGCACCCGAGCTCGTTGTAAAGCAGGCGGCCCCCCTCGGCTGAGGGCGCCGAGGCGTGGAACCGCTCAAAGCCGGGGACCAGCGGTGCCGCCCCAAGTCCGCCTGCCGCGAAGGGCAGCGCCGCCGCCAGGAGCAGGAGTCGCTTCATCACGCAGTTTGGTGCAGACAGTTTTCAATGTGTGCCCGCGATTTGTTGATCGCGGCAGTGATCTCGGGCGCGGTGGGCAAAATCGGGATGCCCCGCGGGACCGGGTGCATGAAGATTTCCACGTAGCCACCATAGCGGATATCACGCAGTGCCTTGACGATGGGTTTGTAGTCCAGCGCGCCGCCGAAGCCGGGCAGTTGCTGCATCTCAATCTCCTTGGCGGCCTTGGTGGACATCCCCTCGGAGTGTTCCTGAAAGTACATGAAGGGAATCTGGCTGGCGCCCAGATCTCGGATCAGTGCCGGTATCTGGTCGGCCCAGAGGTGCAGGTGGTGGGGCGCCAGGGCGATGCCCAGATGCGGGGAGCGGTTGAATTCAGCGAAGTAGCGAAGCGAGTCGGGGTGGTAGATCGCCTGCTTGCTGTGGTTCTCAATCGCGATGGTCACGCCCAGTTCCTCGGCCCTTGCCACGTGGGGTTTCATTTCCTCCAGAAACTTTTGCACCGCCGCCTTGGCCTCGGCTCCCTCCGGATCCTTGGGGCCCGTGCTGCCGCAGAGCACAATCTTGCCCCCGAACTTTTTGACCCACGCCAGCTCGTCCTGCAGCTTGAACGGCCCCAGAGGATAGCGGGTGCTCACGCCCACCTTGGCCTGGTGTTTGGCCAGCAGCGCGGCAAAGGCCTCGTCGCCCATTTCGGAAATCTGTTCCCGCTGGTTTCCGTGGACGCGGCACCAGATGTCGATCGCCTCCGCCCCGGTTTTGGCGACCTCGGGCAGGATCACCTCCAGGGGCATCTCGCCGTACATCGCCGAGGAAAGCACGTAGCGGAGGCGGAACGGGTCTGCCGCAAAGGCCCCGGGCGCGAGGGAGGAAAGAAGGGCGGCGGCGGGCGCGGCCTTGAGGAAATCACGGCGGTTCATCATGGGAGGAAGCGGTTGGGTTGGGGAAGGGCACCTCGCGGGTTGATCCGCAGATTTCACAGATTTAGCAGATGAGAGGAGACGGTCAGAAGTATCTGAGAGCATCGGCGCAATCTGTGGATAACCTATTGTGCCATAGGGATTCATTCAGAAGTGAACCACGGTCTACACTAAGCGCCGCGGGCCGCCTCGAGCATTTTGATCCAGGGCGCCACGAAATGGCCGCTGTCGTGGTAGGTTCTGCCGCTGACCATGTTCCGGTCAATGACGCAGGGCTCGTTGACATAGATCCCGCCGCAGACCTCCAGGTCGAACTTACACTTGGCCACCGTCGCCATGCGCAGGCCTTTGACGATGCCCGCCCGCGCGGGGATCTCGACGCCGTGGCAGACGCTTGCCATCGGCTTTTGGTGTTCCCAAAAGTAGCGGGTCAGGCTCAGGAGCGCCTCGTCCTCGCGGATGTATTCCGGGGCGCGGCCGCCGCTGAAAAAGATCCCCAGATAATCCTCGGGCTGGATGTCCTTGAAAGCGATATCCGCCTCGATGGAGTAACCTTCCCATTCCTTGGTAATGGTCCAACCGGGTTTGACCTCGTGCAGCACCATCTGGTAGCGCCGCTTTTCGGGGGCCGCGATCACCGGCTCAAATCCCCCTTCAATGAGGCGGTAGTAGGGATAAAGCGTGTCCACGGTTTCTGTGGCGTCGCCGATGATCAAAAGGACTTTGTTGGAGGGCATAGGATGGCTGGTAGGAGAATTGAAAGCGCGCCGGGGGGAGGGGCGCATTTGGAAGTATGCCAGCTTGGAGCAGGCTGCCTATGCAACTATGGTGCACTAGTCCTCAGGTTTTTGCTCACCTTCATCTTTCTTGCCAGCATGGGACTTTTTCCTCCTTCACGCATTCCCCGGGTGGCCCTTCTCGTGGAAACCACGCGGACCTACACCCGCGAACTCCTTTCCGGCGTGCGCCGTTATGTGGCGGAGCATGGCCCCTGGTCGACCTTTCTGGAGCTGCGCGCGCTGGATTCCTCCCCTCCGGAATGGCTCCGTGACTGGGACGGCGACGGCATCTTAACACGGACCTTCACCCCCCAGACCGCGAGAATCATCGCGGCTTCGGGGGTGCCCGCCGTGGAGCTCCGTTCGACCCGGCTCGGAGACGGCAGGCCCTTTGTCGGGTGCGACAACGCCCAGATTGGAAGAATGGTGGCCGAACACTTCAGCGAGCGTGGGTACCACCAGTTCGGTGCGTACGGCCTGCGTACAGAGCCCTTTTTTGTCGAACGGGTGCGGAATTTCGTCAGCGTATTGGAGGCGCGCGGCTTTGCGTGTGAGGTGCTCAACGAGGCGGATTCCGAGCGGCCCGCCGACTGGGAGGGCAGCCAGGCCCGGCTGGCGGAGTGGCTTGGCGCCCTGCCCAAGCCTGCGGGCGTGTTTGCGGCAAACGACCAGTTGGGGGTGCGGCTGCTTGACGCCTGCCAGCGCGCGGGAATCGCCGTGCCCGAGGAGGTGGCGGTGGTGGGGGCAGAGAACGAGGAGACGCTCTGCACCTTCGCCACGCCGCGGTTAAGCAGCGTGCAGTTTGACGGGCAGGCGGTCGGCTTCGTCGCCGCTCAAATGCTGGACGACTTGATGCAGGGGCGTGCGCCGGCCCAGCCGCAGCAACTCGTTCCACCAAAGGGCATCGTGGCTCGCGAGTCCTCCGACGGGTGTGTGATCCATGACCGGCTGGTCGCCCAGGCCGTCCGGATCATCCGGGAAAACGCGTCTTTTGGAATCAACGTCAACGATCTGTGCGAGCGGCTCAACGCCTCGAGGAGCACGCTGGACAGACGCATGCAGGCCGCGCTCAAGCGCACCCCCAAGCAGGAGATCCTCCGTGTCCGCTTCCGCGAGGTCGAGCGGCTCCTGCGCGAAACGGACCTGACCGTTGAGGGCATCGCCGCCCAGACGGGCTTCACCCACAGCCAATATCTGCAGGCCGCCTTTAAAGAGTGGAGCGGCCTGAGCCCAGGGCAGTTCCGGCTCGGGCATCAAAAAGGGAGCTCAAAGGCGTGGGGCCCGTGAGCAGGGGCGGACCCAGCCCCACTGGTACTTTCTCGCGAACGAGGCACCAGCGCACCCTTTGCAGTTCAAACCGGCCAACCGGCATCATTCCGGTCGCCTTATCCAGTTCAGCATATGCAGCTGTAACATATTGAGAAGATTAGGAAAAACAGTAAGCAGAATCTGTGAATCTCTTTGTCATCTGTGGATTACTTCCCGTTCCCTGAGGCGTCAGCGAAAAGTTACCCACATTAAGCACCGCCTAGAATGCCCTGTCCGCGGAGATTCTTTAGAACGGCCGCTGGCAGTGCCCCGGCTCCATGGGCAACTTCGCACCAAACCGGGACCGCCAGCAGTTGCTCCAAAACCCCCAAATTTGTCATCCGTGCCGGATCCGGTTCCGCAGAATCCGGCTCGTTCAAGACCACTCCGGCGCACACCGAGCCCCGCGCGGCGATTGAATCCACCGTGAGCTGGGTGTGGTTGAGCGCGCCGAGGCGGTTGGCAACCACCACCAGCACCGGCAGTGCAAGCTGCGCGGCAAAATCGCTCAGGCACAGCTGATCGGTCAGCGGCACCCGCCAGCCGCCGACGCCTTCGACCACGACAAAGGCGTGCCGGGAACTCAGTGTCTGGAAGGCGTCCAGGGCCGTGGCCACGTCCAGCGTCCTGTTTTCGACCAACGCCGCGGTGTAAGGCGCTGCCGGTACCCGCAGCCAGACCGGGTTGATCAGCCCAAGATCAACGACCCCGTCGCAGGCTTCGTACAGGCGGTCCGCGTCCTCGCGGTCGCCGCAGCAGAAGGGTTTGAAGCCCACTGCGTCGACTCCAGCCGCCCGCAGTTCCCGCAGCAGGAGGCTGGTGAAATACGTTTTTCCCGCGCCCGTATCCGTCGCGGTGATGAAGATACCTTGGGACATGTCGCGTTTAGGCTCCGATTGCGGCCTGCAGCGCCGCGGCGATGCGGTCGGCCTGGGCGCTGATCTGGGCGTCATCCCGGCCCTCGATGAGGAGGCGCACCTTGGGCTCCGTGCCCGAGTAGCGCAGCAGCACGCGGCCCTGGCCTTCCAGCGCGCGCTCGGTTTCGGTCACCAGCGCGTTGACCTCGGGCAACTCTCCCAGGGGCGGCTTGCGGGTGACGCGCAGGTTCCGCTGTGCCTGCGGGTACTTGACGAGGATCTTCTTGAGCTCGCTCAGCGGTTTGCCCGTCTCCCGGACGATCCGCAAAATCTGGAGCGCGCTGACCAGTCCGTCCCCCGTGGTGCCGAAGTCGCGGAAGATCATGTGCCCGCTTTGTTCCCCGCCGATGTTGAGGTTTTCGCGCACCATGGCCTCGATGACGTACCGGTCGCCGACTGCGGTGCGGAGGACCTTCCCACCGTGGGCGCGCAGGCAGTCGTCCAGACCAAAGTTGCTCATCACCGTTGCCACCAGCGTGTTCCGGGCGAGTTCGCCCCGGCGAATCGCGTCGATGGCGGCGATGGCGAGGATCTCGTCCCCGTCGACCACCTCCCCGGTTTCATCGCAAAGGATCGCCCGGTCGGCGTCCCCGTCGTGGGCGATCCCGATGGAGGCCCCCGAGCTTTTGACCAGGCGGCTGATTTCCTCCGGATAGGTGCTGCCGCAGTTGGTGTTGATGTTGCGCCCTGTGGGGGCGTGGTGCTCAAGGGTGAGGCGGGCGCCGAGTTCCCGGAGCACGCAGGGGGAGGACTTGTAGGCGGCTCCGTTGGCGCAATCCAGGGCGATGTGCATGCCTTCGAGCGTCATGCCCTTGGGGTAGCTCGCCTTGGCGAACTCCACGTAGCGCCCCAGCGCGTCGTCGATGCGCTTGGCCTGCCCGATCTCGCCTGCGGTGGGGCGCACGGACTCGATTTCGCCGCTGGAGACAAGCTGTTCGATGCGGCGCTCCACAGCGTCGTCGAGCTTGTAGCCGTCGTGCCTGAAAAACTTGATGCCGTTGTCTTCGTAGGGATTGTGGGAGGCACTCAGCACGATCCCGGCGTCCGCCCGCAGGGAGCGGGTGATGTAGGCCACCCCGGGCGTGGGCAGCGGCCCGATGAACAGCACGTTTGCCCCCAGCGACATCACCCCGGCGGCCAGCGCGTTTTCAAGCATGTAGCCCGAGAGGCGGGTGTCCTTGCCGATGACGATGGTCGGCCGCGCGCTGTTGGAGGCCCTCGGGGTGCCCCGCTGTGTGAATACGTGGGCCGCGGCGCGCCCCAGTTTGAGGGCGGTTTCGACGGTGACAGGCTCCAGATTGGCCACACCGCGGATGCCGTCGGTGCCAAAGAGTTTGCGGGAAGAATCGGTCGGGATGGTCATGCGCTTGTGCATCCGTAGCGCCGGAGCAGGGGAGTGCAAACTGTTTTGGCGATCCAGTTGTCCAGCTTCATTGCGGACTGGTGTGAAACTACACTTGGCAAATGTCAGTTACGGCGCTAACCCAAGAGCACATACCCATGAAAATGCTCAAAAAACTGATCCCCTTCGCCCTCGTCCTTACCCTCGGTGCCACCGCTTTCGGCGAAGACACGCCGATGGAAAAAGAGATGAGCGCCATGAACAAAGCCTACAAGGCATTGAAAAGGACCGTGGCCGATCCCGCCTCCAAGGACGCCAACCTCAAGCTGATCGCAGATATCAAGAAGACCACGGAGACCTCCGCCAAGATGGAGCCCAAGACGACCGCCGACCAGCCGGCCGCAGGCAAGGCCGCTTATTTGGAGAAGTTCAAGGCCCAGATGGCCGATTTCGCCAAGGAAGTTGCCACGCTCGAAGCAGCCGTGACCGCCGGTAACACCGCCGCCGCTGAAGCCTCCTTTGCGAAGCTCAACGACCTCAAGAAGAAGGGCCACGAAGACTTTAAAAAGGACTAGTCCTCGTTTTTTGAATGCCGGGTGAAGGCAGGAACTCTCTGGAAATCGCGCAGTGACTCTGCCACTGTCGAATCCCCGGGGGGCCCTGCCTCATCTTTTTTCAGGACTGCTCCGAACCCCGCATTCAACCTCTGTAACCCTTCTCCCCGGCCAATGACCCGACAACAGGTGCTGGACCTGTACTTCATGGACGCCCGTTGCAAGCTCATCGAGCTCGCTGCGTTTCTGGATCGCTTGGACCGGTCAGAGGGCGCACCGGACTTTCGTTTCGAGGCCTTCCGCGGGGCGCTTGCCGCGCTCTCCAGCGCCCCCTCCGAGCGGGCCAAGGCAGTCCTCATGTCGCTGAGCGACCCCACCCTCGAACCGCTTGACGCTGCCCCCGGCAAGGGTGCCTGCGGCGCCTGGCCCGGGCGGCAGGTTTGATTTTCCCCGGCCGCCGGCCTACTCTTTTCTATGCGTTACATCGAGCCGCACGCACACATGGTCAGCCGGACCACCGACGACTATGAAGCCATGCGACTGGCCGGGTGCGCCGCCATCTGCGAGCCCGCCTTCTGGGCCGGCTTTGACCGCAGCAGCGTCCACGGCTTTTACGACTACTTTTGCCAGCTCACCGACTACGAGCCCAAGCGCGCGGCGAAGTTCGCGCTGCCTCATTTTTCTTGGCTTTGCATCAATCCAAAGGAGTCCGAAGACATGGGCCTCGCGCGCGATGTGCTCGGGATCATTCCCGAGTTCCTCAAGCGGCCCAATGTACTTGGCATCGGTGAAATCGGGTTGAACAAAAACACGCGGAACGAGCTCGAGATCCTGCAGGCGCATATCGACCTGGCCGCGCAGCACGACCAGCTCATTCTGGTGCACACCCCCCATTTGGAGGACAAGTTCAAGGGCACCCGCCTGATTTTGGATGTGCTCAAGGCCGACTCCCGGATCCGCCCCGAGCGGGTCATCATCGACCACGTGGAGGAGCATACCGTCGGGATGGTGTTGGATGCCGGCTTCTGGGCGGGCATCACGCTCTATCCCGAGTCGAAGGCAACCCCAGCCCGCGCCATCGACATGGTCGAGCAGGCGGGGCTGCGCAACATCTGGCTCAACTGCGCCTGCGACTGGGGACGTTCCGATCCGCTGGCGGTTCCGCGCACCGCCGTAGAGATGGCCCGACGCGGTCATTCTGCCGAGGCCATAGACCATCTGGTGTACGGTAATCCGCTGCGGTTCCTTTCCCAGAACCCGCGTTTTCAGCTCGCCTGATGCGCCTCCCCTGTACCGTGATGCGCACGTCCGCCGCACCGGGAGCCGTGCGGCTCGCGCCCCTTTGGTGCGCTGTCTTTCTGCCTCCGGTTGCCCTGCAGGCCCAGTCTCCCAAGGCAAAGCCCGCGCCCGTTGCTGCGGAGGCCGCCCCCGCTCCGGTCCCCGCGCTTCCCCCGGAAACGCCCGGCCCCGCAGGCGCACCCCCGCAGGGTCCGGCGCCGGCGTACAGCCCGACCTGGGAATCCCAAAAGCAGGCGCGCACTTGGGTGTTCAACGTCCCGGCTCCGCGCGGCCAGATTTGCGACAGGAACGGAGAGCCCCTCGTCCAGCAGCGGGTTGGCGGCAACCTCGCCCTTTCCTTTCCCCGTCCGCTCCAGTTTCAGGAGGGGGAGCTGGACGCCTTCGTCGCCGCCGAGGCGCGGAAGCTCGGAACCCTGCTCGGCAGGGAAATAACGGTCCAGCCGGGGGCCGCGCAAAAGCACTACAAGAACCGACCGCTGCTCCCCTGGATCCTGCTCCAGAATCTGAGCGCGGCGGAGCAGAACAAGGTGCGGCAGGCCAAGAATCCGAACTGGGAGCTGCTCCCCTTTTACGCGAGGCACTATCCGAACGGAAAACTTGCCGGGCATGTCCTGGGGTATGTGGGCCGTTCCGGGAGGTTCCAGGACGGGCCGGTGGAGAACAACGAGCCGCTTTTTCCTGACACCGAGGGGCGCTACGGCTTGGAGAAAACATTCGACCAGGTGTTGCGGGGCGAACCGGGGCAGTGGAACGTCACCTACAACGGGGCGGGCAAGAAGGCCTCGGAGCAGATTTCCATTACGCCCATCGCCGGCAAGCACGTGATCACCACGCTAGACCTGCCGTTGCAGCGCATGTGCGAGGCCGCCCTCGCTGCGGGCGCCAAGCGCGGCGCCATGGTGGTCATGGACCCCCAGAACGGGGACATCCT
>CAMCIN010000134.1 GCA_945874745.1 Akkermansia muciniphila | reverse complement strand
TCCTCCAGTGCGCGCTCAATATCCCAGTGTGCTTCGCGCTGGCGCAGGTCGAGTTCCGCCTGATCCAAGGCACGCTTGACCGCTGCGGAGACCGGCGGGCGCGCATCCAGAATCCGGTAGAACTCTGCAAGCCGCGCGGAGGGGAGGCGAGGGGCGGCAACCGCTTCGAACCAATTAAGGTGGTCCCGGATGCGGTCGAGGCGGGCTGCCACGCTCTCTCTTTCCAGAGTGGCCAACTGGAGCTGGCGGAGGATGCCCTTGGTTCGTCCCGCGGCAAGCGAGGAACAGGCGGCGGCATAGGCATCAATGACCGGGGTGTACAGAAAATGCGCGCGGCTGCGCAGGCTTTCCCATTCCAGCTGTCTGGCAAGAAGCACCTCGTGGTAGCCGGGCAGGCGTAAAATCTCGGTAAACTGTTCGAGTGCAAACACAGAGTGCGCGCCGGTTTCCGGAGCGGTGTAATCAAAAAGAAGCAGGTTGCGAATTTCAATTTCGGTCTGGGGGCCGTCCAGCGCGATTCGCTCGGCCTGCGTACCAGCGGCTGCGACGTGCAAGGTCCATTCCCGTAGAAATTGCACCTCGGAGCGGGGGATTGAGGGGAAGCACAGCAGGAGTCCCGCGAAGGTTTTTTCTGTCAGGTCGGTGTGCAACAAAGATGCGAGTCCCTCCCTTCCTTCGGGTCTGTTGAGGAGATAGCCAAGGAGGCAGCGCGCAAGATCGGTGTCCACCGGGGAGGAGGGGCGGGGGTCATCTTCGGGCCTTGTCAAAAGGGGGAGCGGGGAGGGGATGCTGCCCGAGTCGAGAAGTTCGCGCAGAGCGATGGGGGCAAACAGCGGGTTGGGACGGTGGTGCTCGTGGAAAAGAACGTCCACAAGCCAGCGCGGTGTGGGGGGACTGCTCTGGGCGGGGGCGGCTGTTGCCTCGGGCCTCAGCGCAAGCTCGGCCACCAGTGCTGAGAGGAGGGTCCTTTCAAGTTGAGGGGAGGGCGGGCCGTCCAGCGGGGGAAGTTTGAGCTGCAGTTTTAGGCCGCCAGGATCCTCCACCAGCTCCAGCCGTGGAGGCGCCTCCCTTGAGGTGTCGCGGGTGAGCACGCACAGGATTGGGCGGGCTGTGGGATAGCTTTGGAGCGGCTGCCTGAGAACCCTCAGAGTGGTTTCGCGCAGTCCCTCGAGCAGGCGCATCAGGGCCATCCGCTCCCTTTGGTCGCCCCCAGAAATAAGCAGCTGTCTGGTCTGGTCTGAGGTCAGTTCCAGGCGGTGTTCTGCCGGCGGCTTTTTAGCCTCCGTCGGCGCGCGGGCAAGCAGCAGGAGTGCCAAACAAAGGCCGGTGCGGAAGTGCATTTGGAGGGCAGTGAGAGAGAGCAGGGCAACCGCACCGTCCCGGAGCCCCGTTAGACGCTGGTGCTTTCCCCGTCCCAACGCGACTCGAGGCACTGTTCCAAGTACGAACGGTAATCGCTCTTGGGGAGAGACTGGATGAGCACTTCAAAATGGGGGCGGTCGATGAACCCCTTGGAGAAGGCGATTTCCTCCAGACAGGCGACCTTGAGTCCCTGGCGGTGCTCGATGGCGGCGATGTAATTGCTGGCCTCCATCAGACTGACCGGCGTGCCCGTATCCAGCCACGCCATCCCGCGGTTGAGCGTGCGCACCTGCAGTTCGCCGCGCTGTAAGTAGAGCAGATTTACGTCCGTGATCTCCAGTTCGCCGCGGGGCGAGGGCTTCAGGTTGCTACAAATCTCGACCACCTGGCTGTCATACACGTACAGGCCCGGGACGGCAAAATTGCTCCGGGGCTTGGCTGGCTTTTCTTCCAGACTGATGGCCCGCCCCTTTGCATCAAACTCCACGACCCCATAGCGCTCCGGATCCCTCACAGGATAGGCGAACACGCAGGCGCCCGAGGGCAGTTCCAAGGCGTCCCTGAGGAAATCGAGGTTTCCGTGGAAAATGTTGTCGCCCAAAATCAGCACCGAGTGGGTGGCGTCCTTGAGAAAATCGGCCCCGATGAGGAAGGCCTGGGCGATGCCTTCGGGCTTGGGCTGCGCCGCGTAGCTAATGCGGATTCCAAGTTTGGAGCCGTCACCCAAAAGGTCTTCAAAACGGGGAATGTCGTGCGGGGTGGAGATGATGAGGATGTCCCGGATACCCGCCAGCATGAGGGTGGAGAGCGGGTGGTAGATCATCGGCTTGTCATAAACTGGGAGCAGTTGTTTGCAAACCAGTCGGGTGAGGGGATAGAGCCGTGTCCCTGCGCCGCCTGCGAGAATGATAGCCTTTTTCATCTAGTCTAGAATCGAATAGAAAGGGGGCGGAGGAAACAGCAAATTCCGGAGGGCTTCTGGTTTGCAGGGTGGGGCGGACCAGGTAGGGTGACTGTATGGCATCCCCCTTTGGCTTTCGCGGGTTTTTGATTGTGGGCGCAGGATTGTGCGGCGGCGTCGCGCTTGGGGTGTTGCTCCCCAGAGAAGGGGCCAAGGACAAGGATGGGGCGGCCGCGCTCTCTACGGAAACACCCGCGGGGTCGGCCCTGGCCGCAACCACCTCCGGGGCTCCTGCAAACGAGGCGGCAAAAAAGGAGTTGCTTGGGGTGGGAGCGGACACCAACGCGCAGATCTCCGCGATGTCCCAGGAACGCATCATCGCGCTGTTTGAAAAACTCTCGAATCTCAAGAGTGAGTCGCGCAAGTACGTTTTAGCCTACCAGCTCGCCAGCCAGATGGGGCCCGATCAGATCGAGGGCGCGCTTCAGGCGGCGCTGCAGGATCTAAGCGATGGAGACTATGTGACGACGCGCGCACTGGCGCGCCGGTGGGTGGAGCTGGACCCGAAGAAAGCGGCGTCCAATGCTCTGGCTTCCAAGCAGCAGCACTTGGTGGTGCCCGTGCTGGAGGCCTGGTCGAGAATGGATCCAGCTGGCCCCCTGGACTGGGCGCTCAACCAGGAGGAGGCCAAGCGCGCGGATGCAGTGCGGCCGCTCTTAATGGGACGGCTCCTAAACCAACCCCAGCTTGAGAAGCTGGTGATGAAAGCGGGCAGTTCCGACAACGAGGAAATGCGCAGGCAGGTGTTTCCTTTCGCCACCGCGCGTCTGGCTGAGAGCAACCCTACCGGCGCTTTGCACGCGGCCTCCGGGATGGACGATCCTGAGCTCGCCCAGCGGACGGTCATGCTGGTCCTCGGCCGGTTGGGGCAGAATGATCCCGCGGCGGGGGAGGCTTGGATCGCTTCCCAGTCGAATCTCAGTCCCGAATTGAAACAGCAGTACGAACAGGCATTGGCGAATCCACGCGGTCCTGGCCGGCCGCCTCGCCCGGAACGCTAGAGTTTGCGGCGAGCTCCTGCGCGGCCTGTGGAACTGGGGCGGGGGTGTTGCTGACGATGATGCGCGCGCCCTTGCCCAGCGTATCAAAGAGCTGGGTGATGTCTTTGGAGCGCATCCGGATGCATCCGTAGCTCGCAGGCGTGCCCAGGCGCGCCTCCTCCGGAGTGCCGTGGATGTAGATCATCCGTTCAAACGCATTCGCGTTGCACCCCTCCAGTCCGCGGAGCCAGAGAATACGCGTGACAATCGGATCCCGCCCCGGCGCGTTGACCGCCACGATTTCGCCTGTGGGCTGGCGGCTCTTGAACTTCATGCCCTGCGGGGCACCCGCCCCGATCTTCTGGGCTACCGCCATTTTTCCCAGTGGCGTGCAGTTGCTCCCCGGTGTGTCCCCCAGCCCAAATTTGGAGGTGGAAACCGGGTAGCGGGCGATGGGGCGGCCGTGTTCGAAAACCGTCATGCGCTGCTCCGGCACGCAGACGTGTACGACATGGGCCCTGTCGCCGGCACAGGCTCCCAGTCCTAAAGCCAGGGCGGCGGCGAGGCCGCTTCCCAGAAGGGGATTTCGACGCATGGAAAAGTGGGGCACCCGGATTGGATTTGGGATGCCCCGGGTTGGGGGCTAGGCGCCAACTGCGGCACGCGCTTCAGCCGCGAGCGCGGTGGAGAGGTAGCGTTCGCCGGTCGAACAGGCGATGGTTACGATCAGCTTGCCCTTGTTCTCCGGGCGTTTGGCCACCTCGATGGCGGCGTGCACATTTGCGCCAGAGGAAATACCGGCAAGGATGCCTTCCTCCTTTGCCAGACGCCGCGCCATGGCGAAGGCCTCGTCGTTTGTGACGGTAATGACCTCGTCGAGCACTTGGATGTGAAGGTTGTTTGGGACAAAGCCGGCACCTGTCCCTTGGATCTTGTGCGGGCCCGGCTTGACGGGCTGTCCGTGCATCGTCTGCGTGATGACGGGCGAGTCGGACGGTTCGACGGCGATGGCGCGCAGGTTCGGATTGCGCTCCTTGAGGACTTCCGCGCAGCCGGTGATGCTGCCGCCGGTTCCCACCGCGGCGATGAAGATGTCCACCTTGCCGTCGGTGTCGGCCCAGATTTCTTCGGCCGTGGTCTGGCGGTGGATTTCGGGGTTTGCGGGGTTGTTGAACTGCTGGGGCATCCACCCGTTGGGGGTGGTGCGCACGAGTTCCTCGGCGCGTGCGATGGCGCCCTTCATTCCCTCGGAGCCTGGCGTCAGGACCAGCTCGGCACCGAGCATTGCCAGAAGGGTACGCCTTTCAAGCGACATGGTTTCCGGCATCGTAAGGATGAGCTTGTAGCCTTTGGCGGCGCACACGAACGCGAGTGCAATGCCGGTGTTGCCGCTGGTGGGCTCGACGATGACGGTGTCCTTGTTGACTTTCCCTTCGCGCTCGGCCGCCTCGATCATGGCCATGCCGATGCGGTCCTTCACGCTGCCCAAGGGATTGAAGAACTCGCACTTGAGGGCGATGGTTGCCTCCAAGCCGGCAGTGACGTGGTTGAGCTTCACCAGAGGGGTGCGGCCAACGGTTTCGATGATGTTGTTGTAGATATGGCCCATAAAAAAAGAAGTGTTAAGCAAAGGGGGGAGGTGAGGGGGAGGTTGCAACTCTTAGCGCTGCCGCAAGGTTCGGGCAAGCTCCGCAGAAACCGCTTCCGGGCGCCCGCGTCAAGTGCTGGCGCCCGCCCCTCGGGGGAGAAGTTCACCTTCTGTGGCAGCCTTTCTTTATACCCAGTCAGAGGCGCTTTATTTCGCCGGCAACTCGCGCAGCTTGAGGTTGCGGAAAACAACATGATCTCCGTGGTCCTGAAGCAAAATCGGCGAGGCTGCCTTGAGTCCAAAATCCTTCGCCTTTGCATACTTGCTGGCCGCAACCTTCTCGAGGAGCTCCGGGCTGCCCATCTCGAACTCCACGGTTTTGACCCCGTTGAGCCACTGTTCGACATGGTTCCCGTCGACCAGCAGCCGGCTTTGGTTCCACTCTCCAACCGGCAGCACCACGCGGTTGGGAGCTGCGGGAATCAGATCGTAAAGGGCCGCGGTTTGGTGGGAGGGTTTTGCCCCATCGGGATGCTTCTGGTCGTCGAGCAACTGGTATTCAAAGCCGACGGCCTTTGCGGGATTCGCCAGGTTGTATTTCAGCCCGCTGTTGGCAGCTGTGCCGATCTGCCAATCCCACTTGAGCTCAAAATTGAGGTAGCTCTTGGCGGAGACGATGTCGCCGCCGCCGCCGCCCTTTTCGTGCCGGAGCGTGCCGTTCTGGGCGGACCAGCCCTTCTCCGGAAAGACGTTTTTCCCAAGGCCCACCCAGCCTGCGGACGAGGTGCCGTCAAAGAGCAACGTCCAGCCCGCCTTCTGTTCCTCAGGGGAAAGCGTGTTATGGTCGGCAGCGAGGGCCAGACTCGAAAGGCAAAGGAGGGGGAACAGGCTTTGGAAGAATGGAGGGCGCATAGAGGATAGCTATGTTCTTCGCTTTTCCAGATCAGCTTGAAAAGCGCGAAAGTCTCCCTCCCGCCTGAGCGGGGTGTCACGAGCGTAATGAGTTGTCATCGCCGGGGCTTAAATTCTAGCATTTGTTTCGCGGCCAGGGACCTGGAAAAACCGCGTGCCCGGACTCGCTGACTTGGTTAAACCGTCTCAAATGAAAAATACCCCCCTGAAACAAGCCCTCCTGCTCACAGCGACCTTCACCATTCTCTTCGGGCTTGGAGCCTGTCAGTCCGCTAAAAACGCGGGACAGGGCGGCAAATGTGAGGATTGTGCCGACTGTGAAAAGCCCGCCGGGGCGGGCGCTAAAAAGCCCAGTTCCAAGTAGGGCCGGATAGGAAAGGCTGGCGCGTGGTGGCGGCTAGCCGCGCGCCTGCTTCCAAAGAGCCCAGCATCTGCGGAAGCCCGGGGCGAAATCCTCGGGGCGTGCGGCGAGCCAGCGTTCCAGTTGCGCGGGTTCAAACCATTCGCCACAGTCCACTTCTGCGGGCGGGAGGTGGAAGGGGCCTTCGTGCGCCGCCTCGAACAGGTGAACGAACTCGTGCCCGGTGTTCTCCGCGGCGTCTGCCTTGGCCACCCATTTCAAAGGGGCCTCCACGCCGAGTTCCTCCCGGAGTTCGCGTGCGGCTGTTTCCGGGTAGTCCTGGCCTGCATTCACGTGTCCCGCGGCGCTGGAATCCCACTTGAGCGGACACACATCCTTCCACTGAGAGCGGCGCTGTAGGAAGACTTCCCCGGCTTTGTTGCGCACCAGAATGTGAATGGCGCGGTGGCGCAGGTTTTTGCCGTGGACCTCGTGCCGGGTGGCCTGGCCGGTGACCTGGTCTTGGGCGTCGACGACGTCGAAAATTTCACCGTGGATGTCTTGGGCGGCCGCAGCCGGGTCCTCCGGAGCGGTGCCAGGCTTCCATGCTGCAAGCTGGCACCACTGGCTGATGGAAAGGGATTCGGCACGCGCGGTGGTGGGCACGCCGAGGGCGGCGGCCGCCTCCGGCCAAGAGCCTAGCGCCTTGCCCAGAAGGTTGCCCAACTGCTTGCGTCGCTGGGAGAAACCCAGCTTTACGAGCATGTTGAAGCGGCCTCCGTCGCAAGCGGGAAGTTCGCCCGGCGCGCGCGGGGTCAGCAGCACCACGGAGGAGTCGATGGTGGGGACCGGAAGGAAAACCTGGGGGGGGAGGGTGCGCAGAAGCTGGACCTTCCAGCGGCGCCCGATGAGGGCGGTGGGGCCACCGAACTCCTTGGTACCGGGCTGTGCCGCGAGGCGTTCGGCCAGTTCGCGCTGCAGGGTGTAGAGCTGCAACTTTGCGGGCACTGAGTTGGCGGTGAAGTTAAAGAGAATCTGGCTGGAAACGTAGTAGGGCAGGTTGCCGAACACCACCAGCGGCCCGCCGGCCAGGAGGTTGCGTGTGTCAAAGCGGCAGGCGTCGCCGTGGACAACTTCAAGCCCCGGGTAGCGCTCCCCAAGAAAGCCGATGAGCCGGTCGTCCTTTTCCAGCAGGATGCCGTTGGTGGAGCGCTTTTGCGCGTGCTCGGTCAGGGCGCCGAGCCCCGGACCAATTTCCAGCCAGCGGTCTCCGGGGGCGAGTTGGAGTTGGGCGGTAATCCAGTCCGCCAGGTTTCTGTCGTGGAGGAAATTCTGCCCCAGGCTACGGGTAGGCGTGGTGCCGAGGGAGGAGAGGGTGGACTGCAGTTCGGAAAGTTTCACTAAGGCGTTGGGCTAAAGAATCCACAGAAGAAGCGCCCCTGCAAGGATACGGTAGACCCCGAACGCAGCAAAGGAATGGGTCTGCACGTAGCGCAGGAGCCATTTGACTGTCAGAAAGGAAACGAGGCCAGCGACAACGCTGGCGAGGCCCAGCATCGCCCAGTCCTCTTGGACGCCGTGCTTAAGCGCCTTAAAGACCTTCAGTCCGCTGGCAGCCAGCAGGGTGGGGATTCCCACGAGAAAGGAAAACTCCGTCGCAGTTACCCGGTTGGAGCCCGAAAGCATCGCGGCAAGGATCGTGGTGCCCGAGCGGGAGGAACCGGGAAAAACAGCGGCTACCAGTTGGGCGACGCCCACGGTAGCGGCCATCGGCAGCGAATGGCTCGAAGGCAGCGTCCTGTTCTTTAGCAGGCGTTCGACCAGCAGGAAGGCCACGCCGCCCACCATGAGCGCCCAGGCCACCGGCACGGGCGATTCGGGTAGTCGGAAATGCAGCTTGTCCAGAAGCACCCCGCCCACTGCGGTGATGCCAAACGAGAGGGCGATCAGGGAAAGCAACCGCCGGCTTGCGGCCTTACGCCAGCGACAAAGCTGTGCGAGGCGTTCCTTGAATAGGGGCAAAACGGCCAGAACCGCGCCCGACTGGATTACCACGTTAAAAAGATCGCTCTGGCGAGGAAGCCAGTGTTCCGCAATCAGGAGATGTCCCGTGGAGGAGACGGGAAGAAACTCGGTCAGTCCTTCCAGCGTGCCAAGGAGGACAGCCGTGAGCCAGGTGGGCAGATCTAGCATATTCAGGGAAGCAGCGTCACCGAGCTTCCGGGGACTAGGGCGTCGTCACAAGGGCAGCCTCTCGAAGTCTTCTTCAGGAACGGGGGGTAATCCACAGATGACACAGAGATTCACAGATGTTGATTACTGTTTTTCCCCGCCAGTGAAACCCTTGATACCTGCGGATGCATTTCTGCATTGCTGGTTTGCGGACACCTCTTTGGAGCGAGTTCGCGCTTTTGTAGCTCTGCTTGGCTTTAATTAGCCGTGAACACGTTCTAAGGTATCAACGGGGGAGGCTCCCCTAGATGGCTGCCGCGCCGCGCTCATCGGTCCGGATGCGGATGGCTTCTTCGATCGGAAGTACGAACACCTTGCCGTCCCCGATCTTACCGGTCCGCGCCGCCTGGATAATCGCGTTCACTGCCGTCTGGACATTCGCATCATCGAGAACGATCTCGAACTTCACTTTGGGCAGGAAATCCACGGTGTACTCGCTGCCCCGGTAGATTTCAGTGTGCCCTTTTTGGCGCCCGAAGCCCTTGACTTCCGTCACCGTCATCCCCTCGATGCCTGCCTCAAGGAGGGCATCTTTCACGTCTTCCATCTTGAAGGGCTTGATAATCGCTTCTACCTTTTTCATCTAACCTTTTCCTAACTGTTGTCCGGTTGTTGCGCAAGCCTGCTCAGGGTTGGCATCACTAGGGGAGGGGAACGGATGTGTTCAGGTGGGGTGCCACTCGTGCCTGTTAGGGTGTACGATTAGCAGGCAGGTTTCCCTCCCGGCATCTGTCAGGCAGGGGCGTGAAGCCATCCCCCCGGCTTCGGTCGGATTGGCGCCAATCCCGTAAATC
The DNA here is from genome assembly GCA_945874745.1 of Akkermansia muciniphila. Lineage (GTDB taxonomy): Bacteria > Verrucomicrobiota > Verrucomicrobiia > Chthoniobacterales > Chthoniobacteraceae > Chth-196. Next base: position 2,401 of record CAMCIN010000134.1, on the reverse strand, counting down.
CGCCCAAGTGCTGTTGCCAAGTGCCGGCAACCAAGCCTGGGACTGCCGGCAGCCTGGCGTTCTTCCCGCCGGACGCAAACCCCGCTTCCAGCCGCGGTGCCCGTGGGCGCCGACGTCTGTTCCAGCGTGTTGAAATCCAGCAGCCCTTGAGAACTGTCTGCTTCTGGCGCGGACCTCCACCATTGGATGCGCACAAAAAACACGCCGTCGCGCTTGCCCATCACCATGCGCAGCCGGTGGCCCCTAAAGTCCGCCTCGTGCGCCCCTCCCTCCCCCAGCCACTGGTAGAAGCGAATCGACTCGCACTCCCTGAAGAAGGGCGCCTCAAAAAACTCCCGCAGCTCGCTGAGTCCGAAATCGTCGTTGGTCCACCAGTCCAGAGTCACCCCGGGTGCCCCCCTAGCCCCCCCCGAAAGAACGCAGCGACGCCAGGACTTGCCCCAGACAAAGCCGAGCAACCGCTCGAAACGCAGCCTTTGGGGCCCGTCGATGACGGGGGTTTCCCCCAGCGCCTCGGCAAAGTAGCAGGCAACCTCCTCGAGCGTCGGCAGGGTCATGAAAAAAAGCACCAAGGGGGAAAGATAGGGGGGTGGCGGAGACGCTTCCGCCGGAGGTGGCGGAGACGCCTCCGCCGGGGGGGCGTCCGGATCCGCTGCCTCCGCGGGCAGGATCGAGCCGGCGCCTTGTCCTGGAGGAAACTTGCACCACAGCTCCTTGGGTCCCTGCCAGATGCTGCCTGGCTTCGGCCTTCTTAAGGCAAGGGCGCCGATGCCTGCCTCCCTCTCGCGTCGTTCCCCTTCCAAAAGGACTTCCGTCGCGGCCGGGCCGCTTCGGTTTGCTGCCTCCGCCGGGTGCCGCAGTTGCAGGTGCAGCAGCAGCAGTAGCAGGCACCCTAAAAACGATATTCGGCGCGCAGGCCTTCCTGCCCGCCCGCCCTCAAAGATAGGCCCGCTCCGAGGCCCGCTTCGGGGCGCCTCCTCGGGGACCCTGTTTTCCTCCGGGTGGGCCGGCCTGCCCTCGGCCCTCGCGACGGCCCTCGCTACGGCCCTCGCTACGGCCCTCGCTACGGCCCTCTCTGGCTCTTTGCTTGGTTGCATGGTTTCCTCCTCTGCACTGGCTACGGAGTTCGATCGGCCAGGGATTTAAAAACCTGCGGCAAACCTGCCTTTGGGCGACGGCGGCCTGCCTTTGGCGCAACGCTGCGCGTCCTGGAAATCCAGTGGCGGACCGCGTTGATTGTTTTGCTTTGAGCGGCGCAGGTGCCGTGGACGGTTCCATTTTTGAACGCGCCCTTCGTTTGGATGGCTGTAAACCGGCAGGCGCTCCGTTCATGCAGAAGTCTAATGAAGTGAATTCCCAAAGCCTTTGCGAGCAAAACAGGCACAGCATTCCCTATTTGGGTATAACGGGGTACGTCACGGCTCCAATCGCCCTTGGACGGATCACCTGCCCGCCGGCGGCCACCGGTTGTTCTGGGCCCCTTAAAAACATACCAGTCGGGAAAGGTTTGAAGACGCGCCCACTCGCGGACTGTCAATGTGCGCGGTTCAGAAAAATGAACGTAATCATCAGGGAGAGATGTTGCTGTAATCGATGGACCACCTTTTTCCCATTTCTCAGGAAGCACACGTTGCGCAAACTTCTTGGTTTGGTACTCAGGGGGTATTTCTCCATGTGTCAACATGTGCCTGAATTTCTCTACGATCCTTGGCTTGTGTTTTGAGTATTTCTGCTCAGTCAGCGCTTCCCCCTTGCCTAAAACCCTATTTCCCTTCGTGCGCAGCCATTTTTGAATCTCCGACTCTGGATCACGCCAATATTTTTTTTCATCTCCGCCATTTTCCCAGTTGCCTCCAGTGAGATCTGACAGAAGTTCTCTCAGATTCGGTGCGCCATTCGTAGTTTTCGGCGGCAACCAACGCTGACTAACAGCCGTTGGAGCAATAACAAACGTATCATCTCTGGGGGCCGGTTCCATTTCTGGAGGCTCGATATAATTGCGATTAATCCCCACAATAAGCACCCTTGGTCGGTTCTGGGGAACACCATAATCTTTCGCGTGAATCAGCTCCCACCGAATCTCGAAGTTGTGAAGCCTTCGAAATCCAATTTTATCTCCGATAATGTCGCGGAATATTTCTCCCCTTTCTCCGGTGGAAGTCCATCTAGCCGAGAGTAATCCCGCGACATTTTCGAAAAGAAAAAGTTTAGGCTGAACGATCTCCACAACCCTTACCATCTGCTCAAATAAATGGCTCTTCGGCAGAATCTGTGGGTAAAAGTCGGAAGAAAATAGGGGGCCTCGCTCTCCATTACCCCCCAAGGCTTCGCCGTTGTTAGGGGGGTAATGGAGAGCTTCTCCCTGTGGTTGCGTTGAGGTATCAACGCAGGTGAACAAAAC
>CAMCIN010000133.1 GCA_945874745.1 Akkermansia muciniphila | reverse complement strand
CGCGGGCCATGCCCTCGGGGTTGTTGGAGTAGATGTGCACCTTGCCGTCGTCGTCGATGTTGATCTCGCAACCTGTCTCGGCAACGATGCTCTTGATGTTTTTTCCGCCCGGCCCGATAAGCGCACCGATCTTGTCGACGGGGATCTTGATCGTCTCAATCCGGGGCGCATACTTGGACATTTCAGTGCGGGGAGTCTGAAGCACTGTCTGCATGAACCCGAGGATCTGGGTGCGCAAACGCTTCGCTTCGTGGATCCCTGCCACCATGATGTCATGCCGCACGCCGGCCAGTTTCAGATCCAGCTGAAAACCGGTGATGCCATGCTCGGTACCGCAGATCTTGAAATCCATGTCGCCGAAATGGTCTTCGCTGCCGATGATGTCGGACAAGAGCACGTGCCGCTTGAGATGGTCGCCCTCGAACTCGGTGACAAGACCGACGGAGATCCCCGCCACGGGGCTCTGAATCGGTACACCAGCGTCCATCAAGGCCAGACAACCGCCGCAAACGCTCGCCATCGAGGTGGAACCGTTGGATTCCATGATCTCGGAGGAAACGCGGATTGCATACGGGAAGTCCTGCTCGGAGGGAATGACGGGCGCGAGCGAACGCTCCGCAAGCGCGCCGTGGCCGATTTCGCGGCGGCCGGGGCTGCCCGTGCGGCCGGTTTCACCCACGGAAAACGGAGGGAAGTTATAGTGCAGAATGAAGCGCTTGGAGGTGACCCCACCCGTGTAGCCGTCCAGATCCTGTGCTTCGCCTGTGGTGGCAAGTGTCGCGAGAGCCAGAGCCTGCGTCTCGCCGCGTGAGAAGAGCGCGGAACCGTGGGAGCGGGGCAAAATGCCCACCTCGCCACCGAGCTTGCGCAACTCGTTGAGCTGCCGACCGTCGCAGCGGACGCCCTTGTCCAGGATGGAGACGCGAAACGCCTTCTTCTGGAGGTAGTCGAACGCCTGGCTCACTTCAAAGGAAGTCGCCTCGGGATACTTCGCCTTAACGGCGGCAGCCACCTCATTCTTGAGTGCCTCGACCGCCTTGCCGCGGGCCACCTTGCTGGGCAGGTAGATCGCCGCTTCGATGCGGTCGCCCGCCACGGAGTAGGCAACTTCCATGAGGTCGTCGCGTACCAGCATGAGGGGCATCTCACGCTTGGTCTTGCCGGCAACCGCTGCGAGCTGGAGCTGGGCTTCCACAAGGGCCTTGGCGTGAATGTGGGCGAACTCCAGCGCCGCAATAAAGTCAGCCTCAGGAATCTGGTTGGCCTCACCTTCAATCATGATGCACTCGTCCTTGGTGCCCACGTAGACAAGGTCCAAGTCGCTGGACGCCCGCTCGCTGTGCGTCGGGTTCGCGATCAACTGCCCATGCACCCGGCCCACGCGGACCGCTCCCACTGGGCCGGCGAAGGGGATATCGGAAACCATCAGCGCCGCGGAGGCGCCGTTAATGGAGAGCATGTCCGGATCGTTCTCGCCGTCCGCACTCAACAGCACGGTGATGATCTGGGTGTCGTACAAGTACCCCTTGGGGAAGAGGGGGCGCAGGGGCCGATCCGTCATGCGGGCGGTCAGGATTTCCTTTTCGCTCGGCCGTCCTTCACGGCGGAAGTAGCCACCGGGGAACTTCCCGACGGCCGCGGCCTTTTCACGGTAATCAACGGTGAGCGGGAAGAAATCCTGCCCTTCCTTAATGCGGGTGGCCGAGACGGCCGAAACCATGACGATGGTTTCACCGCACTGCACGGTGACTGCGCCATCGGCGAGCTTGGCGAGTTTACCGGTTTCGATGGTGATGGAGGTGGAGCCGATCTGGCTCGTGACATGATGAATCATGGGTCTTTTCTTTCTGTGTTGTCTCGAATGATCGAGGATGAGACCCGGAGCCGGTGCCTTTCCCTGGCTCGTAGCCCAGCCCCCTCTCTAGGCTCCGCCGCGGGTGCGGGGGCGTGTGAGAAGGCTGGGCTCCGTCCAAAGTGGCGAAACGCCTCCGGGAGATTTTGGTGTGTCTGGGGTGTGAACTACGGGAAGGTGGAGGGCGGACAGTGAGTCTGCGCTACCAAAGCAGGGAACTAGAATGATCCCTGAACTCCTGCCCCGTAAAGCAGCGCGCCCCCAGTGCAAGGGGGCGGCTGCGAAACTGAGGAACTCTCCGGAGCCGGCTTATCGGCGGAGGTTGAGTTTTTCGAGGATCGCTTTGTAGCGATCGTTGGCGGTCCGCTTCAGATAATCCAAAAGCTTCCGCCTGCGGGCCACCATCATCAACAAACCGCGCCGTGAAGCGTGATCCTTGGCGTGAGCCTTAAAATGTTCCGTGAGTTGGAGGATGCGCTGGCTCAGAATAGCCACTTGTACGTCGGCGCTGCCTGTATCTTTGTCGTGGAGGCGGTGTGCCCCGATTTCGCTGGTTTCTGACATATTCCTTAAATTCTTGAACTTACTAACATGGCAGGTGTGGGCGGGAGGCGCAAGCAGTTCCTTACATTCGTCTGCAATCTAATTTATTCAGATGCTGGAGCGCACCCCAAGCAGCAGGATTCCGTAGGCAATGCCCGCCCAAACAGCCGCCTTCCAGCGCCACCCGGCTGCGGCCACCCAGGTGATGGCATCGCGGAGCAGGTAAGGCATTCCTATGCAGAAGAGTCCTCCGACAATCCACACATACACGAGCCCAACCAAGAAAAGGCGGCCGCTTTCAGGACGCATCCATGCCGCCTCCAAGAGGGGTTCTGCGACAAGCAACAAGAGCATTCCCAGAGCTCGGACCGATAAAAACTCTTGAACAAACCGCAAAGTAAGCAGGCAGGCAATCGCCGTTACGGCCAAAAACTTCGGCCGCATCGGGGTAAATTCACCCAGATCAGTCCAAGCCACCAAGGAGCCAAAGTAAACTGCAGCCAGACAAAACAAAATATTGCCCGCCGCCGCAGACCGAGGAAACGCCAAGAGCAGCCGTTTGAGCGCCCCTTCAAAAAACAGAGCCGCGAGATGGCCAGCAAGCAGCATGAGGCCGACTGCCAAAAGGGCGCTCTCCAGAGAAAAGGAATAGATCATTAGGGACGCTAGCAAATCGGGAGTTGCCTCCGCGCTCAACTCCAAAGAGCCGCCTTTACCCGCTGATGACATTCCGAGCGCTTAGAACACCGTCTCCATCCGCCGCCGTAGCACCCGCCCGTAAATATTCCACCAAGGCACGAAAAGCCGCACTTCTGGGGGCATTGCGCCGGCTCACGACCGCAAGTGGGCGCCGAATACACACAGAGCGGATCTCCACTCCGACGAGAACCCGCGCAAGCAGCTCTTTCCCAACTGACTTTCGCGGCACCAAAGACAACGCCTCCTCCACCTCCACCGCCTTTTTTACGGTTTCAACGTCGTCAAACTCCAAGAAAGGCGAAAGCCGTACATCCCTGTCGCGAAAATACTTGTCCAAAGCCTTTCTGGTCGGCTGGTCGGGGGAGAAGGCCACAAACTTTTCCCCCTCCAACTCCTTGAGGTCGATGTTTGGTCGGCCGACAAAACGATGCTGCGCTGAACACACCAGCAACATCTCGTCCTCCCCGATGCTTTCGGATTGCACTCCGGGCCGGCGGGCCGGAAACGCCACGAGCCCCAAATCCGCGCTTCCGGAGAAAACGGCGGTGTAGATCTGCGAGGCCTGCTTGTACTCTACTAACACCTTCACCTCGGGATGGGCCTGCCGGAACGCTTTGAGTTTGGGCGGCAGCTCATACAAGCCTATACTGTGCACAGCAGCTACTCGCAGCTCGCCGGAGACCACGTTTCTCAGTTCCCTGAGTTGGGTTCCAGTCCTTGCGTAAATCGCCAAAATCTCCTCGCAAGCGGTCAAGAATATCAGCCCCTCCTGGGTCAGCCCCACTCCGCCACGCCCTCCCCGCGCAACCAGCAACACCCCAAGTTTGCGCTCCAAACTGGTGATCTGCTGAGAGACCGCACTTTGGGAGACCTGATTGGCCTCTCCCGCCTTTGAAAAACTTCCCATTCTGGCCAGATCGCAGAAGACTTTTAGACTTTCGATGTACATTTGGAACAATACACAGAAAACCTAATTATGCGACAGAAGTCAAGCAACTCGATTACTTCACTCACATGTTTCATCAGCGCTTAACCCAAATCAAGGAAACCATCCAGGCCTCTATGCAGAGGGCTTCCCGGCCCGCCGCCGAGACGCCCGAGCTTGTCGCAGTCTCCAAAACCCACCCCCCCGAGGCGCTACTCGAAGCGTTGGACAACGGACTCCTCCTTTTTGGAGAAAGCCGGGTTCAGGAGGCGAAAGCTAAAATTCCACTGCTTCCTGCCCGTTGCCGCTGGCATTTCATAGGCCACCTTCAAAAAAACAAAATCCGCCAAGCACTACCTCTTTTTGAAATGTTTCACGGCGTTGATTCCCTTCAGACCGCGCAGGAAATAGACAGGATCGCTTCGGAACTTTCACTGTTTCCAAGGGTGCTGCTAGAGGTAAATTTGGCGAGTGAATCAAGTAAGTTTGGCTTTCCTTCGGAGTCGCTTTTGCGCGAGGTAGATTCGCTGCTGCAATTGCCACGTCTCCAAATAGAAGGACTCATGACGATCCCGCCTCCGGCGCCAGACCCGGAAAATTCGCGTCGCTACTTCTGTCGCCTGAGGGATTTACGGGACAAGCTCAAAAGCGCCTCTGGCATTCCCCTGCCCGCTCTCTCAATGGGTATGAGCAACGATTACGCCGTTGCAGTCGAGGAGGGCTCCACTCTAGTGAGGATCGGCAGCGCGCTGTTTGGTTCCCGCGCCGGTACGGCCTGGAAGCCGGCGGCAGCCGATTCACTGGACGGATAGCATTTTCCGCGTCAAACTTTCTGACCGGTTTATCGGTGTCCAAGCTGCCCTACCCATGACTGCCACCGCACACATCGTCCCAAACCGCATCGATATTATCGGTGAGGAACTCGCCATCGCCTGGAATGACGGCCAGGAATCATTCTTCACGCTGGAATCCCTGCGCCGCGTCTGTCCTTGCGCCGTATGCCAAGGGGAGGCGGATGTGCTGGGCTCGGTAGAACGCCCCGATCGGACGTTTCAGGCCAACAGCTTTCAGTTGCAGTCCCTCCACTCGGTGGGCGGCTACGCGCTGCAACCCCTTTGGCAGGACGGCCACAGTACGGGCCTCTTTTCCTTTTCCTACCTGCGTCAGCTGGACTCCCGTCCGGGAGAGGCTGTTGACCCTGCCTAGAAATGAAGCTCGGCACCCGCATCTGCATTGTCGGCTTCACCCTTGGCAGCTGCGCCCTGGCGGCGTTCCTGCAGCGCCAAGAGAACGCTGGTCTAGCGGAGCCGAAACCCTTCGAGCTTTTCGATACGATTCAGACCCATCTGCGGGCGATTCGCACCCAGCGCTATCAACAAGCCTACTTGCAGGCCTCAAGTCAGTACATGGACACGACTGACTTGGACCGTTTCATTGAATCGGCTCGGGGCACCCACTCCGCGATCCGTCAGGCCGTGCGTTGGGAATTTGGCATTCTTGCTCTTGAAGGAGGCACGGCGGAAGTGCCAGTCCGCTTCTTCCTTCACAACGGGGAGTTCCTCCCCGCGACCTACCGGCTCGTGCACGAAAACCGGTCTTGGAAGATCGACAGCGTTGAATTGGGAGAAACGGAGCAGGCCCGCACGGTTGCGGGCCTGCGGATGTAGAGCCTAGGACTTCTTGGGCTCGTCCTTCTTGGGTTCGTCCTTCTTGGGCTCGTCCTTCTTGGGCTCAACCTTCTTGGGTTCGTCCTTCTTGGGTTCCTCCTTCTTGGGTTCCTCCTTCTTGGGTTCGTCCTTCTTGGGTTCGTCCTTCTTGGGCTCGTCCTTCTTGGGCTCGTCCTTCTTGGGCTCGTCCTTCTTGGGTTCGTCCTTCTTGGGTTCGTCCTTCTTGGGTTCGTCCTTCTTGGGTTCTGGCGCTGGGGGCACCGTCAGGACAGCAGCCTGTTCGACACGAAGACTCGGAAGCGCAACCTTCAACTTTGCAACGCCAGCATCCGTCACCTTGGATTGAAAAACGTAGAGGCGCTTCAGCCCCTTACACGCGGACAAATGCTCCAAGCCTGCGTCACTGACTTCCGTTTGGAACAGGTTGAGCGACTCCAGCTTTTCGAGCCCCTTCAACTGCACAAGCGAGGCGTCCTTCACACTGCCCCTAGCCAGACTAAGCTTCCGCAAATTTTTCAAGCCCGCCAACACGGCAAAATCGGCGTCCGCAAGTTTTTGTCCGGCCAAGTCCAGGTCCACCACCGCTGTGGCCCCTTTCAGGTTGGCAATCAGGGCAGAGTCCACCTTCTCTGCACCCCGAAAATTCACGTAGTACCAGTTGAGGCCGGCGGCCAGCGGTTGAACCAGAACACCTTTCTGGGAAAGTTGGCCTAGCGCCTTCTGCTGGGCCTCTTCAATCTTGGGGCCCGTATCCGGAGTCTCGGCAGCCGTGAGAGGGAGCAAGCTGGACAGGACAGCAAACAGGCTGATCGGAAGAATTCTTTTTTTCATAGGGAGATATCCGATCGTGCACCCGCCTGAAGGGTTTGGTCAATCTCCAGCATGAGTAAGGAAGCGGGTTCACTAATTCCAAGAATCTGACGCTTCTCCGGCAAAAAAGCCCTCAGCTCGGCGATTGATTTCGGCTCGCTCGTTTAACGAGGCCAACAGCGAAACATATTCGTTTTTGTATCCGAGGGCGTTTGGTGCTGATCTCTTTTGGAAGTTCACGTTCCATTTGAGGACGGACATCGCCCCACCGTAGAATGAGGGACTTGCCCGCGCCCATCGGAGCCCACCCTCCATTACTCGCATCCCACCACAGCCGCGACCCAACCATGTACGCTCCTCTGCGCCCAGTCCCGGTAGCCCCCCTCCAATGAGCTTAGATCCACCCGAGGACCTCCCCGCATGGATCCCCGTCTGTGCAGTGTTTTGGCTGCTAACAAGCACCTGGAAAGGTTGGACCCGCGGCTTAGTCCGGCAGGCCGTTTCTCTGGCTGCCCTCATGGGAGCGGTGGCTGCGGCTTTTTACATCGGCCCACTTCTGGCGCCGTTACTTCCGGCCATCGGCTTTCCCCGATTTCTGCGACCGCTGGTAGCTGGGATCCTAGTCGCATTTCTGATCTGGATCTCGGTCACCACGGTATCATCTATTGTTTTTCGTAGAACCGATGACCAAGGAGTTGGAATGGTGCGCGTCTTTTACGGCTTGAGCGGTGCAGTACTCGGGCTCATTTCAGGGCTTTTACTGCTCGGCCTTGGGGCGTGGGGCGTCCGTATTGCAGGCAGCCTCTCCGACGGGCTGCAAAAGGGTGCGCAAGCAAGGCCTCTCAAAAAAGGACAGCCACTCCCGACTGCCCCGGATCCCAGTCCTCTGACCGCACTGAAGAAAACCGTCGAGGGGTCTCCCCTTTCTGAGTGGATCGCCAAGGTGGACCCCGTATCTCCGGACTGGTATCCGCGCTTGAGTAAGATCGGTCAGACCCTGACCAGCCAAGCCGCCCGCGACCGGTTTCTGGCAGACCCCTCCTTTGATGCTGTAGCCAAGAATCCCCGGCTGGGCGCACTCCGCGACGACCCCGCACTTCAGGAAGCTTTGCGCTCGGCGGACCTTTGGACTCTGTTGCGGAGTCCCAAGGTACAGGCGGCCGCCGCCGACACCCAGTTGCTCACTGCCCTACGACTGGCAGAGGTCGACCTCGCACTCGAACGCGCACTCCACCCGCCAAATCGCCCCCCAGAACCCCGCCCGCCCGAGTATCGACGTGCGAAACCCTAGCCAACTGGCCCCGATTCTTTCAAACTACCCGCTTTCATTCCATGGCTACCCGTTACATCCCAACCATCGGCCTCGAAGTCCACGTGCAACTCAAGACTCGCAGCAAAATGTTTTGCGGCTGTCCCGTGGCTTACGGCTCCGAGCCCAACGCGCACACCTGCCCCGTGTGTCTTGGGTACCCGGGCGCACTCCCCGTCATGAACGAGCAAGCGTTGCGTATGACTGCCCTGACGGGGTTGATGCTCAACTGCAAAGTCGCAGACGACTGCAAATTCGACCGGAAGAACTACTTCTACCCGGACATGCCTAAAAACTACCAGATCTCGCAGTACGACCAACCCCTTTGCCTTGGCGGCGGGGTGCCCCTGCATGATCTGGCCTACCCTAAGGATATCCAGAAACAGATTCCCAATCCGGGCAAGGTTGTCCAGTTGACCCGCATTCACCTCGAGGAAGATGTGGCCAAGAGCTTTCACTTCGAAACTTCCACCGGTATCGACTTCAACCGTGCAGGCACCCCCCTCATGGAAATTGTCTCGGAACCGGATATCGAAACGCCCGAGGAGGCCTTTGCCTACCTGACGGCTCTTCAGCAAATCCTTATCTACGGGAACGTCTCGGATGCCGACATGGAGAAGGGCCAAATGCGCTGCGACTGCAACGTCTCGGTCCGACCGGAGGGCACCGACACTTTGGGGACCAAGATTGAGATCAAGAACATGAACACCATCTCCGGGGTGCGTCGCGCGCTTGCCTTTGAGATCCAGCGCCAAACTCAAGTCCTCTCCGCTGGGGGCTCCCTTGCACAAGAAACACGCCGCTGGGATGACGGCCTCGGCCAGACCACGCTCATGCGGATCAAAGAGTCAGCCCACGACTACCGCTATTTTCCGGAACCGGATCTGCTGCCGGTCAACACCCGGGTCTTCATGGAGGAGGTCCGCGCCCAGCGACCGGAGTTGCCGGCCGAAAAAAAGGAGCGCTTTGTACGGAGCTACGGCATCACTGAGTACGACGCCTCGGTACTGGCTTCCGAAAGAGCTTTGGCAGATTACTTTGAGACGGCAGCCCAGAATTCGGCCGGCCCAAAAGCCCTGGCAAATTGGGTACTCAACGACGTACTCAGTGCCCTGAGTCAGTCCGGCACAGCCATCGCCGAATGCCCGGTCAAAGCGCTCCAACTCCAGTCCCTCGTCGGCCTGGTTGAAAAAGGGGAAATTAATGCCCGCCAAGCCAAGGAGGTCTTCGCCGAGATGTTTGCCACCGGCAAGGATGCGGGCGTTATTGTGGAGGAAAAGGGACTCAAGCAAGAAAGCGATCTTGGGGCCATCGAGTTGCTAGCGCAGCAGACCATCGAGGCCAATCCGAAGGCTGTTGCCGAGTATCGCGCGGGAAAAACCGCTTCCATCAACTTTCTCAAAGGGCAGGTCATGAAGCTCTCCCAAGGAAAAGCCAACCCCAGCGTCGTGAACGAAATCCTTGAGCGGCTCCTCTCCTAGAGCATCTTTACGTTGAACGAAACCCGAACTAGGGAAGTGACCCTCACGGCCCCTCGAAAACAAAGCCAGAAATAGTACCTATAGAGGATCCTCTGCAGATCACGAAGGTTTTACAGATAAGAGCAAACCATCAGGAGCATCTGTAAAGCTCTAGGCCATCTATGGATTACTTCCCGTTCACTGAGGCGTCAGCGAAACGTTACCCCTGGTGAACACGCCCTAGAGGCCGACACAGGCCAGATTGCCCTGGTTATCCCTCACATAAATCCGCTTGTTTGCCAGAACGGGCTGCGCCCAGGTGCGCTGGCTGAGCACTGTTTGTCTGAGTAACTGCTTGTAACCCCGCGGGCTGGCCTCCACGACCAGCAGGTCTCCCTTTTCCGAAACCACGATCAGCGCGCCACCCGCCACCACGAGCGCACCACCCTTGACGCTTTTCTCCTCCCAGCGCCGCTCTCCCGTGGCGGCATCCAGACACACCAGGTTGCCTCCTCCTGTATTCCCGTCGACCCCATAAATTGCGCCCCCCCACTCCACGGGAGTGTTGATGTGAGCCCGCAGGTTTTTATTGCGCCACACCTCCTTCACTCCCGAGGCATCCACCGAAACCAGAGTCGCCCCGGCGTTGTAGCCTGAGGAAATCAAAAGCCGGTCTGGCCCGACCTGAAGTGGCGTGGCGGCGTTGACGTCGTAGCTGGTTTTCCATGCATGACGCCAAAGTTCGCGCCCGTCCTCTGGTTGTAGCCCTACCAGAACAGCCGCCTTAAGCAGCACCAGCGTCGAGCGGCCTGCCACGTTGAGAATCAGAGGCGCGGCGTAGCCTGCGGCGTCCGAGCCCTTTTTCCAAAGGGCCTCACCAGTCTTCGCGTCCAAACAAACCGTCGAGCTCGCCGGCCCCCCGCAATCCAGGTACACCCGCCCGCCAGAAACGAGGGGGGCTCCGGAAAAGCCCCAGTCCGGCTTGCGGCCGGCAAAATCCTGCACCAGATGGCGCTCCCAGCGCACCGCACCCGTGGCAGCGTCGAGGCAATGCACGTGGCCCTCATGACTGAGAATGTAGAGGGCATCCCCGGAAAGGGTCGGAGTCGAGCGCGATCCACCTTCGAAAAGATTCGGATCCAATGAAACGGGATGATGGAACTCCCAGATAGGGCCTCCGCTGGTGGAATCCAGACAGCGGGTGTATTCTGCCCCCGCCGAATGACCCTGTGTGTAGAGCCTGGCGCCCGATACCACCACCGAGGAGGTTCCCACGCCTACTTGCGCGCGCCAGAGAATGGGGGCGGTCGGAGTGGAGGGAAGCTTCGGACCTTCAGCCGCCGCCCCGTTGGCGGAGGGCCCGCGATAGTGCAGCCAGTCCGCCGCCAATGCTGAACTGTAAAGAACGGGGGTGAGTGAACCTGCCGCGAGCAGGAGGCGGAGAAAGTCATTCATAACGATACGTAGAGCTTAATCCCGATAGCCAGCAGCAGGCAAAACCCGTTCCGACGAGAACCGCAAAAAATACGGCCCGCGGGACTCCGGGTGAACGGGCAGTTATTCGCTGATCCCAAAGATATCCGAATACGCCTTTAGGGCGCCATGACAACCTCCAGAACCACAAAATCTGCGGCTCAATTTCCGTGTGAAAGGTTTTGGGGCCTCATCTGAAATGGTCCACGAGTCTTTACTACAAAACTGAAGCTCATTTGACCGTGAACGCTTCCTCCGATTCAGCCTAGAATTTGAAGGCGCAGGATATCCCGCCCCCTACGTCCAATTTTCTGACGCCCGAGTTTTCCGGAGCGGAAGAGTGGCGGAACTCGCTGCCCAGTGAGAACCGAAGGGAGACTCGCTCAGTGAGCGCATACATGACAGTGACGCTCGGGCTCAAAGTGCGGTCCTGTCGGTGGCCCCCGAGACGCTGGCTTTGAGTGTATCCATAGTGGGTTAAGCGGAGGCTGGGAATAAGCAGAAGCTTCTCCACCGGCACCCAAATCAGGGACAGAGAAAGGCCGTTTTCTAGGTTGTCACCGATTTTTTCAAAGTTGCTGGTGTCTCCGACCACCGCGTCCGTACGGGAGAAATGGTAGGCCCCGTTATAGCTGACAGAGAGGTTGAGCTTCTCCGAGAGACCGATATTGCGGGATAGCGACCAGTTGGGCTTGTACTCGACGTAACCCTCCGACCAGTTGCTTGGATCCAACGGACGATGAATCAAATCCCAGCTGCGCTTTTGGAAAAGCAGACGGTTGTAATCAAGCCCGAGACCGGCGTTCCAGTTGTCCTTGAAACTAAAGTTTGCCCCAAGGAACAGAGAGCTCATCTCAAAGTTGTTCGCGTTCAGGGGGGCGCTTCGGTTGCTCACATCGT
>CAMCIN010000132.1 GCA_945874745.1 Akkermansia muciniphila | reverse complement strand
GCGCTTCAGAACGCTGCCTCCGAGGTGGAGCTGCTTTTCAAAAAATAGAGGCTATGGAGATCCCCAGCTCCCGCTCCAAGCGCCGCGCCCGGATTGAGATCGTGCCGCTCATCGACATCATGTTCTTCCTGTTGGCGACCTTTGTCATGGTGTCCCTTTCCATGGTGAAAAGCCGGGGCATTTCGGTGGTGTTGCCGCAGGCGAGCACGGGCCAGCCCCAGGAACAAGCCGACCATGTTTCCGTCAGCGTGACTGAAAACGGGCAGCTGTACTTGGACAAGCGGGAGCTTTCCCAACTGGAGCTGGTCGAAACTCTCCAAGGGCTCAAGGCACGAAACCCTGACCTGCGAGTGCACATCAACGGAGATCAAAACGCCCGGCTCGGCCTAGCCATCTCGGTGCTCGACGAGGTGCGCAAACTGGGGATCAGCAAAATAGCGTTTGAAACGCGGCCCCCCACCGGCCGTTGATGCCATGGCACAAGAAACCTCAGCAGCAGCGAAGAACACGCCGGGCGCTCTCAGTTTAAGCGCCCTTGCAGCGGTGGCGGTTCACGCCGGACTGCTTTTTGGCTGGAACGCGGCTTCTGCCCGGGTATCAAGCTCCCCTGTAGTATGCAACTGCGTGGACGTGGCCCTTGTGGATGCGGCAAACTCACCCGCTGAGTTCCCCGTCGGGGACTTGTTAGAGGCAGTGCCCCAGCCTGCGGCCGCTCTTCCTGCGCCACCCGCAACCGAAGCGCTCCCTGCTGTTGCCGTTTCCCCGGAGCCTGTGGCGGTGCAAGAGGAGGCGTCAGCCGTCCAGCCGCAGGCGGGTCCGTCCAAGGCAGTCACGTTTGCCGCCGCTCCGGCCCCGCCGCAGGCTCGTCCCTCCCTGCCGAGGGAACCGGTCAGGCCTTCCAAAACCTTGTCCCAGGCGGGCGCTGGCGGCCCGGGTGCGTCCGATTCTGCCCCTGGAGCTACCACCGGGACCGGGGCACCCAACACGTTGGGCAAGCCCGTGTACCTGCTCCGGCCGGTGTTGAATTATCCGGCGGAATCCCGCGCTGCGGGCGAGCAGGGGGTGGTGGTGCTGCGGATCACGGTCAACGCGGGCGGGCGGCCGGTGGCGGTCAGGGTGGGGGTGAGCAGCGGTTTTTCGCGCCTGGACCGGGCGGCGGTGGAGGGGGGGTGGCGTTGCCGGGTGAGCAATGCGTTTGAAGGTGCCCAGTTTGAGGCGCCTCTGCGGTTCAGTCTCAAGGACTAGGGTGTGTTGACTGTGAAACAAGCAAGTCAAAGGCTGTAACAATTTTAGCAAGAGATGCACGCCAGGATTAGGCGGATACTCGCAGTTGTTAATTAAAGCTTTTCCTCATCTGTGAATTGCTGACGGCATCTGCGGATCGCTGCCCGCTCCCTGGGCATTCAGCGAAAAGTTACCCACGTCGGGCACTTCCTGCGCGGTGTGGACCCGCTAAACTTCCTCTCATGAAAAGGTAAAGCTGGGTTGAGGAACTCGAGCGTCCCTGTGTAGGCTAAAAACTGATGTCGAATCAGGATTACAAGGTGAAGCTGGAGGTGTTTGAAGGTCCGCTGGATCTGTTGTGGTACCTGATCAAACGGGAAGAGGTGGACATCTATGATGTTTCCCTGGAGCGGATCACCCAGCAGTACTTGGAGTTCATGGAAGCCTTCAAGGCGCTGGATCTGGAGTTGGCCGGCGAGTTCATCGTGATGGCGGCCAATCTTATTTACATCAAAAGCCGCACGCTTCTGCCTGTGAGCGTGCAGCCTCCCGAGGAAGAGGCCGAGGAGGAGGATCCCCGTTGGGAACTGGTGCGGCAGTTGATCGAGTACAAGAAATTCAAGGACGCCGCCGCCCAGCTCCATGACAGGGAACTGGCCCGGGAGGCGTTGTTTAGCCGGGTTTCCGAGGCGCAGACGGTTTTGCCGGAACGGCCGCTTGGGGAGGTGAGCGTCTTTGACCTGATCAACGCGTTCAATGGCATCCTCAAAAGGCTCAATCAAAAGGAGGATTTGCGGGAGATTTTCGAGGAAAACTTTACCGTCTCCGACAAGATCGAGTTGGTGCTTAAGCTCATCTCCGGCGGAGTGCCACTGCTGTTTACAGAGCTGTTTTCCGGGGTGGCTTCCCGGGCCGAAATCGTGGTGACCTTTCTGGCGGTTTTGGAACTGATCCGGGTCAAACAGCTGGGGGCCGTACAGGAAGGGGCCTTTGGCGAGATCATGCTGCGCCGGTTGTAGGTCATGGAAACTTCACTGCCACAAATTCTCGAGGCGCTGATTTTCGCCTCTCCAAAGCCCCTTTCGACAGCAGAACTGGTGGCGGCGCTGCGTGGGGCGGGGGAGTTTTCGGAAACCGAGTCCGCCCAGGCCTTCGCCGGGGCTTCCGAACCGCAGGTTCTCGAGGCGCTGGCGCAGTTGGATACGTTCCTTAATGAGGGCGGGCGAGCTTTCCGCCTTTTGGAGCAGGCCAGCGGATGGGGCTTTGTGACCCGCCCAGAGTATGCGCCCTGGGTGCGTCAGCTTTACCCGGAAGCCAAACCCACCCGCCTAAGCGGGCCTGCACTCGAAACGCTGGCCATCATTGCCTACCGTCAGCCCGTGACGCGGGCCGACATTGAAGCGGTGCGCGGCGTGGCCGTGGACGGGGTCATGCAGGTCCTGCTGGATCGGAGTCTGGTGCGGATCGCCGGCCGAGCGGATCAGCCGGGGCGGCCGCTGCTCTACTCGACGACGGACTATTTTTTGGAGCATTTCGGACTCAAATCCACCGGCGAACTGCCCAACGCCACCGAGCTTGGGAGGATGCCGCTCCCCACCGCCCCACCCCCTGAAGAAAAACCCGGCCGGCGGAAGGACCGCAAGGCGGCGGAGGCGGCTCCCGAGCTTCCCTTTGCCGAGGCTCCGGTGGCGGTGGAAGCGCATGTTCCCAGCCCGGAATCCCCCTCCGCTGAGACTTCCGGTGGACCGGCTCCGCAGGAGCCTGCATCTTTGGAAGGCGCACCAGAGGAGGAACCGCCTCCCGCAGCGCAAGACCCTGAATTTTCATGAACCTGTCCGACATTCGCACAAAAATAGACTCCCTAGACGAACAGATCCTGCGCCTGCTCAATGCCCGCGCCGACTGCGTGCACGAAGTTGGAGAGTTGAAGCGCGCCGAAGGACTGGAGATCTATGCCCCCGAACGGGAGGAGAAAGTCTACAGCTCGCTGGTGGAGCGCAACGAGCGCCTGGGCGGCCGGCTGCCTGAGGGCGCGGTGCGGGCCGTCTACCGGGAGATTATGTCGGCCTCTCTGGCGCTGGAGAAGGATCTGCGGATCGCCTATCTCGGGCCGGAGGCCACCTTCACTCACCAGGCGGCGCGGTCCAAATTCGGGGCCAGCGTCAAGTACCAGCCCCAGCCCAGCATTGCGGACGTCTTCGACGCGGTGGTCCGCGGGCAGGCGGACTACGGGGTGGTTCCTGTGGAAAACTCGTGGGAGGGTGCGGTAAATCACACCCTGGACATGTTTATCGACAGCGAGGCGCAGGTGTGTGCGCAGGTGTTGCTGCGCATCGAGCACCATCTGCTGGCGCGCTGCCCGCTGGAAGGGGTGCAAAAAATTTACAGCCATCCCCAGGCCTTTGGGCAAACGCGGCGCTGGCTGCGGGCAAACCTGCCGGGGGTCGAGTGCATTGAAGTTTCCAGCACGACGCGTGCCGCGGAAATAGCGGCAAGGGAAGAGGGGGCCGCGGCCGTGGCAGGGCGGCTCGCAGGGGAATTGCACGCGCTGACTATTCTGGAGTCCTCCATCCAGGATTCGCCCGACAACACCACCCGTTTTCTGGTGATCGGGCAGAGGCCTTCACCGCCCTCGGGCAACGACCGGACCTCGCTCATGTTCAGCGTGCCGCATGAACCGGGCGCGCTGTACCGCGCGCTGGAGCCGTTCTGTGCGCAGCAGATCAACATCGGCAAAATTGAAAGCCGTCCCTCCCGCCGGCGGGCATGGGAGTATTGTTTCTTTTTGGACGTGGACGGGCATGCCACCGAGGCCGCCATGCAGGAGGTACTCACCGAATTGCGCGGGCGCTGTACGGTGGTGAAAATCCTCGGGACGTTTCCGGTTCCGGGCCAGCCCCAGTAGCGGGATCCGAGGCCCTCCGAAGGGCGGGGCCGCCTCTTTTTACTGCACCGGCAAGGGTTCTCCGCGATGCATGTTTTTGACGAAACCGGGCTGGCCTGGCGGTTGGGAGAGCAGCTTGCAGCGGGCGCGGAAGGGGGCGTTTTCCGGCTGGTAGACCGCCCGGAGTGGTGCGTCAAACTCTACCACAAGCGGCCGCTTGCACCGGAGAGGCGCGCCAAGCTGGCAGCCCTCCGCGCGCTTCCTCCCGCGCTGCGTACCTGCGCCGCCTTGCCCTTGAGTTTGGTTGCTGCAAGCGCCCGTTCCAGCGAATGGCTCGGGGTGCTGCTGCCCTTTGTCGAGGGCCACGATATTTACGAACTGTACAATCCGCAGGGGCGGCGGGCCCATTTCCAGCACGCCACCTTTGAGTTTGTCGTGGCCGCGGCGCTCAATCTGGCTCGTGCCTTTGAAGAGGTGCATGCGCACGGAATCATCGTGGGCGATATCAGCGAACAGAACATCCGGGTCCGACCCGATGCGACGCTCACTCTCATTGATTGCGACGGCTTTCAGCTCAACGCCGCCGGCCAGTTTTTCGCGTCAAACATCGGCACGCCCATCTGGACCCCCCCCGAACTGCAGGGCCTTTCTCTGACAGGGGCAGTCCGCACGCGCAACCATGATGGGTTCGGCTTGGCGCAGTTGATTTTTTTGCTCCTGTTCGGCGGACGCTACCCCTTTGCTGGGCGCCCTCTTTCCGGCGAGGCGCTTGCCCCCGAGGAGGCCATTGCAAAATTCGCCTTCGCCTTTGATCCGGCGCCAGCAAGGCCTCTTTTGGAGCCGCCCCCGGGAGCGCCGCGTCTTCAGGCGCTGCCTGCCCGGTTCACAGAGCTGTTTTTGCGGGCGTTTCGGGCTGGATCGGAAGCGCCCAACGCGCGTCCCTCCGCGAAGGAATGGGGGGAGGCGCTTGGGGAACTGCGGGGCGGACTGGTGCGATGCACTGCCTGGCATGCCCACGTACACTGGGAAGGGGCACTGGTCTGCCCCTGGTGCGGGGTTCTGGAGAGCGCGGGGGTGGACCTCTTTCCCGGCCCTCCCGTCGAGCAACGGAAAGGGGGTGCTGTGAAAGGCGAGGCGGTCAGTTTGGAGGCGCTGGCGCAACGGCTTTTCTCGCTGAAGCTCGAACCGATCCATTTGGCGGCCCCCTCGGGACAAACCGTGCAGGAAGCTTTGCGGGAAGCGGGTGTGGCGGACAAGACGTGGTGGGTGTCGCTCTCCAAAGGGTTGGGGCCCGTGGGCGGGTTTTTACTTGGCAGCCAGCGCCGATTTCTCGCCGGGGAACTGGAAGCGGCGACCCGGGAGATGGCGTCCTTCACCCAACGCGCGGCCGGTCTTTTTCTGGGCTACGCGGGGGGACTGAGGGCTCTGGGCCAGCGCGCCCAGCAACTTGGCGGGGAGCTCAAGGCGGCGGCTTCCCATGCGGACCAAGCGGTGGAGCGTTACCTGGTCCAACATCGGAACGCCGAGCTGGGACGGTATTTGGAGGCCTTTTTACTGCGTCGCTATGAGATTCAAGGGGTCTCTCAGGGCAGGAAAGCCGCGCTCCTTTCTCATAACATCGTGACGGCGGCGGACGTGACCCGGGAGGCGCTCCTCCATGTACCGGGCTTTTCAGAGCCGTTGGCGGAGCGCTTGCTGCGGTGGCGCCGGGAATGTGAGCGCGGTTTCCGGCATATAGAGCCGCGGTTTGTGCCCGGGGCTGTGCGTGTGGAGGCCTATGAAGAGGGGCGCAGAAGTGCGGCAAAGCTTTTACAACAGGGGATGGCCTGCGAGGCGCAATGGAACAGAGCCCAGGCTGCCTACGCGCGTGAGCACGGTGGTTTGCAGAACCAATACCGCGCGACTTGCACACGGCGCGCGGTTTTGGAGGCAAAGCTGCGAGGTTTGCAATAAGGCGTTTTGTCTTCCGGGCGAATGTTCAGGCGGTCTAAAAAGGGTGGTTCTTTAGGAATCGTCGTGGAATGTTTCGGTAAGTTCTTTGCGGGTGAAATACTTGGCTTCCCTCGGGATTGGTTGCTCTGTTGCCCCGACTGGATGCCGGGCCCAAAAGGTTCCGTTTGCGTGGGGACGCACCGGCTTTTGCCCGCTCCCAACAGGCGGACCTTGGACCAGGAGTTCACCCGGCAAGGTTCCCACCCAGAATACTCCCCCGCATGAATTCATCCGGCCTGCCCCAAGACCCCTCGCAGAAGATTGTTTTGCTCCGACTGCTAAGATTGAACCGGCGGGGTTGGGCCCTGTGGGTGTGCGCTCTGGCGGTTGTTTTTGCGCTCGCAGGCTGCTCTTCCGGAGATAAGGACGTTCTGACCAGAGAGCAAATGTGGGAGTGGATCGGCTATCACGTTCAGGTGGGGATGCCTTTGGATGCGGCTTCCGCGGTCATGGGGAAGGCTGGGTTTGAATGTACAACGCTTTTGAAGGCCTCCGCCAAAATTATCGACATTAACAAGACGCCCACGGTGGGCACCTTCGACTTGCTCAAATGCGAAAGGGAGGACGGCGAACCTCCGATAAAGAGGCACTGGGAGATCAGTCTGGTGCACGAAGGTGGTAAGGTGAAGGCCATCGGCGTGCGCTATCGGGATGTGTACCCAACCACGAAAAGGGCAGCTGAAACCTCTGCGCCCTAGCAGCCTGTCGGGGTTAGGAAACGGGATTTGAGGAATGATGTGGAGGCGGATTCGTCGACGGGAGCCGCTTTCGGGAGGAGCGTAAGGTGTTGGGTGGACTTTGTCCGAGCGCTCTCTGCAAAAATTCCAGACAAGGCTGTCAGGAGCGACTCCAGCGGTCTTGGTTCGGGGCTTCTTAAGCGGCCAACGGTGCGCTTCCCATGTGGAAAAGCCGCTTGAGGTTGTACGCCAATGTTACCAGCGTCCCTTCCGTGCGCACATTCTTGAGACCGCGCAGGCTGAAGCGCAGAAATCCGAGAGTCTCTTTGATGATGCCGAAGATCGGCTCAATGGTTTGTTTGCGCAGTGCGTAAAGTTTGCGTCCCTTTTTTGTCTCAAGGCGGTGCTTCATCCTCTCCTTGGTGCTGGCTTCGGGGCCTGGCGCGGGCGGATCCGCTGGCTGCTCAAGCTCTTGGACGGTACCCCTCAATCATTTGCCGTAGCTTTCAACCGGATGCACCCGAAGAGCCGGATCGAAGGAAAGAAACAGCGTTCATCCAGCGGTTCGGAGAGCTGACAGCGAACACTCACCCCGATTGGGATGGGTCTGGGTCCGTCGAGTGTGCGAACGCAACTTGGACAAAACCGCCTAGCCCGAGCGAATCAACGCACCTCTTCGGCGAAGTCCAGTTCCTTCCTGAACGGGAACGCTGGGAGGCCGGCGCGGTTCGCCAGATTACCAATGGGATGATCAGCCCATGCGTAGCGTATCCCGCATGGCTCGGCCACTTTGTCCGACCACACAACCACGGACGATCCTTCAATCCGCGCGTGCGCGTTATGCCATTCCAAGACGGTCGTTCCGTCTGAAGCGGGAATCCGGCGACAGATCGCAAAACCCTGAACCTCGCTCTCCGGCATGGACAGCACGAGAGGGACGGGAGCGAGCTCGGGCTTGCGGAGGTTGGGGCGGACGGTTGAAGGCAGCGGGCGGGCGATGAGGCCGCCTTCCACGTGCTGGAACTCCACGGTGACTCGACTGCGGCTGGCGCGAACTGCGGATACAACCGGCCCCGACCATGAGAGTCCGGTCAGTCCGTAGGTGTTGGCAAGTGCGACGCGGGCTAGGCGGCGGCCGGCGTCCTCTTTGTTGAGAGGATGGAGGTCGCCGTCCTCGCAGGTGTCGATCAGGTTCGCGACGCCCGTGTTGGGAAGGCTGAGCGCGGCGATTTGGCTGGCTCTGCATTCCGCCCAAAGGCTTTCGGTGGGGGCGATTTTTCTGGGGCCGTACCCCGGCAGTAGATTGAGGTAAAAGGGGAGGTTTCCCTGATTCCAGCGCGCACGCCAGTCGTTGATGAGAATTTGAAGGTGTCTGGTGTAGTCTGGTTTGCCGACGTTAGTTTCGCCCTGATACCAGGCGAATCCGCGGATGGCGAAGGGAATGACGGGATGAAGCATCGCGTTGAATTGGGAGGGGACCGGCATCCAATGGAGCGTGCCCTTGGTCGGGTAGACCGGAGCCGCTGGGACTCCAAGGGGGAGTGCAGAAAAGGAGGTTTCGACTCCGGCCTGCCATTCACCCGCCAGCGGGAGGGATTCAAAGCGCGGATTGAACGGGACAATGGCAAAGTTACCGCCCGTGATGCCGCAGGCTCCATGGTAGCCGTGAAGCTTGATGAGGAGCGTGTTTTTACCCGTTTTTCCGACGCCTTTGCCTATTCCGGGGCGGCTGGCACTTTGGGCGAGGTTATTTGACGAGTTGGCTTCGAATATCCGGGTGCCGTTTAAGTAGATGGCGGAAAATGCCTTGCATGCAGGGAAGTCCAGGCGCCACGCCTGGCCGAAATGCTCCGGAATTTCCACCTCCCGGCTCAGCCACACCACTCCTCCGTGGGGGCATCCGATTTTTGCAAGGTTCACCGGCAGCGAGATGGGCCGCCATGCCTGAGCGTCTTTAGGAAGATCGAGCCAAGCGCCATCGTCTCGGTCGCCATTGGGATCCTGCCGTCGTGCAGAGGCCTCCCATGCGGATAGTTTGTGCGTGTGCTCGGCGACAAGCTGGTCGTGGTTTTCGTAATCGTCGATCAAACGGTCCATCTTCGCAACCCAGGCAGGGTCGGCATGCTTGGAAAGCGCTTCACGACTTGTCCATCCTTCGACAGAGGATCCTCCAAAGGAGGCGTTCACAATTGCAACGGGAACGCCGAGGCGCTCCCGGAGTTCCTTGGCGAAAAAGTAACCCGTCGCGGAGAATTCAGCGGTGGTGTCCGGACCTGCAGCGCTCCACTCCCCACCGCAATCGGCCTGAGGACGCGTGTGGGTTTTCCACTCCACCCGGAACTGGCGCAGGAGGGGATCGGCGGAGTGTTCCACCACCTCCTTTGCATTGTTGATCCCCCCAACGTGAAGCCACGCGGTTTTTCCGTCCACGGTCATGGCCATGTTTGATTGGCCGGAACAAAGCCACACCTCCCCAATCAAGACGTCATTGACGACGGTGTTCTCTGCCTCCGTTGAGACAGTGAGGGTCTGGGGGGTGGATTGGGCGGAAAGCGGATCAAGGCGGAGATTCCACCGCCCTGCGTCATCGGAAAGCACTGCCTTGGTTTGGGCGCCAAACATGACGGAAACACGCGTATTCGGCGCGCTCCATCCCCACACGGGCACCGGTTTCCCACTCTGGAAAACCATGCGGTCGGAGAAAACCGCAGGCAGCCGAAGATCTCCTGCCAATAGGGGCGCCATCGACGACGCGAGGGAAAATAGGAGGAAGAAAAACGCACAGTTTGTCTGCATCGGGGGGGCGGGGGAGTGGGGGGGACGGGAACGTGTTGAAAATACCAGACCCACGCTTGTTTTAGTCTGCAAAAATCCGATGCGTCTCTTTCTGACAACCGCGTCTTGGAGCGCACAAAGGGTCCTCGACTACACGCAAGCAGGACCCGGCGTGGCAGCACACTCGATCTCTGTGCCGGATCCGAGTGAATGACAGAACAACCCAAAACCGGTCGTCCGCTCCTGCATCCAAATGGGTGAGGGGTGTGTGGAATTGAAACGCTTCCCGCTGCATCGGTCTCGAATCCCCCCATGAAACGCCGACACTGTCTGATAATCCGGTACCGATTGCTCATCGCATTCCTGTACTCACAGGTTGCGATTTAGGCGTCACGGGAGACGGTCTTCAACAGTCTGGATTTGGGCGCGACGCCGGGGGATGATGAAGCCGGTACGGGGGCGGTAAACGAAGCGCTCTCAGCATGCGCCTAGGCCGGAGTCGGAACGGTATGTGTCCGAGCGGGCTAGTTTTCGATCTCCCGCGAAGGACCGGTGAGTCCCGTTGGCGGTGTGTCGAGACTGGTGGCGGCGCGGTCTGAGGAACAGGAGTGGTGGCTGGGCTTCCTATTGCGCAGGGGTGAGGGGGTAGCCTTTCCAGAGCCACTCGAGGGCTTGCGGCAGGATTTGCGCCCGAGCGTTGCCGATCCCGTGGCCAGCGTTGAGACAGTAGAGGTACTGGTAGTGGTAACCCTTGGCCTTCAGCGTTGTCGCCATCCGGTTGTTGGCCTCCACCCAGTCGTGCATTTCGTCGCGCATCACATTGGGATTCAGGAGGTCCCGTTCACCCACGGCCATCCACAGGCGGATCGGCTTTGGCGCGCTCTCTGGAATGAGCTTGTGATGGAAGCCCCACGCACCGTCGGGAGTTTCCGGGTTGAAGGGCCACTGCTGGTTGACGAACGTTCCCGAAAGGGTCAGCACACGGCGGTACCATTCCGGGTGGTACCAGGCCATGATCAGCGCCGCAGAACCTCCAGAACTCGTTCCCATTGTGGCGCGTCCTTCAGGATCCTTGGTCAGTTTTACGGCACAATTTTTCTCCACCAGCGGCAGCACTTCGTTCTCAATAAACTCCGCGTAAAGACCGGACATGGTGTCGTATTCGCGGCCGCGCTCATGCCCTTGGGCATCGCCGCCACCGCTCGAAATCATGATAGCGATCATCGCGGGCACGCGCCGCTGTGCGATCAGGTTGTCCAGCACGTGGGCTAGGTTCATGTCAGGGCGGCCCATGCCCGGGCCGTCGTGGGTGACAATCAAGGGGGCGGCCGTGCCCGGCACGTACTGAGCGGGAATGTAAACAGTGACGGTCCGCTTGTAATCCACTGGGCGGGTTTCAACGATTAGCGTCTTGGGATTGGTGGGGTCTACCGTTCCAAAGACATCTCTGGCTATCCCAGGGTTGAAGAGCTTGCACTCCTTTGAATCCATACTGAACTGCTGCACCTTCCCTTGCGGTACGCCCTCAACCACCTTTAATTCCGGAGCGGGCACGTAGTCGGGGCCGACTACGAAATCACCGTCCACATCCACCGGGGCATTGGCGCCGGGCGCGCCGTCCAGGCGGGTGAACTTTGGCGCACCCGGCGCATCGAAGGAGCGCGTCGGGGGCTGGGGACGTTCGGGCTTTTTGGCAACGGGTGGCTCCTTTTCGGCGCCGAAGGAGGAGAGTGAGAGTGCCAGCGAGGCAGCAATTCCAAGTGGGAACAGGGGGGAGAGGGTATTCATGAGGTTGGGGTGTAAAGCAGGGGGCCGGACCAGTTTCAAGCGGGAGCAGCCAAAGGAAAGTTTTCGTCGGCGGATCGCAAAGGCAAAGGAGTAATTTGCGTTCCGAGGTCAACGTCACGATGGTGTCTCGCTTTTGCCCGGGGACCCTTGGTCCAAAACGAACATTCCAAGTTCCCAGGTCAGTCAGGTGGTGGCATCTGTTTATCCTAAAAACTGGGCCTGCCTGCCGGGCCCTGCGGGCCCGCCGATAGCTAACCGGTCGGCAAGCGAGCCCCGCGAGCGCCGCCACCGGTCTGTTCAAAAGAAACGGCCCGCCCCGGTAGGGCACGGGGAAGCGGTCCCGCAGTC
>CAMCIN010000131.1 GCA_945874745.1 Akkermansia muciniphila | reverse complement strand
CCCGTGGCTGGATGCTTGGATGCGAGGGTCGTGGGAAAAGTTCATAAGAAGGATTCGGGTGAAGGTTGCGAGCGAACAAGGCGACTGCGGCGAACAAAAAGAAAATCCAAAGAAACGAAACTAAGAGCTGCATACATTGCCATTTTGGGCAGTCCATTTTGTGGGCCGCCATAAGAGGATAAGAGGTTTTCTGTTTTGAATCAGGATCCCTTCGGGATCCGCTGTGTAGGAGTACGGGGGTATGCTGTGCGGGTTTCCTGTGAAATGCAGCATCCCAGCCGCACCCTCTAGAGGATAACACAGGTTTGGCAGCATGCGAATCGCAGTTCCATTTAACTGCGGAATTCCAGCCGCCTGCCCCGGTCCACCATTAACCTGCCGCCGCCTCGGTGACCACCGCATGGGCGAGGACAAAATCGAGCGCCTTTGCGGTGACGATGTCGGTCTCGATCTGCGGCAACAACTGTCTTTTGCTTACCTCTTTGAGCGCCTTCTCGATCGGCATCTCTGCCCGCTTGGCGATCCCAGCGATCCGGTCGAGCATGTCCTCGCGAGTGGGCTGGAGGTTTTCCAGTTCCGCGATGCGGCTCAGAATGAAGGAACCTTTGAGCCGGTTACGGGCGGTCTGCGATGCACTTGCAACGAGTTCCTTTTCGTTCTCACGGAGCATTTCCTGCGAGACCCCCCGGCGCTGGTTTTCCTCAACCACCTCCGAAAGCACTTGGTTGGACTCGGCGCGGGCCATGTCCTCGGGAAGTTCACATTCAACCTTGGAAAGCAGGTGCTCCATGACCTGGTCCCGCTTCAGGCTGTCCAATTCCGCTTCATTGCGGCGCTGCACCTCGGTGCGGACGAGTTCCCGCACTTCTGTCAGCGACTTGCCCGGCGCCAGAGTCGCGGCAAACTCGTCATTCAACTCGGGCAGGACCCGCACCTTGATTTCCTTAATGGTTACCACGTAGTCGAGCTTTTGGCCGCCAAATCCTTCCACGGGAAAGTCTGCGGGCACCTCGATCTGAAACTCCCGGACATCCCCGGGCCGCGCGCCCACCAACTGACCGCAGAACCCCGGAAAGAAGGCCTCTTCGGTCATCCGTACCCAGAAACCTTCGTTTGCTGAAAGGATCTGTCCCACCTTGGGGAAGGTCTCATGGACGGGCTGGCCTGCGATCGTGCCCGTGTAATCGACCACGACGAAATCATCCATTGCCGCGCCCCGATCCTCGGCCATATCCACAAAGTCCGCCTGGCGGGCACGCAAATCCTCAATGACCGTGTCGATGGCCTCTTCCTTTTTGGCGTCAGTTACGGAAGGAACGGTCACGGGGACCCCCTTGTACTCAGGCAACTCAAACTCCGGCACGGTCACGAGCGTGGCGGAAAAGGAAAGGCCCGCAGCCTCCATTTTCACGTCCTCGACGTCGCGCACGCGGAGCACCCGCAAGCCTTTTTCGCGGATTGCCAGCTTGAGAGAGTCGGAGATCAAGTCGCTCTCAGTTTGTTCGGCGATGTCCTTGGTGAACCGCTTCTCCACCAAAGCCCGAGGGGTCTTGCCGGGACGAAACCCGGGGATCCGCGCCTGAGTCAGATAGCCGCTCACAACCTTTTCGCGCGCTTTCAGCAGGGCTTCGGGTCCGACCTCTACGCGGAGGGTGGCCAGACAATTGGGGAGGGTTTCGACGGTCGCGTTCATGATGGCTCTTAAATCGAGTATTGAAGGGTGAGGATTAAAGGACGGAAAAATGCTTCCGCAAATCGAGTCCGATCCGGGGTGCCCCGGAGGGAATTTGGAGAATTCCATCCAGAAAACAGGGAGATTCGATCTCCAGTCGGTCGGCCTAGACCAAACAACAGGGAGCAGAAGGGGTGCGGAGCATAACCTCTCTTGAGATTTTGCAAATGCCGAAATACAGCAGGTAAAAGCCCCCCGCCTCAAAAGCACGCAATAAGGGCTGGTTCTTAAATCGACTCCAGCCGCTTCCTCAGCCCATCCACCGTTTAATTACACGCACCCACCCCTCCACCAGCGGGCGCATCACGCGGGCCGTCCGCGCAGGAGTCCACAGGGCCGGGCGGCAGTTCAGATCGCAGCCGGCTTTGCCCCCAGCCTCCGGGCGACTGTCAGGGCCTCCGCACAGGCTGCGGGGGTTTCAGGGCCGAGGACCGGGGTGATTTCACTCCAACGAAACCAATCCGCCCCTTGCAATGCCGTGTCCCAGTCAAAGCTCCCGGGCTGCACCGGGGACATGGAGGAGGGTGCCCTGCCATGGGTGCAGATGCTGGCGCTCTGGCCAAAGCCTTGCCACAGAGAGGAGAGGGCCAGGCCCCCCACCCTCATTCATCTGTAGACCGCTGTCCGGTCCATCCGGACTGAGTAAAAAGACACCCGCCAAATACCGCGAGAAACCCAGAAACCTCTCCGAAACAAACCAGCCGTGCCGAGGCATCTGCGTGGGCCGCACTCGAGCACCCGGGCGGGATTACTTGCCGGGCTGCTGCTCGAAAAACTTGGGCGCTGGCCCGGCGGCCTTCTCCTGAAGGGGCGCGTCCTTTTTGGGAGTTGCCTCCGCGTGAGGTGCGGCAGCGTGCTCTCCCCCGGCAGCGTGCGCGCCGTGGGAAGGAAGCGAGGAGGCGCTGTGTCTTTCGCAGGCGGTCGCAAAAAGAGCCAGTGCAAGCAGGGAAGGGATGGAAAGCCTTTTCATAGCTGGGCGGAGACTGACCGAAGCGTGGGCCGGTGAAAAGTGTGAAGTCATTTCACCTCCGCGCTTCCCAGAAAGGGCGCAGGCGGCTTTCTTTGTCACCCCTATGGCAAACCGAATCGACCAAACGTTTGAAAAGCTGCGCGCAAAAAAGCAGGCGGCCATGATCGCTTACATAGCAGCAGGCGACCCCACGCTTGAGGCGACTGAGGCCCTTGTGCCAGCGTTGGAAAAAGCGGGTGTGGATTTGATCGAACTGGGACTCCCCTTCTCTGATCCCCTTGCAGACGGGATCGTCAACCAGCTTGCCGCAGCCCGCGCGCTCGAAGCGGGGGCGACCACTCCAAAGGTGCTTGAATGCGTGAGAGCCATCCGACGCGTGTCACAGATCCCCATCGTGCTGTACACCTACCTCAACCCCATTTACCGGTTCGGTTTTTCAGAGTTTTTTGCCGCCGCCGAGGCTGCAGGGGTTGACGGCCTGCTCATTCTTGACCTCCCTCCCGACGAAATCGCCTCCAATCCGGACTTTGCGATCAACAGCTCCCTGAAGCAAATCCGCCTGATTGCGCCGACGACCCCCGAAGCGCGCATCGCGACCCTCACTGCCAACGCCAGCGGCTTTTTGTACTACGTTTCCAGAGAGGGAGTCACCGGCGAACGCGCCGAGATTGCAGATTCCGTAGCCGAACGGGTGGCGGCGATCCGGGCAACGACCGGACTGCCAATTGCCGTCGGGTTTGGGATTTCGACCCCCGAACATGTCCGGCAAGTTGCGGCCCTGGCGGATGGGGTAGTGGTGGGGAGCGCCATTGTAAAAAAGATTGCGGAGTGGGGCAAAGACCCCGCCTTGGTGGAAAAACTGGTCGAATTCGTCACGCCGCTGGCGGCTGCTTCGAAACAACCTTAATCTGCCCCTTGCTTCGGCCCGAAATTTGCTTTTCTCATCCCTATGGCAGCCCAGGTTCAAAAGTTCCCCTCGTCCAATCCGTTTTCAACACTTCGCTCCGCAGGCATGGTGCTTGGGTGCCTCTCGACCCTTTTCTTCGGCGCATGCAAGTCCGCGCCAATGCCCAAGGGCATCGAGACAGCGAAGAATTTTGACCTGAATAAGTTCGAAGGCATCTGGTACGAAATCGCCAGAAGCAACAATGCACAGGAAGCCGGACTCACCCACGCCACCTCGCAGTACCGGCGTGCCGCGGACGGAAAATGGCTCATCAACACGAGAGCATGGGACGGCGCAAAGGGGATTTGGGTGGGAAGCACGCGCATCTCCACCACCCCGGCAACCGGCACGCCGGCCTCCTTCAAACTCAGCCACGGCAACCCCCGCCACGTGGTGATTATTGATAACGACCACACAATCGCTTTGGTTTGCGGGAAGTACTATCGCGATTTCTGGATCATCTCCAAGTCGCCGACCCCGGACCACACCCGACTGGAGCGCCTGATGATGGTGGCTCTCGAGGCGGGTTTCCCAGTGAAGGAAGCCTTCTACGTCCCGACCCGCTAGCGCTCCTAACGGGCCCTGCTGCCGCTTGACTGCCGCCGAGGGCGCCCGTGCAGGCACGGCTCCTCCCTCCGCTTGCGCTCTTTTTTCGCGCTGGCCCACCGCCCCTCTCGGTCTAGATTTGCCGGGAGGCTTGGCCCCCGGGGCGCCCCACCCGTTTTTGAATGAACCTCCGTTGATCAAACCTTTTCTCCAACACCACTTTTGCTCATGACCTCCTCTGTACATTGGATTGAATCCACCTCCTGGGAACTGGATTTTTATGGACTGCCCCACCGTTTTCCCTGGCCCGCAGAGGTGGATCAGGAAACCGCGCAGGCGCATCCGCTGAATCTGGAAACCCTTCTGGAGGCTATCGACCGGCTGCAACCTCCCACAGAACCGTGGTCGGGCTTTCGCGCCGCCACGGGCCTCTTTGAAGAGCTTTCCGAAGCCCTCGAGGAGGGAGAACTCGTCCGGACCCAGCGCTTGCTCGAAGAAATCGAGCGCCTCCACCCGGGCTCGGCTTTTGTGCAGTTTCAACAAGCCAATCTGGCCCGGTTGGGCGGCGACGACGCGAAGGCCTCCCTGCTTCTGGAGGCAGCGCTTCAAAAAGCCCCGCAGGCAGCCCCCTTGTGGAGCGCGCTGGGCAACGCGCGTCTGCAGGCAGGAGACCGGGAGGGGGCCATCAGCGCCTTCAAGAAGGCCCTCGAGATTAACGGCAACGACCAGGGTGCACTCAACGGCCTGACGCAGTTGAAACAGTTGGTGCGCCTCATGCGCCAAAACGAAGACGGACAGGCGGACCCCAATTCGGTCGCGTACGTCGACATGGACACCTTCCGCGGCATGATTTCCGGCCAAATCGAATCGCTGGCGGAAGAGCCCGACCAGCTTGTGGCGCTGGCCGACCAGCTCATGCGGGATGGCATGATCCTGGACGTTGTCATCTCCGCGCTCGAGAAGTCGCTGGAGGTGCGCCCCAACCACGAGCGGACGATCATGATGCTTGCATCCGCCTACCGCGCGGCGGACCGCCACGCGGAAGCACTCGCCTTGGTGCAGCGCTTTACCGAGCTCTTGCCGGACGAATCGGCAGGATTCATGCACCTTGCACAGGCCTTTAATACCCTGGGCGAACACGAAAAAGAGCGCGCCGCACTGGGCAGGGTCCTGGAGTTGGACCCCAACTTCCACGCCGCGATCGGAATCTACTTTGAGCTGGGCCAGAACGAACACGACCCCAGCAAGGAGGAAGCCCTTGCGAAATGGGCGGCCGCGAACGGCTCCTGGATGGGCCTGCTCATTGCCAGTTCCATCGCACGCACCCGCGGCGACACCGCCTCCGCCCTCCGGCACGCAGACCAGGCCTTCGCACTCGACCCAACACGGGAGGAAGTCCTGCTGCACCTGACGGCCGTCCTCGGAGAGGCAAAGGAACTGGGCAGGCTTTCCACGCAGATCCGTCCCGCCATCGAAAGCCGCCAGTACAGTTCCCGGCTTGATTGGAACTTCGCACAAACCCTGTTCCAACACGGCTTCCGGGACGAGGCCAGCGGTGTCCTGCGCCGGGCCATTGCCGTTGAGGGAGCGCCCGAGGAGTTCAAGGCAATGGCCGCTTCGACTCTGGAATCTTGGGCGGGAGTCCTCACAGGCTGCGGGATTCAGATTCAGGCAAAGCCCGGTGGCCACGTGCTGGCGCCGATCCTCATCACCCTTGCCGACGGAGACGGGGGTGTGGTGATCGGGGCGGGACGCAACCTCCCTGCGGAAGGCACCTTTCCTTGGAGAGGGATCCAAGAAGGCCTGGCCGAGATCAACCTTCAGCAGGGCGAGTCGGGCGGCAGCCAACCGCCCCAGCCTTTGGGCACCTTCCGCGCCGGCGGGGTCGACATGGCCGAAGGCGCACCGGCGGTGGAGTGCCATGTAAGCGTGTCTGAGGAGGCCGAATTGATGTTCCGTGCAGCACAGGGTGGCCGCCGTCTGCCTGTTGCCTGGCGCCCCCCCCAGTAGGCGTCTTCCCGGGGGGCCGGGTCAGTTCACCCTGAGCGATGCCCATCCGCCCGTTCCCGTAGCGCGGCCAAAGCGAACACAACGGTTCAAACTTCGCCCGCGCCCATCCGTGGCGTCATGCCGACACACAAGCAGGTTCGTCCGGCAGTTGGCTTTGAGTCCTCAACACTCCGACACCATGATGGCACCTTGGCGCACCGTCAAATTGCGGGCACCTCTTTGCGGCGGCTGCCCAGCCGCCGCTTGTGACGCTCCCCCATTAAAAACGGCCCCCTCGCTGCCTTCACCAGTCACAGGGGCGGGTTTGCGCCCAATCAAGCCCTATTCAGGGATCTATCCGCAGAAGCCGCAGCGCCAACAGATAGGAGAAGACCTTCTGGAGTCCCTCAAAAACATCTGTGAAAATCTGAGTCATCTGCGGATCCCCTGCCCGTTCCGTGGTGCGTCAGCGGCTGGCCCTGCCGTGCCTGCTGACTAGCCCCCTCCCACCCGCACGTACGTCACCTCTGCTCCCCGGGTCAGCCGCATATCCTGCAACGACTGCTCCAGCGAGAACGCCCCGCCCTCAAATTTCTGGAACATGTCCAGCCCGCGATCCAATGTAATCTTCCAACCGGTGTCTGTGGTGATGCTCCGCGCGTGGAAGTTCGGGCTGTGCTCCAACTCCCACGTAAACGCGACCTTCGAGCCGCTAAAGGCTTCCGCAATCTTGTTCAGGGCCTCCTCCTGTTTGACACAGGTCTCCATGTCGGACTGCGTGCTCAGGTGGACCTCGATCTCATCTCCCTCGGGTACCAGCTCATGCACCATTTGGAGAAACTCCATCATGTTGCGCGCTTGGTGAAACATCCGGATGTACGGGTCGCGCACCGTGATCTTCTTCGCGCCACTCAAATGCGAGGCAAAGAGCCGTCTGTAGCTCCAACCCTTTGTGTTCTCCGGAATGACCGTGTGTCCGGCGCAGGGAGCCTTTGCGCGTGTTTCTGAAGCGGCTCCCGAGCTGGAGATGGCGGTGCTCCCAGCCGTGTTTTCAAAAGCCGTCCCGGAGCCAGTTGCCCCGTCTTCCGAGTCGCCGTCGTTCTCTGCAGGCTTGGCGCTGTGTTTTGGTGCTGCGAACGCTGGATATTGCAGCTCCTCAGGCGTTAACACGGTGACACTCTTTCCATCGGACTTCCGTTTGTACGCGAAGTCATGGCGCACAAACGTCTCGTCAATGCGCAGGATGTGTTCCCTCACGCGCCGACGCAGTTCCATCGCGAAGGACAGCAGTTCCTCCTGCTCCTCAACGCTCACCTCGCCATGTGGATAAAGGATCTTCATCAAGCCGGAGAACGTCTTCTCAAAGCCGGTCTGATCCCGGGTCGACACCTCCGACACGATCTCAAAGTGCTTTTTGTAGGCACTCGTGAAGTCCTCGGTGCGCAGGTGCTTCAGGATCTCCGCTATATAGTCGACGATGAACCCGTACCCGTTGCTAAACAGCTCGTGCCGGATCGGGGCGACTTCCCAGCCCGGACTGAACGCGTGCATCCGGTCCAGAAACGCCGAGTCAATGTACTTGTCGGGGAGTTGCTCGTAGAAGTGCGAGTGCTTGAGCATGTAGGCCACCGACTTCTTCGTGTTCCCCATGAACACCATCGAGGATTCCGCGGACATCTGCTCCACCCCGCGCGAGAAAGAGCGGTTGGCCATGTAGTTCTTCATGATGTCCACCAGCGCCTTGTCCACCTTCTTGTCCTTGCCGGCGAACTCGTCAAAACACACGCAGTCCCAGTACCCCACAAGCCCGATCTTGCCGCTGGCGTTGTTCACAAAGAGTTTCGCCGATGTGACCTCGGAGCCCGAGATCACAATCCCATGGGGTGAGAACTCGCTGTTAATGTGTGATTTCCCCGTTCCTTTCGGACCGAGTTCGAGGAGGTTGTAGTTCCTTTCGCAAAACGGTACCAGCCGCAGCAACTGCAGGAGTTTTCCCCGTCGGGTAAACTGCTCAGGGTTGAATCCGATACTCTGCATCAGCACGCCCATCCACTCATCGGTGGTGAAGTTTGCCCGGGCCTTCAAAAACTCCTCGTGATCTGTGTGCGACACCTGGATCGGTTTCAGGCTCTCGATCTGCCACGGGCTGATCTTGGCGTCCTCGGAAACCTCATACGTCACCTCGGTGATACACCAAATCCCACCCACCAGCAGTTTGCGATGGCGCCGCACGAGGTCGTCGGAAATCGGCACCTTCTTCAGCCCCAGATTGGTGAATTCCGCTTCGTAAAAACCGCCCCGGTCATTCAGATCGACGCTGATCTTGTCGATCACCTTGTACTTGCCCTTCTCCTTGATGGTCGCCCTCACGGAATTGGCCATGTTCCGGTGCACGTAGTGCTTTGCCAATATCCGCTTCACCGACTCCATGCCGGCAGCGATCACCTCTGGATCGTCCGTGGCGCAATGCTGGCCGAGCAGGTACTCGAGCACATAGCTCGGAACGACAGCGTTCTGTTTCAGGTCGTGGGTCAGATCCTTGCGGACCACAAGTCCCGGAAAGTTTTCCAGGATTTTCTTGTCAAGCGCACTCAGCGTTGTGGGGAGAGAAGCGGAAACCGGCGCGTCGGACAGGGGAGTGCTTGCATCCGGCGTGTCGCCTGTGGGTGGGGGTGTTGGTTCACTCATCGAAGTCGCTGGCTAGGGGTTTGTGCAGTCTGACCTTGTAGGATTTATAAAGGGTGGTTTGCGAAGTGCCCCCGATCTGCTCTTCCAGACGAATCTCCACGTCCTGGTTGTGGTGCGCGTCAGCCTTCTTGGAAAGTGTGAGCAGAAGGTTTTGTTCCCGGTGGCGTGGTTCCGAGTCCCGCGAGTCGAATCCCAAGGTAATCTCCTCCGAAAGCCGCCCGCCGTCCTGTGCGTACACCCCAATTTTGAGGGTCCGCCCGAGGACTTTGTCTTCCACGGCACGGTCTTGATAAAGCGTGAGTCCCACCTGCCCAGTGGTGATGCGAGCGGGCGCGCGCAACACGTCCACCTCCACCCGGCTCACGTCGTCCGTCCTTGTTTTGCGCACCTGTACGACAGGCAGCACCACTTCTTGGAGGCTTAGTCCGCCATGGACATACCGCTTGCCGGATCCACGCAACGGAAAGCGGCCCAAAGAGAGGGGGAAGGCCGCCTCCCAGTCGCCCGCCAAACGCAGTGCTTCCGCGCTGAATACCTTGATCGCTCCACTTTTGGTGATGCCCCGTCCAAGGGCGAAGCGACGGTTGACGTTCAACCATTCCGCGGCGGCCGGCAGAGGGGTTTCGTCGGTCTCAGCCAGTTCCGATTGCTGGAAAAGGAAGCCGTGGTCCGCGGTCAGAAGCATGTTGTTGCCGTTGGCGTTGGCAATTTTGGAAAGGATCCGCTGGAGCTCCTCAAAAGCGTCCTCCACCGCCTTGGTGGTCTTTGCCTCGGTGGAGGGCGAATCGCCCACCTTGTCGATCACGTTGTGGTAGATGTAAATGAGGTCGTTCTCGCGGGTCAGCGCCCGGGCCTCTGTTTGCGTATTCAGCTCCAGAAACGCTTCCGCCTGGATGGCAGTGGCCTTCACTCCGCTGATTCCTCTGAGGATCGCCTGTCGGGACTCCGTGCCGGTGGCGCTCAGGCCATCCACTGTCACCGTTGCCGCTGGCAATTCGATGCGCCGCTCGCGCCCGGGCAGCAGCGAGGCCATTCCCAGCTGCGTGTAGGAGGGAAGCGAGGCGAACATGGCGTCCAGCTCGGCGCTCCAACGGTTCTCTCGCCGCAGTTGAGACACAAACTCCGCCGCCGCCTCGAAGCGCAGGGCATCCGAAATGACCACATACAGGGTGTGCCCCTTTTCCAAGAACGGCCTCACGTGACGCTCAAAGAAAAGCGTCTGCCGTGGAAGCGCGTCGCATTCCCAGCGGTCCATTTTGCGCACGCAATCGCTCCACTGGTCGGCCAGGGGGAGCAGGAAATTGTTGATGTACAACTTTTCCACCAGGTCCGCGATGCGTTCCATCAGGGCGACTTGACCGTAGCTCCGCAGGTGCAGATGGAACTTGCGATAGGCGGTGTCCACCCGATGCCAACTGGCCACATAACACTTGAGCCCCGCGTCAATGGTGTCGACCCGGAGCTCAGTGTTGGCGATCAACTCCCGCAGGGCCACCGCATGACTGAGCGCCTCATACCCGTCGGTATGATCGTTAAACCAGAACGAACGGCGGCGTGTCTGGATGGCGGTGAGGATCTCCGTTTCCGAGGCATTCTTTTCCAACAGCGTACACAGCCGCTTGAGCATGAACTTCTCCAGCACTCCAAAGGTGTCAGACGCCTCCACCTGTCTTGGGTCTTCCAAAGATTCCAGCTTCGCCGCGATGTGAAGTTCCACCTCCATCACGGCCGCCCATTTCCGGAAGCTCTCCCTTCCGGAACCGCTGTCCTTCCAACGTTGGAGAAACACAGCTGCGTGCCGGTCCAGTCGCACGTCCCTTTCCAACGGGCTGGCATGGCGAAAGAGCGTGGTGACGAAGTCGCGCAGTGTCGGCTTGTCGTTGCTGTATCCAAAGCTCAACCCCACTTGCCGCCAGAACACATCCACCAGTTTTGACGCGCCAAAGGCGGTGACAACGGGATCTTCCTTTTCAAGCAACTCGCCGGCCTGGTCCGCGGCCTGCCTCAAAAAGGAGAGCAACATCTCGTCGGTATCGGCAGCCGTGTTGGCGAGCACGGACATCATGTTGAGGCGCAGTCGGCCTTCATCGTCCTCGGGCTTCAAGAGGACGCTTAGCGCAGCCATCCGTTTGCTGGATTCAAAGAACTTGGCGTGCTGCTCCACCACCGGCCTGAACTCCCAAGGCAAACCCGCCTCCTGGAGGGCGAGCGAAACCCGGTCCGCCTTGTATTCATGTCCCTGGAGGAGCAGGTCCAGCAGCCAGTTCTCCGAGTCCTTGGGGCGGCCCTTGGGAAAGTAGAGGAGATAACGCGCCGTGGCGTCCAGGTTGCGGTGGATGGCGACTTTGGTTCGCAGTTCGGTGCCATCGATCCGGAGCTTTTGAATATCGTCCCGCTCGAACTCCTCAAACTCCCGTTCCCACTGCTGCTCGCCGTCGTACCAGAAAACCAGCCGGTTCCGGGCAAGTACATGGTCAAGGCTGTCGTGGATGCGTTTCATGAGGGGGTGAAAGGTTCGGCGAAGAGTCTAAATGGTGTCGTCGAAAACGAACTGGGTCTTCTGCCGTGAAAGCCAGGTCGAGGTAAACCACTTGTTGAGTTGCGGGGTGTGACCGCAATCCTTCGCAAGTTCTTCGAGAGAGCGTAAGCGATCCTGCAATTTTAAAGCACAAGCCGCCTTTACTGCCGCCGCGTCCGCTGTGGTTAGCAACAGTGCGTGAGGGTTCCGTGACGCCAAATATGCCAGCAAGTCGCTCTCGCCGGCATCGAGTTGTGCCAAGAGAGGCAACTGGAGACGAGCTTCAGCGCGTTGCTTATCGGTAACTTCGTGAACCGTCACTTTTTGGTCAAACAGACCCCTATCAACGGCGACATA
>CAMCIN010000130.1 GCA_945874745.1 Akkermansia muciniphila | reverse complement strand
GCAAGATCATGGTGGGGTGGGATGGTTCAATGCGCTGTTTTTGACGGGCTGAACAGCCCCGCGACATGTTATTGTAACACCATGTCCGCGTTTTCCCCGCCCACGCTCAAAGACATCGCCCGCGCCACCGGGGTTTCCTCCATGACGGTGTCCAGGGTGTTGCGCGGTTCGCCACGGGTGTCGGCGCGGACGCGGGAGCTGGTGCTGAGGGAAGCCGAGCGGCTCCACTACCAGCCGGACCCCCATCTGATGCGGCTGATGCAGTTGGTGCGCGGCAAAAAAGAGCAGCGGGTGCGGGCGGTGATCGCGGTGATCCGCGAGCACGTTCCGAAGGACGGTTTGTTGGGCCCTTCGTACCAATACGTGCCGGTCGAGGACATCCGCCGCCGCGCGCACGGACACGGTTACGCGGTGGAGGAGTTTTTCCTAGGAAAGGACGGCCTGACGCCGAAGCGGCTGCAGAAGATTCTCCACGCGCGGGGCATAGAAGGCGTCATCGTCTCCCCGCAAAGCGTGCAGCTTCCGTGCAGCCGGCTGGACTACTCGCCCTTTGCGGCGGTGACGTTTGGAAACGCCATGAGCACGCCCGCTCTGCACATGGCCGCCGGAAACATGACGCTCGGCATCCACCAAGCCGCCGTGCTGCTGCGGGAGCGCGGCTACCAGCGGATCGGGGTGGCGGTGACGAAGTGGATCGTAACGCGTTCCCAGTTTGGCTACAGCGGGGGCCTCTTTCACTGGCAGCAAAGCCTGCCGCCCGAAAGCCGCGTGCCCCTTTTGCTTTTCCCAAACAACGACATCAGCCGGGGCTTCAACGCTTTCGCCAGATGGATGTCCGAGCAAAAGCCGGACGCGCTCATCACTTTTGACACCCACGTTCCCGGCTGGCTGGGCCGGCTCGGGCTGCGTTTCCCGGAGGACATCGGCTTTGTCGTGCACGACTGGACGCCGAAGATGGCGGGCTTTGCAGGCATTCATCAGCGGCGGGAGCACCTCGCCGCCGCTGCCGTGGATTTGGTGGTGACCCAGCTTTCGCAGCACGAGCACGGAGTCCCCGAGGTGCCCCGCCAGATTATGATCCTCCCCAGGTGGGTGGAGGGCCCCAGCGTGAGGGCTTCGTGACAAGGTCGGGGGGCTGTGGTGTGGTGCCTGCCTTCTACTGCGAGCCGCCGGGCTTGCGGTTCCGCGTGGGGGGCCTGCCGGTGAGGTCGTCGCCCAGGTCGGCGCGGGCCTTTTCCGCGAGGGCCTCGAGGCGGGCCAGAATCTCGGGTTGGTCGGCCGCAAGGTTGCGGGCCTCGGCGCGGTCGTCCTTGAGGTTGTAGAGCTCGCGGCCCACGGGCAGCGGTTTGTATTTCCCTGGCAAGCCGTCCCGGCCCTGGGGCTGTCCTTCCATGGTGCGCGCCTTGTGCGGGAAGTGGAGTTTCCAGTCGCCGGCCCGGACCGCCTCGAGGTCGTTTTTGTTGTAGTAGAAGAAGTAGGCGTCGTGCGGGTTCCGGGCGCCGGGCTGGCCGGCGAGCAGCGGCCAGACGTCGAGGCCGTCGATGGGGTGTTTGGGCAGCTCTGCGCCGATGAGCCGCGCAAGGGAGGGGAGGAGGTCGATGGTCATGAGAGGCTCGTCGCACACCGAGCCAGCCGGGATGCGACCTGGCCAGCGCATGAGGCAGGGCACCCGGTGGCCGCCTTCAAAGGCGGTGCCTTTGCCCTCCCTGAGGCCGCCTGCGGAACCAGCGTGGTTGCCGTAGGACAGCCAGGGGCCGTTGTCGGAACTGAAAATGAGCAGGGTGTCCTGGTCGAGCTTGTGGGAGGCGAGGGCCTGCAGGATCTCGCCCACGGCCCAGTCAATTTCCATCAGTACGTCGCCAAAGAGCCCGGTTTCCGACTTGCCCTTGAAGCGGTCGCTTACAAAAAGGGGCACGTGGGGCATGTTGGGGGCGAGGTAGAAGAAGAAGGGTTCGTCTTTGTGGCGGTTGATGAAACGCACCGCCCGCTCCGCGTACTGCACCGTGAGCTGCTCCTGGTCGGCGGGTTCGAGCCCCGGTTTCAAGGTGTGCTCGTTTTCGAGGAGGGGAAGGGGAGGGTAGGAGCCGGGCTTGGCCTCCGGGTGGTAGGGCCACATGTCGCCGGAGTAGGGGATGCCGTAGAATTCATCGAAGCCGCGCCGTGTGGGGAGGAATTCAGGAAGGTGTCCGAGGTGCCATTTGCCGGCCATCCCGGTAGCATACCCCTTCTGTTTGAACAGCTGCGCCAAGGTCAGCTCGTTGGCGCCCAGGCCGTGGGTGGATTTGGGGCCCAGGGCGCCGCTGATGCCGATCCGGTTCGGATAACAGCCCGTCAGGAGCGCCGCGCGGGAGGCAGAGCAGACCGCCTGTGCGACGTGGAAGTCGGTAAATTTGCGGCCCTCCCGGGCCATGCGGTCGAGGTTGGGCATTCTGGCGGCCTTGCCTCCGAAGGCGCCGACGTCGCCATAGCCTTGGTCGTCGGTGTAGATGACGATGACGTTGGGCGGCCGCCCGGCTTCCCGGTTGGGAGCGGTGAGGGCGGTCGCCGGCAGAAACCAGGCGAGGGTGCAGGACCAGAGGGGGAGGAGAAGGGCTCGGTTC
Source organism: Akkermansia muciniphila (assembly GCA_945874745.1). Taxonomy (GTDB): domain Bacteria; phylum Verrucomicrobiota; class Verrucomicrobiia; order Chthoniobacterales; family Chthoniobacteraceae; genus Chth-196. The sequence continues at coordinate 9,224 of CAMCIN010000130.1, read as the reverse complement.
ATGAGGTGGTCGGCGAGGGTGTGGCTCCTGTAAGTAAGGGGGCTTGGGAATTTTTGTGGCGACCAAAACGCGGGGGGAGGTTGCTTTTTGGCCCCGGGTTGAGAGGCCGCTTATTTTTTACGCTTTTTTCAGCAGTCCGCTGGTTCGTGAATATATTGTGGGATGTGACGAGCAAACCGCCAGCAGGTGTCGTGCGGATTCTTCTTTTGGAGGATTCAGACTTGGATGCCGAACTCATTGAGGGGGAGCTGCGGGCAGGGGGCCTGCAGTACGTATTGCGGCGGGAACAGGACGGGCCGGGGTTTGAGGCCGCGTTGCGGGAGTTTGGGCCGCGGGTGGTGCTTTCCGACTACCGGCTGCCCAACTACGACGGGGCGCAGGCGCTGGCGCTGGCGCGGCAGCTGTGTCCGGAGGTGCCGGTGATCGTCATTTCTGGGGCCGTGGGGGAGGAGAAGACGGTGGAGCTGCTTAAGGGGGGGGCGACCGACTTTGTGCTCAAGGACCGGCTGGGGCGGTTGGTCTCGGCGGTGCGGCGGGCCTTGCGGGAGGTGGCCGAAAGGGAGGCGCTCCAGAGGGTGCAGGCGGAGCTCTACACCTGCAACATGGAGCTGGAGCAGCGGGTGCGGGACCGGACGCAGGAGTTGCGCGAGAAAAACGAGCTGATGGAGGAGGAGCTCAGGATGGCGCATGAACTACAGCAGGCGCTGTTGCCGCGCCATTTTCCACCGGTGCCCGCCGGGGTGGCCGAGGAGCAGAGTGCGGTGCGGGTGTGCAGCCTCTACCGGGCCTCCCATTTTGTCGGTGGCGACTGCTTTAACGTGACCCGCGTTTCGGACACCGCGTTGAGCGTGTTTATCTGCGACGTGATGGGGCACGGGGTGCGCGCCGCCCTGGTGACGGCCATGCTGCGGGCCCTGGAGGAGCAGCTGGGGGAAAAGGCGGCGGATCCGGCGCTGCTCCTGAGCGAGATGAACCAGGCACTCTGCCACATTTTCGAGGAGGCCGAGACGCTGGTGTTTGCCTCCGCTTGCGCGCTGACGGTGGATGTTGCCAGCGGACTGGTAAATTTTGCCAACGCCGGGCATCCCAGCCCGCTGTTGGTGCGCCGGGCGAAGGGCAGGGTGGATACGCTTGGAGGGGCGGTTGCTCCCAGGCTTCAAGCCGCGCAGCGGACCCCCTCGGGGCCAAGGGGGGCCGGGGCGCAAGGCGTGCGGGGGCCGGCCCTGGGGATATTTTCGCAGGCGGAGTACTCCAACGACTCCTGCGAGGTGGAGGCTGGGGATGTGGTGCTCCTTTTTACAGACGGCCTGTTCGAGGTGGAAAACGCTCGAGGCGAATTGTTCAGTGAAAGCGGCTTGCGCGAGGCGATCGCACGCTTTGCGCAGTTGGCGCCCGAGGCACTGATCCGTGCGGCCGTGGAGGAGGCGGAGAAGTTTGCTTCGGGCAGGCCTTTTCCCGACGACATGTGCGTGGTGGGGGTGGAGATCACGCGGCTGGAACCCGCGGAATATGGCGCCGCGGCTGCGCTGCGCCGGGGCCGTGGAAACGGCCGCCGTAACGGGCTGAAAGGAGGCAACGGGGTGGGGAAGCTTTAAGCGCGGGGCGGCGCCGCTAGCCCTGCCCCGGGGTGGGCCCCAGGAGCAGCTCGAGCACGGGGTGGGTAGGGTTCAGGTGAAAAACCGGCCGGACCTGTCCGTCCACCTGCCGCGCGCCGCCTTTTTCAATGAGGCGCAGGCCGTGGAGCTCTGAAAACTGGGTCTGGACAAGTTCCTCGTCGAGCTTGAGCATTTTTGCGGCCTCGCTAGCGGTAAGCGAGTCCTCGGTTTTGAGCAGGCGCAGGCACTGCATGCGGATGGCGGAATAGGCGGGGCGCGTGGAGGCCCTGGGGCGGGTGGCGCGCAGGGGAAAGATGGTGCTGGTGCGGGGTGGGGAGGAAAGGGAGGCGAGGGAACGCTTGGGGGTGTCGGGATAATCGAGTTCGGGAACGAGGGGCCAGGGGCCGTGAAGGGAATGGGAGAGCATTTGGAGGAGGATTTTGGCGTGTTTGGCTGTGTCGGTGTTCATGGAGGCTTCCCTCCTAGATCGCAGGAGGGCGGCTGGGCGGTTGCCTTACCGCCGGAAGTGGGGTCCTTCCCTAGGGGGGCGCCCGGGTAAAAGTGTGGCTTCGCGGCGCTCGCCCTCTTACAAACTACCTTCCCCTCCAGCCGGATTTTTCAACCCAGACCCTGATTACCAATGAAAGACGCAAAACAAATGTCCGACCTGGAAAGGATCCGCCACTCGGCAGCCCACGTGCTGGCGACGGCGATCGCCCGGCTTTGGCCCGAGGCCCAGTTTGCGGCCGGACCGCCGGTGGAAACGGGTTTCTACTACGACCTGGAGCTGGCGCACCGGATTTCGCCCGAGGATTTTGGCAGGATCGAGGAGGAGATGCGGCGTGAGATCAAGGCCAACCACGTGTTTGAGCGGAGCGTGGTGACCCGGTACGAGGCGATGGAGCTGGCCACCAAGGGTCGGCTGGGGGCGTTGAGCGAAAGGGCGGGCGCGAGCCGCTTCAAGTTGGACATCCTCTCGAACATTCCCGAGCACGAGGAGATCTCGCTCTACACCAACGGCGACTTTGTGGACCTGTGCGCGGGGCCCCACGTGATGCGCACCGGCAACATCGGCGCCTTCCGACTCACGCACGTGGCCAGCGCCTATTACAAGGGGGACGAGCGCAATCCGCAGCTGCAGCGCATCTACGGCACGGCCTTCAAGAACAAGACTGAGCTGGAAGCCTACTTCACCATGCTCGAGGAGGCCAAAAAGCGGGACCACCGAAAGCTGGGGCGCGAGTTGGAACTGTTCACCTTCGACGAGGACGTGGGCCCCGGCCTTCCCCTGTGGCTGCCCAACGGCACGGTGTTGCTGGAGGAACTGGAGCGTCTTGCAAAGGAAACCGAGTTTGCCGCGGGCTACCAGCGGGTGCGGACCCCCCATCTGGCCCGGGAAAACATGTACCTCACCAGCGGCCATCTCCCCTACTACGCGGAGAGCATGTTCCCGCCGATCGAACTCGCTGAGAAGGCGGCCGACGGCTCCCCGAGCGGGGTGTCGGACCGGTACTACCTGAAGGCGATGAACTGCCCGCATCACCACAAGATTTTCAAGGCCGTGCCGCACAGCTACCGCGACCTGCCACTGCGGCTGGCCGAATACGGCACCTGCTACAGGTACGAGCAGTCTGGCGAACTGCTGGGGCTCATGCGCGTGCGTTCCATGCAGATGAACGACGCCCATATCTACTGCACCCCCGAGCAGTTCGAAGCCGAGTTTCGGGCCGTCAACGAAATGTACCTGAAGTATTTTAAAATCTTCGGGTTCGAGAAGTATCTGATGCGCTTTTCCACCCACGATCCGGCGCGGCTCGGGGAGAAGTTTGTGGATGATCCCGAGCTGTGGCGGCAGACCGAAAACATGGTGCGCGACGTTTTGCAGCGTTCGGGGATTGAGTATGTAGAGGTGCCCAACGAGGCCGCCTTCTACGGACCGAAGATCGACGTGCAGGTGTGGAGTGCGATCGGACGCGAGTTCACAATCGCAACCAACCAGGTCGACTTTGCGGTGCCCTCCCGGTTTGGTCTGGTTTACAAGGACCGCGACAACACTGAAAAGACGCCGCTGTGCATTCACCGCGCCCCGCTGGGTACCCACGAGCGGTTTGTGGGCTTCCTCATCGAGCACTACGCGGGAAACTTCCCGCTCTGGCTGGCCCCGGAACAGGTGCGGATTCTGCCCATCGGCGCCGAACCGGAACTGGTGGAGGCGGGCGCCGAATTGCGCGCCGAATTGCGTGCCCACGGGATTCGCGCGGAGATGGACGCGAGCACGGACAAAATCAACGGCAAGGTGCTGCACGCCGAGGAGGCGAAGGTCCACACGATGTTAGTGCTGGGCAAACGCGATTTGGAGGCGGGTGTCTTGAGTGTGCGCGTGCACGGCAAGGGCAACCTTGGGGCGAAGCCCCGGGCGGAGGTCATCGCGGACCTGGTCGAATCAATCCGCGAACGGCGCGCGCACTGAGCCAGGCACGGCTGCGGCAACCACAAAGAAGAAAGTTCCCGACCGGGCGGCTCCGGGCTTGAATGGCAACCGGATTAGTGTAGTTAGGAGAACTCCCATGACTCTTACCAAAAAAGGTGAATACGCCCTCAGGGCGATGATCCAACTCGGCATTGCCAAGTCTCTCGGACGCGGGCTGGTTTCCATGTCGGAACTGGCCGAGAGCAACCGCCTCCCCCTCAAGTTTGTGGAGCGTATCTTTTTGGAACTGCGCGAGGCGGGCTATGTCGAAACCCAGCGGGGCAAACTAGGCGGCTATCAGATCGCCAAGCCTATGGATGAAATCCGGATGGGCGAACTGGTGCGCCTCATTGACGGGCGCCTGGCGCCGATTGCCTGTGCGAGCGAGACGGACTACTGCCGTTGTTCCTGCCCTGACGAGGAGCACTGCGGCCTGCGGATGCTCATGATTGACGTGCGCAATGCGATCTCAAACATTCTGGACCGTTACACCCTCGGACAAGTCGTCGAGGTGACGCTCCGGAAGATGCGGCGGGACAACGCCGCGCTGCCCTTCACTCCGGAACCGGCAAAGACCGACCGTTCGGGACGGCGCATTGCGGATCCCGCGCAGGGCTTTCTGTCCCAACTGGGAATCCAATCCGTTCTGGAGGGCGCGGGCGACCTCGTGTCCGGGGGGGACGGCGGGTTCCGGGATGCCGTGGAATCCGGCCCGGCGAAGGCTGGGCACTGAGGCGGCTTGGGGCTGAGTGAGGATGGAACAGGCATCGACGATTCTCAGGGGCGGCAGGCCCCGAAGTGTGCTTCCCGGGTTTGGCTTGAGCCTTGGGTTTACGGTGACCTATCTCGGTTTGATCGTTTTGTTTCCCCTGCTGATGGTGTTTGTGAAGACCTCGGGCATGGGGTGGAAGGGTTTTTGGGCGGCGATCCTGACGGACCGGGTGTTGGCGGCCTGCAAGCTGACTTTCGGTCTCTCGCTGCTGGCGGGCTTGCTGAACGGCGTTTTCGGACTGCTCATCGCCTGGGTGCTGTGTCGGTACCGCTTCCCGGGCCGCCGCCTGTTGGACGCCTCCGTCGATCTGCCCTTTGCGATGCCTACGGCCGTGGCGGGGATTGCGCTGACGACGCTGTACGCGCCCAACGGTTGGCTGGGCCAGTTTTTGGTGCCACTGGGAGTGAATGTGGTGTTTGCGCCGCCGGGGATTCTGCTCGCGCTGGTGTTTATCGGACTGCCGTTTGTGGTGCGCACTTTGCAGCCCGTGCTGGAGGATCTGGAGGTGGCGCAGGAGGAGGCGGCGGCAAGCCTTGGCGCGACGCGCTGGCAGACCTTTCGCAGGGTGGTACTTCCCCAGTTGGTGCCCGCGTTGATTACGGGGACGACCCTCGCGTTTGCCCGGGCGGTGGGCGAGTACGGCTCGGTGGTGTTCATCGCCGGCAACATGCCGGGGAAGACGGAGATCGTGCCGCTTCTCATCATCACCAAGCTGGAGCAGTACGACTATGCGGGGGCGACGGCGCTTGCGGCGCTCATGCTGGTCATTTCCTTTGCGTTGCTGTTGGTGATCAACTTTCTGCAGCGCAAGACGCTGGTCAGGAGGGTGGCGTGAGCGCCCAGAGCCGGGCAACGGCGGATCCGCGGTGGGTGCGGGTGTTGCTCATCGGGGCGACGCTGGCCTTTTTGGGCCTGTTTTTGTTCGTGCCGTTGGTGTCCGTCTTTGTGGAGGCGTTTCGAAAGGGCGTGGTGGTTTACGCAAAGGCGATCACCGAGGAGAACGCACGGTCGGCGATTTTTCTGACGCTGAGCGTCGCGGCGCTGGCCGTGCCGCTCAACGCCGTGTTCGGGGTGGCGGCGGCGTGGGCGATTGCAAAGTTTTCCTTCAAGGGCAAGAGCCTGCTTTTGGCGCTGATCGACCTGCCGTTTGCCGTCTCGCCTGTCGTTTCGGGGCTGGTGTACGTGCTGTTGTACGGGGCGCGCGGGCTGTTTGGGGACTGGCTGCTTGAGCACGATTTGCAGATCATTTTTGCCGTCCCCGGGATGGTGCTTGCGACGGTGTTTGTGACCTTTCCCTTTGTGGCGCGCGAACTCATTCCGCTGATGCAGGCGCAGGGCAACGACCAGGAGTACGCCGCGCTGAGCCTGGGGGCGTCGGGCTGGCAGACCTTCCGGCGGGTGACGTTGCCCAACATCAAATGGGCTTTGTTCTACGGAATCATTCTTTGCAACGCCCGCGCGATGGGCGAGTTCGGGGCCGTCTCGGTGGTTTCCGGCCATATCCGGGGACAGACCAACACGCTGCCGCTGCACGTGGAGGTGCTCTACAACGAGTACAACATGGCGGCCGCGTTCGCCTGCGCCTCCATTCTCAGCGTGCTTGGCCTGGTCACGCTGCTGCTCAAAACCCTGATTGAATGGCGCGCCGGGTTGCGCCGCCGCACCCACTGAGTCCATGTCTATCTCCGTTGAAAACCTGCGCCGCACTTTCGGGACCTTTCAGGCCTTGCGCGGCATCACCCTCGAGATTCCCGACCACCAACTCGTCGCGTTGCTGGGCCCTTCGGGTTCCGGCAAGACCACCCTGCTGCGCATCATCGGCGGGCTGGACTTTCCGGACGCCGGTCAGGGCCGGGTCCTGATCCACGGGGAGGACGTCACCAACCAGCCGGCCGCCAGCCGCCGTGCGGGGTTTGTTTTCCAACATTACGCGCTTTTCAATCACTTGACGGTTTTTGAAAACGTGGCCTTCGGGTTGGAGGTGCGGCCGGCGGCGACGCGGCCCAAGCCCGAGGTGATCCGGGACCGCGTGCTGGAACTGTTGGGACTGGTGCAGTTGGACGGGTTGCAGCAGCGGCTGCCCTCGGAGCTTTCCGGCGGACAGCGCCAGCGGGTGGCGTTGGCGCGGGCGCTGGCCATCGACCCGATGGTACTGTTGTTGGACGAACCTTTTGGGGCGCTGGACGCCCGCGTGCGGAAGGATCTGCGGCGTTGGCTGCGGTCGTTCCACACGGAGCTGGGGGTGACGACGATCTTTGTGACCCACGACCAGCAGGAGGCACTCGAACTGGCGGACACCGTCGTGGTGATGAACCAGGGGCAGATCGAGCAGATCGGTTCGCCCCAGCAGGTTTACGACCATCCGGCGTCGCCCTTCGTCTACGAGTTTCTAGGGGACGTCAACCGGGTGCGCAAACCGGGACGGCCCGACCTGTTTTACGTGCGGCCCCACGAGGTCCGTGTGCTGTTTGCGGGCGACAGCACCGCCGAGTTGCATGCGAAGGTCGAGCACCTCTTTGCCGCGGGCCCGAGCGCGCGGCTGACTTTGCGCATGCTTGATTCCAAGGAAACCCTCGACGCGGATATGACCCGGCAGCAACTCGACGAGATGGGCCTTTCCGAGGGGGACGAGGTCGGGCTGAAGCTGGTCCTTGGCAACCGGGCGTAGCTGCGGTTTTCCCGGTGCGGTGCGGGGTGAAGACGTGAGTCCCCATCGCCGGCCGGCGCTTCGCTTTGCTGTTGGTCTTCGGCGGGCGGCACTGGGTCGGCTAGAGCGTGTTCACGGTTAATGAAAACCAAGCAGGGCAAGCAAAGTGCGAAGAACCAAATAAAGGCGAGCAAGCAACTAATGCAGAAATATATACGCAGATATTACGCATTTCAAAGGTGAGGAAAAACAGGTATCAATATCTGTGAATCTCTGTGTCATCTGTGGATTACACCCCGTTCCCAAAGAAGCCTGCGATAGGTCGGAAGAGGGATTTTTCGGAGGACGCTTGCTTGGGGAAGAGTCCGAGTGGCATTGAGTGCTCATGAAATGCGCCACCCCCAGGCTCTTCCCCTCCCTTTTTGCGGTGCTCCTCGCACCGGTCCTTTCGAGCGCCGCACCCGACTCCGCCTCCGAGCGGCTCGCCCCCTACCTCGCTCCGCCTCAAGACCGCGCCAGCCAGCGGCAGCCGCTGCGCAGCCTGCTCAATTTCGAGGACGGTACGATGGTGCGTAGCGCGGCGGACTGGGGACGCCGGAGAGAGGAGATCCGCGCAGTGTGGAGGGAGGCGCTTGGCGTCTGGCCCGGGGTGCTCCCGCACCCGAAGCTGGAGGTGTTGCGGGAGACGGACCTGCCCGGGTACACGCGCAAGCGGGTGCGCGTGGAGATCGCGGCCGGGCGCTTTGAGGAGGGCTGGCTTTCAATTCCCAAAAGCCCGGGACCCCACCCCGCGGTATTGGTTCCCTTTTACGACCCTGAAACAAGCATCGGACTCGGGGACAAGGAGCACCGGGACTATGCCCGCCGGCTGGCGGAGCGGGGTTTTGTGACCTTGGCGGTGGGATCGCCCGGAGGTAACGCGCGGCTGCCGGAGCCGGGGAGGGAAGGGTGGCAGCCGCTTTCCTTTCTGGCCTACGTTTCGGCCAACTGTGCCAACGTTCTGGCCAACCTGCCTGAGGTGGACGCGAAGCGGCTCGGGATCGTCGGGCATTCCTACGGGGGCAAATGGGCGCTGTTTTCCGCCTGCCTCAACGACGTGTTTGCCTGCGCGGCGTGGAGCGATCCGGGCATCGGCTTTGACGACCTGCGTCCGAGCATCAACTATTGGGAGCCGTGGTATCTGGGGCGGACCGCCGGTCCTCCCCGCGCGCCGGGGCTTCCCGCGGCGCAGAATCCGGCGGCCGGCCCCTATCTGCAACTGCGCAAGGACGGACACGACCTGCACGAGCTCCAGGCGCTGATGGCGCCGCGTCCCTTTTTTGTCTCGGGCGGAAGCGAGGATCCGCCCAGCCGCTGGGGGTTGCTCAACGTGGTCAGGGATGTTTACACGCTGCTGGGGGCGTCGGACAGGGTCGGCATGCACAACCGCCCGGCCCACCCGCCTACGCCCGAAGCGACGGAGTTGGTGTGTGACTTTTTTACGCATTTCCTCCGCCAGTAGCCCTCTGTGGTTTGCTTCCGGCGCTCGTGGACTAGAGCTCCCTCGCCTCTTGGTGTGCGTCTGTTCATCCGGTTGGTGGCGGCCGATCCGCCCCCGGCGCGCGACCTCCTTTGCGTGGCCGCGGTACCTTCCGCCGGTCGCTCGCCTCCATGCCGGACGAACCCGTTCACCAGCCGCACGACAAACTCTTTCGCGCGACGTTTTCCGATCCACGGAACGCGGCGGCCTTTCTCCGGCAC
>CAMCIN010000129.1 GCA_945874745.1 Akkermansia muciniphila | reverse complement strand
CAGCAGCACGTACACCAGCAGGGCCGTGTACACCTGCCAGCGCACTGCGTTGGCGCTGTGGCCCAAAAAATTGCTCAGCTTCAAGGTCTGTTTGACCTGCTTAAAAAACACCTCGATGTCCCAGCGCCTTCGGTAGAGGTCGCACACCGAGCGCGGACTCCAGCTCAGATTGTTGGTGATAAAAACCAGCAGGCGTTCTTCTCCGTTAATTCCGACCTGCGCCTCCACGCGTCGTAGCAGCACGCCCTCGTGCTTGGCGTTCTTGAGCACAACGAGCTGGTCCTTGAGAATGCGTTTGACGCCTTTAGTCAGGGTCTTTTCTACGTTGTAGGCCATGTTCTCTTTGGCGCGGCTCACCCACCAGACCTCCCGTTCATCCAGGTTCCTAAGGTGCTCAAAATCGACGTAAGCCTTGTCGAAGACGACGATTTCACCGGGGGCAATACCCGCACAGACCTCGAGTGCCCGCCTGTTGTCGTGATGGGCAGCGGTGTCCACAACGGCAAAGGAGGGAAGAAAGCTGTGCAGGTCGAGCCGCAGGTGCATTTTGGCGGCGGCCTTGCGTCTGCGGTGCTTGGCCCAGTCGATGCAGTTGGCGACCAGTTCCATCACAGTGGAATCGACGGTGTGAATCCTGGCCTTGAAACGGCGCAGGAGGCCCTTGCCTTTTTTGCCCGAAGCAAAGCCTGGCTGGATGTTCTGATGGTGTTCGAGAACCGACCAGAACAGCGTTTCGATGAAGTCAGCCGAACGCACCTTGTTGGCGTGAGAAAGAGTGTTGCGCGAGGGTGGTACGATTTGGAGGCGGCTCAGAGCCGCTGCCTCGAGACGAAGCCAGTCGCAAACGTCGTTGAGACTGATGGCATGCGAAAGCTGGGCAAAAAGCATGGAAGCCAGGTGGCTCAAGACGCTGAAGGCGCGAGCCTTTGTGTCCACCCCAGTTTGACGGGCGGTTTGATTGAGGACGCTTCTCGGTATGAAGTTGAGAAGCTGCTTGAGAACGATAATGTCGGTGCGGGCTGGTTTTTGGTTCACACCCCTACTGAGTGGTAGGGATCCTTTCTCCAGCCCAACTTTTTTTACCCTGCCACGTCATTCCTATGGGACGGCTGTGAAGGGATTGCTTTTTGGCAGTTGCACCGGAAACGCTCCGAGAGCGGACTGGAGCCTGGGGAGTGGGGGGGCCTATGGACAGCCTATGGACAGCCTATGGACAGCCTATGGACAGCCTATGGAGTTGTCCGTTTGTGTCCGGCTACACCTCGCGCACAATTCCCGTGCTCGCGCCGAATTTGTCCATGGGAATATCCATCTGCTGGATCATCCGTACGAACAGGTTCGAGAGGCTCGTGTTGTTCTGCGGGTCATACGCGACATGTCCGGCGTGCTTGTACCCGCCGCCGGCCAAAATCACCGGAAGGTTCATGTTGTTGTGGTTGGATGCGTTGCCCAGATTGCTCGCGTACAGGATTGAAGAGTGGTCCAACAACGTACGTCCGCCCTCCAAGGTAGCACGCATCTTCTCCAAAAACTCCCCGAAGACACGCGTCTCAGCCTCCTCAATAAGCGCCAGCTGTTCCAGCTTCCCAGGGTCCTGTCCGTGGTGGGAGGCGTCGTGGTGACCGATGGAGACGCCCTGGATCTCCGGCTTGTCCTGAAACCCCATCCAGAGCGAGATCACGCGCGTGCTGTCCGTCTGGAATGCCAAGTGCACCAGATCGTACCATTGCCGGCTGCGCTCCACCATCTGCGCGCCGCTCAATTCCTGAGGCGGCTTTGCCTCTACCCCCGGTTTCGGGGACCGCTGCCAGGTTTCATCCTGCTGCAGCTTCCGCTCCGCCTCGCGGATGGACGACAGATACAGGTCCAGCCGCTGCCGGTCGTCGTGCCCGAGTTTGACGTTGAGGCCGCTGAGTTGGTCGCGTAGGTCGTCCAAAATACTTTTGCCGTCCCGGATGCGTCGCATTTCACGTGCCGCATCCTCCGGGGAGCCCTCGACGAAAAGCTGCCGGAAAATACTGCTTACCCGCGGTTCAGCCGGCAGCCGCACCCCGCGGCGGTTCCACGCGGCGCTACCACCGCCAAGTACCAGAGACGAAAACCGAGTGTGCCCGGCGCCATGCGATGCGACTTCCTGGTCCAGCGAAATAGTGTTCTTAATGTCGGTCGGTCGTATCAAATCTGGATGCACGCCTGTGAAGAGCCCCACTTCAGCGTAATGCCCCGCGCCGTACCGGTGGGAGATACCCGAGAAAACGGTGAAGTCGGCGCGGCGGTCCGCGAGCAATTTCAGGTACCGGCTAGGGGTGTAGTCGCGACCCGTATCGGCTGGGAAAAAGTTCGGCCCGTGCAGGCCTAGGGGCCTTCCAATGAGCAGGAGCCGCTTGGGTTTTTCCTCGGCACGCCTGGCATCCGCAGCGCCGAGCGGAGTCATGGCATCCAACAACGGTAGGCCCAGGGCAATGCCCGAGGAACGCAAAAACGTGCGGCGATCGATGAGGTGTCTCGGCATAAACTTGGAGCGTTTACTTGTTGCGAAACGGGCGGCTTTGCACGATCTCGTGAACGAGTGATGCAAGACCGTAGTCCTGAGTGCGCACTCGGGCGACAATCTCCTCGATAATTTCGCGATCCGCAAAGTCGGGCGGTGCGCCAGTGGCATAGGTCAGGAGCTTTTGAGCCATGTTTCGCGCGATCTGGTCCGGATCCGCGAGCAGGATGCGTTTGTACTCGTCGACGTTTTGGAAGGACTTTCCCTCATGGGTGATGCCGCCCTTTTCAACATCGACTCCCCGGTAAACAGCGCGGCCCGAACTGCCCGGAAGCTGCACCTGCCCGGCTTTCGTGCGGGCAGAGGCGCGGTAAAACTCGCGGTAGCCGCCGATGGGATCGAAGGATTCGAGAGCAAAGCCCGGGGGATCGATGTGCTGGTGGCAGGTGTTGCAGGAGGCAACGTTCCGGTGTTTGTCGAGTTGCTGGCGGATGGTGGTTGCACCGCGTATGTCTGGCTCGATGGCGGGCACGTCCGGCGGGGGCGGTGGAGGCGCTTGACCCAAGAGGTGTTCGAGCACCCACTTTCCGCGCAAAACGGGTGAGGTCGTGGTGCCGTCCGCTGTGACCTTCAACACGCTCCCTTGCGTGATTACGCCGCCACGGTGAGCGCCTGCGGGCAGGCTGACCCTGCGAAACTCGGATTGCGGCGCATTTGAGGTTACAGTGCTTTTTGCGGCGAAAAGCGGACTGCCCTTCTCAAAGGCTTCCACAATCCCGTAGTGCTCCGCCAACCTGCGGTTCACCAGCGTCCAGTCCGAGTGGATGAACTCCAGAACGCTCAGGTTGTTTTGCAGAACCTCCTCGAAAAAACGGCGGGTTTCCTCCGGCATCGCCCACAATAACGTCCCGTCAAAGTCGCTGTAGAGGGTTGGGTCGGGGATGGTGGCGTCAATCTTGCGGATCTCGAGCCATTGGTTGGTGAAGTTCTCCGTGAAACCCCGCGCCAAGGGCGAGCGCAGGAGGCGCTCAGTCTGCGCCCGCAACGTTCCGGAATGGGTCAAATCCGAGGCGAGCAGTTCGGCGTCCGGAGGAAGCGCAGTGAGAAAGTAGGCAAGCCGCGTCGCAAGGGCGAACCGATCCAGCTCTGCCGGGGGTTCCAGAAAAAAGAGGAAGTCCGGCGAGGCGAGTATGCTCTTGTACCCGAAGAGCATTGCGTTCAGGAAGCTTTCGCCCTCATCCAGACGCGCCCGGACCTTTCGGATGTAGGGTTCAACGTCCCGCGGTTCAACCGGGCGGCGGAACGCCCTTGGAACAAAATCCCGCAGTAGCTTTTCGGCTTCCGCTTTTGCGGAGGAACTCACCGGCTCGAGCGGGTCGTTCAGCCATTGGTAAATGTTGTTGCGGTTACTCCAGTCCGAAGGCTTGCGGCCCTCCGCCAAGGTCTTGGCTGCCGACCTGGGCATGAGTTCCGCGTCCCCGAAGAGCGCTCGATAGGTCTGTGCGGGGAACGGGTCGAGCGGTCCCTCGATCTCCAGCCATTCGAGTAAAAACCCGGGGCCTGGGTGTTCCTCAATCGGCTGCTTTGTGCTGCGGATATCCCAGTTGTGCTGGAGTTGGACGACGAACGCCTCGCCCGCATCCAAACGGATGTTGGCCTCGATGACCCGCGGACTGCCGGGTTGAAAGTCGACCACGTCCCTCACCAAGGGCGGTTCGCGCCCGCGGTCAATGGTGCAAAACGACACGGGCACCGGCAGGTTTTGCTCCCCAACTGCAGCGGCAGACATGCGCACCCGATAGAGCCCGGCGCCGGGGACGTTCGGGGTGCACACAAGTCCGAAGCGGGGAAGCTTGCTGTGCACCACAAGTGAGTCTCCCCGGAGATAACAACTCCGCGTGAGAGTCTGCCGGAAATTGCTACCCTTTTCGGAGATCTCCCGCCCGGAGCGGCGTTCCTTTACGGGCAGGTGTGGGTGCTTGGGAATGACCGAGCAAACAGCTTTCTCGGCAGCTTCCTGGTAAAGAAGCAGGTGCGTGGAGGAGAGGTCCAGCACGGCACCCACGTTGTCGAAACCGCCTGCGCTGTTCTCCTCCGGCAGCAGGTCCTTGATTTTGACGTCGGTGCCAACGAGGTGGCGGAGGGTGTTTTCGTACTGGGTGAGGTTCAGGCGGCGCACGGGCACGCGCCCCTCTGCGCGCTGTCTTTCCAAGGTGGATGCGTGCAGGGATTCCCGCAGCTTTTTTAGCGACAGCTCACGCAGTTCCCCGGGCGGCTGATCCGCTTTGGCGGGAGGCATTTCGCCGGCAGCCATCCGGTCATGCACCTTCACCCACGTTGCCGGGCTCACCCTCCCGTCCAGACGCAGCTTGCCCTTTTGAGAGTCCGAACCGTGGCAGTCGATGCAATACGTGTCTAGGAAGGGACGCAGTTCCGTTTCTATGGCGAACGTACCGGGGGCCAGCGATACGAGCAGGAGCAGCAAGGAAAGAAGGGCGGCGGAGCGGCAGGTCCCCCGGGCGCCCCAGTGCGCGCAGAAGGGCAAATCTGGGCGGCGGGATTGAAATGCCGGGGAGTTCATCGGAATCGTTTGTTAAAATCGGAGGAAATCACTTTTCACGTCGTTGCCGCAGAGCGGGCGCGGTGTCGCGTTCTTTCACGTGGGCTGTGTTCACGAGAGAATTGCTTTTGACGGCACGGTGCAAGGAGCTAATTTTCAGAGGCCTGAGCATCGTCGGGTCCGAACCTTAGACCAGCCTTACCGATGAAGCGGGTTTTCCTCCCAACCAATGAACACTCGCTCGCCTTGCGTGTTTATTCTGTCATGTAGAAGGATGCCCTGCTGCTTTAGTTGGTCAGCTGACAGATCCTTCTGATCGACGGTTTCACGGAGAAGCCCATCGAGGTTTGATGGCCGGTAGACAGGAAGCACCTTCTCAGGCGTCGCCGATGGCGGCGAAATTCCAGCCACCACCTTTGCGGTAGAAGCGCCCCATTACCAGCGCACGGCAGTTTTCATCCTGACGTTCCGCCGCAACGTTGTAGGAGGCAAAAACTTCTCGCACGTGCGTTGGAGTCCCCTCGAACATGCGGATCTTGGCGTACGGAATCTTGGAGAAATCTTGGTCGCCGCAGTTGTTCAGGAAGGAGAAAATCTGACCGACACTCTGCGGGACGGCGGCGAGATCAACGGTGATAATCTCGTTATACAATCCATCGTCCCCACCAGAGTCTCCCTCCATGTCATCGCCCGTGTGCTTCAGTGCGCCACCTGCTGCCTCCAGTTTTCCGGGCGGCAAGCCAAACCTTGCGAGGATTTCCGGCTTATAGAGATGCGAATAGATGTAGTCGCAGGTTTCGCCCTCAGTGTTAAACAGGAGGGCACTGAGGTCCACGTCCTCGACACTCTTGGTCAGCCCGAAAAAACCGCGCGACTCAATCCCACCCCAATTGACTCCGACACAGAAGTTAGTTAGCGCAGCTCCGGAGGATTTCTTGAGGTCGACCCGTTGTCCCTTGGTGAGGTTGATAGCCATGACGCATTTCAATGGTTGAGCCTTTCTTCAATCCATTTCAAGCTAACCGATCGCCAGTTAATTGACACAATTAGAAGCCTAATCGAGGGGGAGAATGCTCTGCCGAACCCGCCCTCTGACGGCCTCCCTCTCCGCCTCCAAACGTCCATCCGCAAGGCCGACCTTAACTCTCCGGCAAAGGCCAGTTTGGAAGACTGGCTCTATTGAACGGGCCAGCTCTCTAAATCACTTCCAAGCCCTTTTATCTGTGGATCACTGCCCTTTGGAGAAGGAGTCAGCGAAAAGTTACCTGCCGAAAATAGCGGCGGCCCCAAATAAAGCATCGCGCGGTAGGATAAACCTACGAGGATTCCAGAGTATTCGGCATTGGACGTCCCCCCGCAGCCATGGCCCCCACCCCTCCCCTCAATCAGTTCGCAGCGATGACCCGCCGCCAGTGGCTCCGGGGAGGCGGCGCAATGGCCGGAGCGATGCTGTGGCCCGAATTGTTACGAGCCCAGCAAACCCCTGTGGTGGGTGCGCCGGCAAAACAGGTGATTGTCATCTATCTTCAGGGGGGACTCTCACACTACGAAAGCTTTGATCCCAAACCCGAAGCGAACTCGGCCTACCGGGGTGACTTTGGCCATATTCCGACATCCATACCCGGAGTACACTTTAGCGAACATCTGCCTCTTTTGGCCAAACGGGCGCATAAGTTTAACCTAATCCGCAGCGCATACGTAAACTCCCCCAGCCATCCGGTCGCCATCCACCAGACGCTCACTGGATGGGATCTTCAGGGAGCATCGGTGGAGGGCAAAAACCGCAATCAAAGTTACCCATCCATCGGAGCAGTGGTTGCCCACAGTCTGCGCCATCGCGCTCCCCTGCTGCCCGCCTATGTAACTGTCCCTCACTCCGGCCAACTTGGGAGGCGCGTGCACTATGCCACCGCCGGGCCCTTGGGAGCTGCCTGTGAACCGATGGAATCAGGCATCCCACCTGAGCGCGCAGACGCAATCTTCGACGGTCCCCCGGATCTTAATCTCCCAAAAAACCTTTCCCTAGACAGGCTCCAAGAGCGTCTCACGTTGCTCAAGTCCTTTGAGGGGGCTTCCACCCTGAGGGAAATCGAAGGGCTCGGCCCGTATTATCGAAGCGCCCTCGAGCTTCTCTCAGGAGGCGCGGCCAGCAAGGCTTTTAACCTCAATGACGAACCGCTTAAATTGCGAGAGCGTTACGGCCAACATCTCTGGGGCCAGCAAACAATCCTCGCCCGCCGCCTCGCTAGCGCAGGAATCCCCTTTACCCTAGTTAATTACACCCTGAACCAAGACCATGGCCAGGACTGGGACACCCACGTAGACAACTTCTCCCTCATGAAGGACGTCCTCCTTCCTCCCATGGACCGTGCAGTCAGCGCGCTCCTCGATGACCTTGAAGAACGCGGCCAGCTTTCCTCTACACTTGTGGCTATGTTCGGCGAGTTCGGGCGCACTCCCAAGATCAACTCAAACGCAGGACGCGATCATTGGGAAAAAGTGTTTTCCGTGGTGCTCGCTGGCGGCGGATTAAAGTCTGGAGTGGTTCTTGGCTCCAGTACCCGTGACGGAGATCTTCCCCATGAGCGCCCCGTGCCTTTCAACGACATCCTTGCCACGATCTACCACCAACTGGGAGTCCCCACCGACACTGTTTTCCACGACCAACTAGGACGGCCAAACCCAGTTCTTGCCATTGGCGCGCCCATTCCTGAGCTCTTGCTCTGACCCCTTCGTGTCACCGGATATGCCGGCCGCATCTTCCGTTCCGGCCGTAATGCTGATTCGGCCCTTTCCTCCACACGTACGCAAAAAGGAATTTCCTGCTATCGCTATCTGCTTTGGGAATTTCAAGGAACGCAAGGCCCCAACACCCGGGACACCAACCCGACTTTCTACGGAGAAATAGACGTCCATGAAAAACGATAATCGCCCCACCCTTCCCAGCCTCCTGCCAGGCTGCGTGGCGCTGCTGCTTGCCGTTGTCGGCGCAGCACGAGGGGAGCTTCCGCGCGAAGTCCACACGGTGTTCGAACACCGCTGTCTGGACTGCCACGATGCGGACTCGAAGAAGGGTAATCTCGACCTCACGGCGCTGAAGCCGGATTTCGCGAATGCGGAGACGTTCGCGCGGTGGTTGAAGGTGCATGACCGAATAGCGTCGGGCGAAATGCCGCCTAAGAAGAAAGCGCGTCCCGAGGCGGGTGAGGTGAAGGCCGTGACCGAGTGGCTGGCGGAGTCGCTCGTCAAGGCGGAACGCACTCGGTTGGATGGGGAAAGCCGCACGGGGGTGAGGCGGCTTACGCGGGCGGAATACGAGAACACGGTGCGCGACCTCTTTGACCTGCCGGGTCTCGCGGTGCAAAACGGCCTTCCGGCCGACGGCTCAGCGCATGGATTCGACAAGAACAGCGACGCGCTCGACATCTCCCACGTCAACATGTCGAAGTATCTCGAAGCAGCGGACAAGACACTCGACCTTGCAATAGCGACGCGTCCCTCGGCGCCGACGCAGTCCGTCCAGCGCGTCTCGCTGGCTTACAACTACGAGGCCGACGTGCTGTTGATGCGTGGCGACGCCGTGTTGCTTCGGGAGGGGAAGTTGGACCCCGTTTTCCCGCCCTCCGGCCCCGGCGCGCTCCAAGAGCATGCAGGACAAGGGGAACACGAGATGTTGGGCATCTTCGCACGTATGAGCAGTGTCGGGATGTTCAGCGAGGCACGGGCTCCGTACTACCGCAGCTTCACCGTGCTTTATCCGGGCCGTTACCGTGTGCGCGCCTCGTTTTGGAGTCTCCAGTGGGACAAGGGCCAAATCCTGCCTTCCCGCGGCATTGAGGCTTCGAGGCTGAACCTGGTGCATTTGCAGGAGCGGGGCCTTCACGAGGGACATCCGAGTGAATTGCTCGGTTACTTCGATGCGCCGTCACTGAAGCCCGAAGTGCATGAGATGGACGTGTGGCTGAACTTCAAGGACTGCTTTGGTTTCAACCCCGCCAGCCTTGTGCCCGTGGATTTGTATCGCGATGGCACCTGGGGACAAAAGGGCGGCACCATGGGCTACACCGGGCCATGCACCGTCAATGATTGGCTCGAGGTGGAAGGCCCTCTGCACGACGTGTGGCCGCCGCACGGTCACCGGTTGCTTTTTGGTGAGCTGCCCCTCACGGAGTTCAAGTCTGCGGAGAAAAAAGGCGTTCGCCCGCCGGTGCGTACCCCGCTGAAGCAATCCATCGGCCGAAACAAGCCGGATCCCGAGCCGGGCCTCTGGACGGTGGAATCAAAAGAGCCGCTGGGAGATGCGGACCGCCTGCTCGCGAATTTTTTGCCGAGGGCGTTTCGGCGTCCAGTGGAAGAGGCGGTGAGAAAGGAATACGTCGCGCAAGTCGGGGAGCGGCTGAGAGCGGGCGATGCCTTTGAGACGGCAATGCGCTGGGCTTATCGCGCCGCGCTGTGCTCGCCAGATTTTCTGTATCATATCGAGCCTGCGGGTCGCCTCGATGACTTCGCGCTGGCCTCGCGCATGTCGTATTTTTTCTGGAACTCCGGTCCTGATGAAACGCTCACCGCACTCGCCGCAAACGGCAAGTTGCGCGATACAAACGTCCTCGGGGGCCAAGTGGAGCGCCTGCTCAAGGATGCGAAGTCGCAGCGCTTTATCGACGACTTTCTCGGCCAATGGTTGAAGCTGCGCTCCATCGCTGCGAACGACCCGGACAAAAAGCTCTACCCCGAGTTCAACCCGTATTTGCAGGACTCGATGGTCGCCGAGACCCGAGCGTACTTCCGCGAACTCATCGAGCAGAATCTGAGCGCCCGCCATCTCGTGCAGTCCGACTTTGCCATGCTCAATGAAAAGCTCGCGGTGCACTACGGCATCCCTGGTGTGAGTGGGACGAAGATTCGCCGAGTGAAACTCCCTGACGGCTGCGTGCGTGGTGGTTTCCTGACGCAGGCTGCGGTTCTGAAAGTCACCGCGAATGGCACGACCACATCGCCGGTTGTTCGCGGCGCGTATGTGATGGCGCGTCTGCTCGGCAAACCGCCGGAACCCCCGCCGCCGAATATCCCCGCCGTGGAACCCGACGTGCAGGGCTCCACCACCATCCGCGAGCTACTCGACAAGCATCGCGCCGATGCCAGCTGCGCTTCGTGCCATGCGAAGATGGACCCGCCAGGCTTTGCACTGGAATCCTTCGATGTCATCGGCGGTTTCCGCGACCGCTACCGCAGCATCGGCGAAGGCGACCCCGCGCCCCGCGGCAGCATCGACCCTCGCATCGGCATCAGCTTCAAGCTTGGCCCGAAGGTGGATGCGAGCGGCCAGTTGCCCGACGAACAGACCTTCATCGGCATCAGCGATTTCAAAGCTCTCATCGCCGCCGACGAACGCGCGCTTCTGCACAATCTCGCGAAGCAGTTTCTCATTTACGCCACGGGTCGAGACGTTGCCTTCAGCGACCGCGCGGCCCTCGCCGAAATCGTCGCGCGCGCCGAGCAACAAAAGGGCGGCATCCGCACGCTCCTCCACCAGACCGTCGCCAGCCCACTTTTCCAGACCCGCTGATGAAAACCCTCATGTTCCTGCTTTGTCTGGTTACCCTCAGCCTCCGAGCCGAGGAATCCCGCCACCGCGTCTTCGGCCTCAGCGACCCTGGTCGCGAGCTGGACCTGCGCGAACAACTCAAGGCTGTGCCCGAGGTGGAACTCACCGCACTCGACCTCGAAACTGCCGAGGCCACCTTCCGCTACGACGTGCCGAACCTGTTGCCCGACGCGAAGAATCCACCGACCGCCGAGGTAATCACCAAGCGTCTCGATGAACTTGTGAAGAAGGCCTCCAAAAACCCCGTGTCGGGCCACGTCACATTTTCGCTCAAGCCGCTCTCGGCCGTCCCGAAGGACCAGCTCCAGAAAATTGAAATCCAACTCGGCCTGCTCGACTGCAAAGGCTGTCGCTACACCGCCTACCTAGCCTGCGCGAAGGTCGACGGCGTGGAGAACGTCATCGTCAGCGAAGCCTCGCTGGTCACCGTTTGGGTCGAACCTTCCAAGACCGACCGCGAAGCTCTCATCGCCGCCCTGAAGAAGGTGCGCATCGGACTTTCCACCCCGTAACCATCTAGCAACGAACGACTGCTATGAACGTCAACACCCACCGCGCACTCTCCCGCCGCACTTTCCTCAAAGCTGCCGGAACTACGCTCTCTCTGCCTTGGCTCGAAGCCATGTGTCCCGCCTTTGCCAAAGCCGAGGCCACCAAGAAAATTCCGCGCCGCATGGTCGCCATCGAGACGAACATGGGCATCATGCCGCAGTTTTTCTTCCCCGAGAAAAGCGGCCGAGACTACGCACTCACCCCCTATTTGGAAAAGCTTGCCACGCATCGCGAGCAGGTGACCATCTTCTCCGGCACCAGCCACCCTGGCGTCACCGGAGCCCACGCCGCCGAGCGCTGCTTCCTCACCGCCACGCCGCATCCCGAGCGCGGCGGCTTCCGCAATGGCGTATCACTCGACCAGGTCGCCGCCGAGCAGCTCGGCAATCAAACACGCTTCCCCTCGCTCACCCTCGCCATCTCGAACGAAGGCGGCCCCACGCTCAGCTACACGCGCAGCGGCGCGCCCATCCCACCAGACAAAAGCCCGCGCAAACTCTTTGAGAAGCTCTTCGTCCAAGGCAAGCCGGCGGAGGTCGCCGCCAACGTCGAGGCCTTGCGCCAGGGCCGCAGCCTGCTCGACTTCGTGGGCGGCCAGACCAAGCGGCTCAACCTCCTGCTATCCAGAGCTGACCAACAGCGCATG
>CAMCIN010000128.1 GCA_945874745.1 Akkermansia muciniphila | reverse complement strand
GAGGATCCCCGCTCGGGACATCTCTTTGTGTTTACCAACACTCAGCGCAACCGCCTCAAAATCCTGCACTGGGACGGTACGGGTCTGTGGGTGTGCGCCAAGCGCTTGGAGAAGGGGCGCTTTAGCTGGCCCTCGCCGCCCCAAGACCTTCAGGGCGGCAAGGTGCGCCTCACGGCAGCGGGCCTAGCAATGCTGCTGGGTGGCCTTGATTTTGCACAGGCCAGGCTCAAGGACTGGAGGCGTGAAAATGAGTGAAAAAGCGCGGGTTTTATGTGAATTTATATTGCTTGGCGGCAACGGTTTCTGTATAAACAGGCCGTCTTGGAAAGCGCTCCTAAAAACCTCACCCCAGAACAGCTTTTTCAAAAGCTGGAGGCCGCGCTTTCACGCAACGCACTGCTCGAAGAGCGCAACCTTCGGCTGGATCAGCGCAACCTCCTGCTCGAGGAGAAAATCCGGCTCCTCCTGATCAAAAAGTACGGCTCCGGGGCGGAAACCCTCAGCGCCGCCCAGCTCACCCTTTTGGAGCTTGAGCCCGGGGTGTGCGCCGCCGAGGTGGCCGCCGAGGCCGCCCTGTCGCCGGAGGACAAGGCCCTCGCTCAGCAGCTCCTCGCTCAGCAGCTCCTCGCCGGCGCTTCCTCCGGAAAGAAGCGCAACCGACCCGTACGCGCGCCGCTGCCCCAAAACCTCGCGCGCAAGGAACGCACCATCCACGTGCCCGCCAAGGACTGCGTCTGTTCCCAGTGCGGCGAGGCCAAAAAACTCATCGGCTACGAAACCAGCGAGCGGCTGGCGATCCAGCCCGTCGAGTTTTACGTGGAGGTGACCAGGCGCGAAAAACTCGCCTGCGCCCGTTGCGAGGAAATGGGGGTGAGCACCGCACCGGTGCCGGCCACCAGCATTGAAAAGGGCATCCTCGCCGACAGTCTTGTCGTCGAGACGATCGTAAAAAAGTACTGTGACCACACTCCGCTCTACCGCCAGAGTGTCGGGGTCAGGCGCGACGCAAAGGTTGAGGTCAGCCAGTCGACCCTGAGCAGTTCGGTGCTCAAGGCCGGGGAACTGCTTTTGGAGGTGGTGGGCTGCATGAGAGCGAACCTTCTCGCCGGCGCCTACATCCAGGCCGACGAAACGACCGTTCCAGTGCAGAGCAAACGGGCTAAGGGCAAACACCACCAGGCCTACCTCTGGGAGTACAGCCGGCCGGGAGACCTGGTGGTTTACGACTTTCAAATGGGGCGCGCCCGGGAGGGGCCGGCGGACTTCCTGGAGGGTTTTGAGGGAAGGCTCCAAAGTGATGGGTATGCCGCCTACGGCAAGATAGGCGGGCCCGGGTTGCTGCACTTTGGGTGTTGGGCGCATGTGAGGCGCAAGTTTTTTGAAGCGTCCCAGCAGGATCCCCGGGACGCGCGGAGCGTGTCGGTGGTGGTGGCCATCGGGAAGCTTTACGAGGTGGAGCGTCAGGCCCGGGAGGGGCAGCTCACGTTTGGGGAGCGGGAAGCGCTGCGTCTGCGGGAGTGTCCTGCGCTTTTGGGGGTAGTGAAGGCGCTGGTGCTCGAGAGCGCCGCGGTAGCGCTGCCCAAGAGTGGACTGGGCAAGGCGTGCACGTATGCCCTCAAACAGTGGGAGCGGCTGGAGAGTTACGTCGGGGGCGGGCACGGGATGGTGGAGATCGACAACAACAGGGCGGAGAACGCGATGCGTCCGATCGCGCTTGGGCGCAAAAACTGGATGCAGATCGGCAGCGAGAAAGCTGGGCCGAAGATCGCGGCGATCCTGTCGGTTTTGGAGACGTGCAAAAGGCTTGGGGTCAATGGAAGGGAATACCTGCTGGGGGTGTTGCCGCAGCTTTCCTATCGGGCGACGCGCCCGGAGGTGCAGGGGCTCATACCGTTGGAGGCGCTGACCCCTGCGGCGTGGCAGCAGGCGCGTGCGAAAGCGGAAGAGATCCCCGCGTAGCTCAAGGGCGCTCTGGGCAGCGGGCGGCCCGCAGGAAATCGGGGAGAGCATGGGACGGGTTAAACAGCGCACGCGAGCAGAGTGCCACGGCTCCCTGCCTTCGGGCAGGTGTAGTTCGCCGGACGAATACGTTGCTGCTTGTGAACCCATGTCATCGGCGAGAGCTCTCGTCCAGTCTTCTGCTTGCCCTCTGCAGAGTCGATCTTCGGACCGAACGCCGGCACCCTATTGTTGAGCGGACCCACCCCCTCATTGCTGTCTCCCTCTTTTGCCCAGTTTATAAAATCCGTGGGCGGATAAAAGCAGGCAACTGCGTTGACCTCGCTGCTAAACCGATCCACAGGGTCCGAGGCGTTGGGATCTATGGTGTCGGCCTTGACTGCGAGCATGAGGCTAAGATGGCCTCCCGCGCTGCTTCCCGTAACGCCTATCTTGTTGGGATTCACGCCGTATTTTTCTGCGTTCGCCCGCACAAACCGAATGGCACGTTGCAGATCGGCGACGATCTCGTCGATATGGAAACGCGGCTGAGTGCCGTGCACTACTACAAACGTGGTGTAACCAGATCTTGGCCAGCCGCCATCGGAGATGCCCTTGTGGTTTGAATTCCAGCCACCGCTGACAATCTTAACCACTGCAGCGCCGTTTGGCTTTTCAGGTTTGAACACGTCCATGGTGAGGGCGACGCCATCATGCTTGGCGTAGATTAGATCGCTGATCCTCTCCACATTTTGAGCGGAAGAGGGCGAGTTGGCGGCGGCGAATAGCACGGCCGTAAGGAAGGAAAGAGAGGGGATTTTCATTGGCTCTGCTCTTGAGGATGCGGCTCAGTCTGGGGGAACTAGCGAGGTAGCGACGCAAGTTCGATTTCAATATTCCAGGCAACGGGTTGCACCAGTTTCTGCAGTGCGACTTCGGTGGCGTCGATGTCTGCCTGGGCTGCCGCAAGTTTCTCTCTGTCATTTGCCTTGCTGGCTGCACGCCAGTTGTTGTTGAGGCCGGATTGAAGCTTGGAGATGAGCCCCGTCACCTCTGTGCTCCGCTCTCCAATGGCCCCGTCGAATGCGCCGGTCAGATTCCATCCAGCAGCAAGATCCCGCGCGTTAACCTCGCCGGCCGGTTTCCCGTTGATGGTCACCCGGTGCATTCCCTCCGCCAGTCCGGTGACCTTTAATTCATATTCTGAGAGGCCCAACGCGGACGGCATGAGCGCGAGCATTGAACGTGCCGCGGGAAGGATGGGCCAGGGACCGGCCTCGTCCAGACGAATGAAACTGAGTTTTCCGTCCTTCACGACTGCTTCTGTAATCTTGCAGCCGGTTGTGGCTGAGACTTTTCCCTCCGCACTCAATGTTGCGGAGCTTACTGTTCCGGGGGCCTGGAGGGCCTTTAAAATAGTTGCGGCCATCATGTACTGCCCGACCGCGCCGGGATGCACGGGATCTCCACCGAGCGGAACGAGTCCTGGAGGAATGGGAGGCGCCTTCTGTGGCGCCGTAACGGCAGGGGTGGCAGCAGGGGTGGCAGCAGGGGCAGGGGCAGGGGCAGGGGCAGGGGCAGGGGCAGGGGCAGTTGGTTTGAGTGGTGCTGCAGCTTTTGCGACTGCGGCCTCTGCTCCTTTGCGACGGTTTGCCCCCCACACGTCTATCAAGGGGTGGTATTGGTCCACAAAAAGCACGTTCTCCTGTTCCGCAAGTTTTTGAAGAGCTTCCGTGAAGGGGTGGATTTTTTCGCATCTCGGGGAACGCCAGTCACCCATCATGCTGCCGTCGTCGACGGGGCTGGACGAAATCAGCACGGGCTGAGCGGGAATTGCTCGAATCTTCGTGATGAGCGCCTTCATTCCAGTGATGTAGTCCGTCTCGGATCCGTTTACATCGTTCATTCCAAGTTCAATGCTCACAATCGTTGGCTTCCATGCAGCCACGTCGTACTCAAACCGAGCCAGCACGCTGCCGGTTCGGTTCCCGCCGATTCCGGAATTGCGGAAGTGCAGCCGCAGGTGCGGAAAGCGGGTGCGATAATAGGCCTCGATGAAATTGGAGTGCAGTCTCTGGGCGGTGATGCTGTCGCCCGCCATGACCCACACATCGTTGTCCTTGATTTGGAGCACGGGTGTGGCTGCGTTAGCCGACTCGATAAACGTGCAGCATGCCAGCGCAAGAGTCACTGCGAAGCTGATTGGAGACTGTTGGATTTTTTTCATGTGTTACCTTTAAACCCAGCCCTGCGGGTTCCTTAAACGTCTATTACAGGGCGGCTTAACATTTTGCTACATTGGGGGGTGTTCCTTCATTCACAGGATTGGAATGAACGTGAAACGTTTGGACGCTCATTGAGGACGAGACTTCTGCGTATAATCGGTTTACGTAGACTCGCTGGAGACCTCACTGGTCCTTACGGGCTGGTCTGTCCCTGTCGGGTTCTAAATCAATTCTGTGATAGGGCGCCCAACAGTAAGCAGCGGTAGTGGTCGCCCGCTGGGATCGTTCAGCGTCATGGTAGAGGCATCGATACCCATATGCCTGTACATGGTCGCCAGAACGTCCTGGTAGTGTATCGGACGGGAGGTGGCTTCCCCTGCGAATCGATCACTGCTTCCAATGACTTGCCCCGTCCTGACGCCTCCTCCTGCGAGGATTCCCATCGCCACCCTGGGCCAATGTTCACGTCCCGCCTTGGGGTTTATCTTGGGAGAGCGTCCAAATTCACCCCACACGACAATGAGTACATCGCTAAGCATGCCTCGCTCGTCCAGATCTCTGACCAGCGTGTCCAATGCGTGGTCCAGCAAAGGACCGAGGTAGCGCATTCTCACGAAGTTATCCTCGTGAGTGTCAAAGTCTCCCAGCGACAGACTCACGCATCGCACACCTGCTTCAATCAAGCGTCGCGCCAGCAAAAACTTCTGAGCGGCTTTCGGCGTCTCCATGGTCTCCCGCATTTCAGGCATCGCCATACGCGGGGTATAGCGTTCTAAAACCCGGGGGTCTTCCTTACTTAAATCGAGTGCGTCCGCGAATTTTTGGGAACTGAGAATCCCCAGTGACAGCTTTGTAAACTTGTCGAGAGCGTCCATCGCCCCGCTTTGATCTACGTCCCTCCGGAAACGATCCAGTGACTGGAGCAGTGACACGCGATCCTCTAGGCGGCCCAGCGAAAGGCCTTCCGTGAGGGCGAGGCTCTCGCTGCGATTTTGCCTCCGTTGTTCGAGTTCAGCCTGCATCCCTGAGGAAATGGCCAGCGGGAACATCTCGGAAACATCGGGTCGGTAGGGTGCGTGAACAACCCCAAGGAAACCAGGGCGAGCGCTGTTGCGCACGTAGGGGCGACCCTGCATCAAGTCGACGAAAAATGGAGCCGCGTTTTGAGTGTCCCCCGCAAGCTTGTTAAGCACGCACCCCATGGCTGGACGGCCTCCGATTGCAGAAAGGTCTCTTTCGTCGAACCCCGACTGGCATTGAAAGGCATCGTGTTTCCCATCCGCACCGACCAGCGAACGTAGAAAAACATATTTCGAAGCATTTGCTGCGATCCGCGGAAGCAGTTCAGTTAAGTGAATTCCCGGAATGGATGTCCTCAGCGAAGCAAACTCCCCTCGAATTTCGGACGGAGCATCTGGCTTGGGGTCGATTAAGTCCATTTGGGGAGGGCCCCCGTCTAAATGAATGTTAATCACCGCTTTCGCTGATGATAAAAGACCGGAGGCCGATTCGGCCCTGAGAATGTCCGAGAATGTGATGCCTCCGACTCCAAGAATGCCGGCTTTGAGGAAGTTCCTGCGGCCAAGGGCCGAGCCTCCCCGCGCGGTGGACATGAAAACGCCTTCGTGGGGCGAGGAATGCGAGAGGGGGCGCAAGTTGATCCTCCCTTAACCTTTTCCTAGACAACAACTGGCCACAAGTTAAATCTAATTGCCAGCCAGTCAATATGAGCTGTGGAGCTCGCCATGGACTGCCCTAACGGCTGGTGGTTGCCTTGTCGGGGCAAACTGAGCCCGCCGCCCGCTCAATCAAGCTTAGCAATGTTGCGCTCCGGTGCGCTTTGATTTGAGCATTGGGCGTGCACTTTAAGGGGTCATCGACAGATGCGGTGCTGCATGGCGAACATCCATCGACTTATCTCTGCTTCAAAGGTTGCCAAACCTGCGTCAAGCGTGACCGGGCGGTTGGCTTGCAATCCGCTGGAGGCTCTTTGAAGAAAAGGGGTGTCCCAGCCCCCCTGGGTCGATGCACGCCACCTCGAGTCCGACCCAGGCCTTGATGAGGCGGGCAATTTCGGAGAGGCCAGCGGAGAAATCCTCCCTTCCGTGGGTGGCGCCGTGTTCGGGAAGGTAGGACGAGAGTTGAAGGGCGGAGACCCATTCGAAGAGGGAAAGTGGTTGTCTTCCGAACTGTCCGAGGCTGCTGGCGTCGGCAGCGTAGAGAGCTTGCAGTGCCGCGTGAATCTTTGCAGCGTTTCCTGCTGGAGCCTTGAGAGAAATATCATTGATGCATCACGCTGGTAGAGGGAGCGCCCCGTAATGACTCGGGATGTGCGGTGCCTATCGCCACTGCACAAAGGGGCGAATGCTCGAGGGGCTTGACCCCAGAAAATGACCAAGCCATCCGCCGCCAGCCTGCGGACCCGCGGCGGAGTCGCCATGCTCCATCTGGTCCTGACACTCAAAATGCGAGCCACTGGTGTTGTCGAGGCCTACAGGCAAAGTGGAATGATGCGAATTACGGCCGCTTGGAGGACGGAAACGGGGTCCGGCGAAAATTGGAGTGGACGGAATCAACGCGACGGCGCCCGTGGCGAGCTGCAAGCCGAATGCGTTAGGATTTTATGATCTGGGAAGGAATGTACCGGAGTGGATACCGGCTTAAGAAACTCATCGTTGATCACGTTGAAAAAGTAGGGCCGAGAAAGTGCGATCGTAATTTCCCGGTGGGTCGCAGGTCGGAGCCGCGGCTCCCGGCTTAGGCGAGGATTTCCTTCACCACCTCGCCGTAGACATCGGTGAGGCGGAAGTCGCGGCCCAGGTGGCGTGAGGTGAGCTTGAGGTGGTCGATACCCAGTTGGTGCAGGATCGTCGCGTGGAGGTCGTGGATGTGGACCCTGCCCGAAACCACGCGGTAACCCATTTCGTCGGTCTCGCCGAAGGTGAGGCCGCCCTTGATGCCGCCGCCGGCCATCCAGGCGCAAAAGCTCTCGGGCTGGTGTTCGCGGCCGTGTTTGTCGATGGGCGAGGTGCCGCTCAGGTCCTGGCTCCAAGGCGTCCGGCCGAACTCGCCGCTCCACAGCACGAGGGTGTCCTCAAGGAGGCCGCGTGATTTGAGATCCTTGAGCAAGGCCGCCACCGGTTGGTCGGTTTGCGCGCAAAGCTTGGGTAGGTTGCCGCGGATGTCACCGTGGTGGTCCCAGCCGCCCATGGTCACCTGTACGAAACGGACGCCGGCCTCGCTGAGTTTCCGGGCAAGCAGGCAGGCGCGTGCGTTTTTGTCAGTATCCTTGCCGTCGACGCCGTAGAGCTTCCGGGTGGCCTCGCTCTCGTTGGAAATGTCCACGGTCTGCGGCGTGGTGGTTTGCATGCGGAAGGCGAGCTCCAGGTTTTGAATCATCCCCTCCATGTTGGCGTCCCCGTTGACTTCCCCGACCAGCCGGCGGTTCATCCGCTCCATGAGGTTGATGCGCTCGCGCTGGGCCTCCTCCAGGGGCGAGGCGTTGCGCAGGTTCTCGATCGGGGAGGCCTTGTCGTTGAGCGGCACGCTCAGCGCGGTGCCCTGGTGGATCGCAGGCAGGAAGGCGGAGCCGTATTCGCGGACGCCGCCGGGCTGGATGCTGACAAAACTCGGCAGGTCCCGGTTCTCCGTGCCCAGGCCGTAGCTGACCCAGGCGCCCATCGACGGGCGGACCTCTGCAAAGGTGCCTGTGTGGAATTGTAGCGTCGCACCGAAGTGCTGCGGGTTATCAGCGCTCATGCCGCGCAGCAGGCAGATGTCATCAGCGACGCTGGCGAGGTGGGGCATCAGATCCGAGACGACCATGCCCGACTGGCCGCGAGGCCGCACCGGCGCGACGGGGCCGAGCGCTAGGTACTTTTCGGTACCCACCTGCGTGACTTCCTTGCGCAGCGGGGAGTCGATTGTTTGCCCGTGTTTCCCGGTGATGAAGGGTTTGGGGTCGAACAAGTCCTGTTGCGAAGGCCCGCCCCCCATGAAAAGGAAGATCACCCGTTTCGCTTTGGGCGCCATGCCGGGAGCGTGTGCGGCGAGTGGATTGGAGGCGGCGCGGACGATGTCCTGCAGGGCGAGTGCGCCGAAGCCACAAGCGGAGCGCTGGAGCCATTGACGGCGGGAGAGAGGACGCGGGGAGTTCATGGTGCTTTGGAGTGTTCGGCTAGAGCCGGAAGAGAAAGTGGTTCGAGGCAAGGAGGCTGTGGCAGAGTTCGTGCCAGGCAAGCGAGTCAGCCGCCGGCTTGTCCTTGAACAGGGAGGCGAGTTTGTCGAGGAACGCGACCGCGTCGTTGCGCTCCTCGCCCGAGGCGGGACGGTTGAGCACATGCAGCCAGAGTTCGGCAATGCGGGCATCACGGTCCTTGACAGTTTCGGCGAGGTTTTTCGCAAGCGTACCGGCCCGCTTGCGGAGGAGCTCGTTGTTGAGCAGGAAGAGCGCCTGGGTGGGCACCACGGTCTGGGGGCGCTGTCCGGCGGTTTGCGCGGGATTGACGAAGTCGAAAAAGTTGCGGATCCGGTCCGGTCCGGCAAAACCGTTGCGCAGGACGGGAAGGTAGAGGGTGCGCTCAAACTCCTGCGAGGGCCGCGGCACCTTGTGGGCGTAGTTGGGCGGGTTGACGCCCTTGAGGGCCAGCGCACCGCAGTTTTCGGGGTTCTCGAGCACGAGCGCGGGACCCGCGCTGTCGCGTTGGAGTTCGCCGCTGATGGCGAGCATCGAGTCACGCAGCGCCTCCGCATCCAGGCGCTGGCGGTGCATCCGCCAGAAGAGCTTGTTTTCCGGATCCACCTTCGCCGCGGTCGTGTCGTTGGCACTGGTGAGGCGGTAGCTGCGGCTGAGTACCAGTGCCTTGAGGAGGGCTTTTTGCGACCACCCGCCGTTCATGAACCGCGTGGCGAGATGGTCCAGCAGCTCGGGATGCGAGGGTTTCTCGCCGCGGACGCCGAAGTAATCCACGCTACGGACGAGGCCTTCTCCGAAAAGCTTCTGCCAGATGCGGTTCACCGTGACCCGGGCGGTGAGGGGGTTGCGTTTGTCGGCGAGCCAGTGCGCGAGTTGCAGACGGCCGCTCTGGCCGGCTGGAATGTCGGGGAACCGTTCCCGCGAGGCGACACGCATCGCCCCGCGCGGCATCACTGCCCCGGGCGCGTACGGGTTGCCACGGATGTAGACGGGCATGTCGGCCGGCCGCGGTCCGTCGCTCATGGCGAAGGCTTTCGGCGTCTTGTCCTGGAAAAACTCTGCGTGTTTGATGTCGCCCGAAATCTTTTTGAGCTGGGTCTCGAGCGCGTCGCGGCGCTTGGTGAGCGCGTCCTTGTCTACCGCAGGCTTGGCAGGCTCAGCTGGGGCGTTTTCACGTTGCGCGTTGTCCGTTGCACCGGTTTGCGGGGCGGGTGCGGCTGGATTGCCGAGGGCGGCGAGCTGCTTTGTCAGCGCGGCTTTTTCCTCTGTCAGCGTTGTCTGTTCGGTTTTGAGCTTTGCGATGCGCTGCCGGGTATCTTCCTCGAGCTTCTTCCGCGCGGCAAGCTGGGCCGGTGTTTCCGGGAGGACGGTGGAGTTGAGCGTGCTCCAAACTCCCATGTCCGGCATTTTGTGCGAGGACGGGGAGCTGCGCAGCGCCCCGGCGATGCCGTAGTAATCCTCCAAACCGATGGGATCAAACTTGTGGTCGTGGCAGCGCACGCACCCGAGCGTCATGCCCAGAAAGGCCTGGCCGATCTTGATCATCTGGGTGTCGATGTGGTCGGTCTCCATCTTCGCCTTGTCGGGATTCACGATCTCGATGTCGCCCACCATCAGGAAACCTGTCGCGACAAGGTTCTCGGCCCGGTCTTCTGTGGATTTGGCCGGCAGCAGGTCGCCCGCGATCTGTTCGCGCACGAATTCGTCAAACGGCTTGTCCGCGTTGAAGGCGGCCACGACGTAGTCGCGGTACCGCCAGGCGTGCTCTGCGTAGGCGTTGTTGGACGTGCCCATCATGTCGGCATAACCCGTCAGATCGAGCCAGTGCCGCGCCCAGCGCTCGCCATACGCCCGCGAAGCCAGGAGCCGGTCGACCACCTTCCCGCAGGCGTCGGGCGCGTTGTCTTTCACGAACTCCAAGATTTCAGCGGGCGCCGGCGGAAGGCCCGTGAGGTCGAGGGAAACGCGCCGCAGCCAGGTGTAGCGGTCCGCATCTCCGACGGGATGCAGCGAGGCCTGCTCCTGTTTCGCGAGAATAAAACGGTCCACTGGATCCAGCGGCCACGCTCCGTCCCTGACCGAGGGAGGGGCGGGGTTCGCGAGCGGCTGAAACGCCCAGAACTTCCTGCCCTCGTTGAGGTCGATGGTCTTGCGGCTCTGGACGGTCTGTGCGACGCGCGGGTCTGCCGCGCCCTGTTTTACCCATGCCTCGAGGAGGGCGATTTCCTCCGCGGGCAACTTGCCCTTTGGGGGCATCTCGTAGTCCGCACTCTGATAGCGGACCGCTTTAATCAGCAGGCTCTTGTCCAGGCTCCCCGGCACAACGGCTGGACCGTTGTCGCCGCCGTGTTCCCAGCCGCTGCGTGAATCCAGAGCGAGCCCGCCCTTGATTTTGTTCTCGTGCGAATGGCATTCAAAGCAGCGTTTCTGGAGCACCGGCAGGACTTTTGCCTCAAAGAAGGCCGTGTCGTCGTCCGCTCCGTGCACCGCGGCGGCGAACGCAAGCGTGGCAATGATAATTTGGCGTTTCATGACACAGGGGGAAGCATGATCACCGGGTCCTGGGTGATTTGAGCGAAGGGAGGTCCATGTCCTGGCCGGCGGCTCGGATGTGTGTGTGCATCGCCTCGCGAGCCGCTGCTGGATCGCGCCGTTCGATGGCGTCGAGAATGCGGGCGTGGTGCTCGACGGCGGTTTGCTTGCCGATCCGGCCGACGGTGCGCAGGCGGCTGGCGATGCTCAGTTCCGCGAGTGAATCGAGGATGAGGCGGTAGATCAGATTGCCGCTGGCGTCGGCGATGGCATGGTGCGCGGCAATGTCAGCCTCGATGGCGGCTGCGTTGTCCGGCGCTGCCTCCAGCTGGCCTTGGACGCGGCGCAGCGTTTGGAGCTGCTCCTTGGAGGCGCGTTGGGCGGCGAATGCCGCTGCGTCGGGCTCAATGGAGAGACGGGTCTCGGTAAGCTGCTGGAGACGTTCCGCCACATCCGGCAGGAGCAACGAGAGCGAGTCGTTGAGGGGCCGGTGGAGTTTGTCGACGACCTTGATGCCGTTGCCGTGCTGGATCTCCAGCAGGCCCTGCTGTTCGAGGCGCTTTGTGGCCTCGCGCACGACAGTGCGGCTCACGCCGAGCTTTTCGGCCAGCGAGCGTTCCGCTGGAAGCCAGCGCTCTTCGCTGGCGGATCCGCCCCGGATGAGTTCGGCAAGTTGCTGGCAGACGCCTTCGACAAGGGAGCCAGGCCGCTGGAGGGTGGTGATGTTCATCGGATTTTCGCGGACTTTGTGAGGAGGGGCCGGCAAGGGGCCGGGGAGTGTTTCGTGAGTGCGTCAGAGGTTATACCAATAGACCTCCCTGCCCCGGCTTTCTTAGCAAGGAGCGGAGGCCGGCGCCTTCGGACGGACTACAAAGCCCGCACCCGGGTCGAGAAGCTGTATGATGTGACTCACTTCGTAGGAACGTGTGACAAGGCCGCTGGCGCCGGCGGAGTGCCACTGCATCATACAGACGTGGTTCGAGGTGCCGAGGATGA
>CAMCIN010000127.1 GCA_945874745.1 Akkermansia muciniphila | reverse complement strand
CAGGACCAAGCCGATTCCCAAAGAGCGCCTTGCCCATGCCGCCTGGCGCGCCCTTTCGGTCCAGTCTGCCGCGGCAAGCACCAGAAGCGAGATCATCGCAGGAGCCGTCCAGTTGGCTTCGCCCGCCTTTTTGAGTGAAAGGAGCAGATAAATTCCGAACAAGGGCAGGGTGAAGGCAAGCAGGAAGCGCGGCTTAAAATGGTCCCTAGCCCGGGGCAGGTCCTTGGCGAGCGTGCCGAGCATCGCGAGAAAAAGAAGAGGAGAGTAAACGACGGCATGCGCCCCCAAAAAACTGAGTACTTCACCGGGCCGAATTTGAAACTCCGACTGGAGTCCTCCCCTCTGGGACAAATGGGCAAACGTGATCCAAAGGTGCTGTGCATTCCACACCAGCGGGGGGATGGTGAAGATCAAAAACACCAGCAGAAGCATCCAGAAGCCCGGTTGTCTGAAGTGGCGTCTGAGGCGAGGGCCGGAAAGCAGCAGCGCGATGATGGACACCAACTGCATTCCGTTGGTCCATTTGCAAAGAAAGCCCAGCCCGAGCAGTAGGCCCGTAAACGGCCACCACACACTCCAGCCCGCTCCCGGTTCGCCCTCCTCTCGAATACTGGAGTGTTCCAGCGCCAGCCAGAAACTGTACAAACCCGCGGTCCAAAAAAAGATGGAAAGAGGGTCGATCGTCATCACCACACTGCCCACATTCAGGATGGGCATGAGGTTACAGGCCACAAGCGCCCAGAGCGCAGCCCGCTCCGAGAACAGCCGGCGTGTGAACAGGTAGACCAAAATGCTGGTGCCCAGTGAAAGCAAGGGGCTCAGAAACCGAACGCCTGCCTCAGAAATGCCCAGCAGCATGGTTCCCAGCCGGATGGCTGCGGCAACGCCAGGCCCTTTGCTGAAATAGCAGAGGTCGGGGCGGAGGCTCCACTGGTAATAGTAGGCTTCGTCGGGAGCCAGCTCAATCGAGGTGGTCAGCCACAAGCGCAGGAGAGTGAGCAGGCCAAGCGCAAAGAAGATCCAGCGTTTTGAAGTCATTAATGGGATAAGTGCGCTCAGAGCGTTCCGGGCTTCGCATCGGAGCGCGGTCCTGAAAAGAGTGGGAAAATCAGAGTTGGGCTGCCGGCTGTCCACTGAGGGCGTCTTCGTGTCAATGGGCCTCTCCAGAAGGATTCGCACACCCAGAGCAGCAGCAGGCTGAAGGGCACGCCCAAAACCAGGGAGGCAAGGACGTCGCTGGGCCAGTGTGCTCCCGTGTAAACGCGCGACCAAGCCATGAGCGGCGGCAGCAGAAGCCAGCCGGGCCAGCGCAGAAAAGACCAGAGCACCACGCCAAGCATTGTGGAATTCAGCACGTGAGCCGAAGGAAAGGAGCGTCTGACTTTGTCCGCTGAATCAGGCGTGCCGGACCGGGTGATTTGCATGGGGTAGGCTACCGAACACAGCTTCGGGCGCACTCCCGCCACATCCACTCGGCGCACCCCCTCCAGCGCCTGATGGGGGCGCGCCCTATGGGTGAGCTTTTTGAGCGGTTGGGCGATGCAGGACTCGTTGAGTCCTACACCCAGGAGGCAGATTGCGATGCAAGCGGCTCCCCGAATTCCCTGTTTCCAGGCAAGAACGGCTCCGCCCAGCACCAGCCATGGAAGCCAAAAGGCCATGCTCGAAAGCGTCCCAAGCACACGGTCCAAAAACGGATGGGTCCATTGCTGGTTCAGGAGAAAAAGAAGATGCTGGTCCATCAGGATCATGGGAGAATGGTGACTTTATGAGCCAAGACTCCTGCGGGAAATTGAATTCCACCCCATTTCCACCAACGCCCTCGCCCGGCCCCTTTTTTTGCAGGCGTGCTGGCTGCTTTGGCAGGGGGCACGGAGTCGCGGCATCCTGCGCGCTGCTGGGGCTGGTCCTCTGGGGGCTGGGCGGGCCCCTCGAGCTGGGCGGGCCCCTTGAGCTGGGCGCCGCCCCCCAGAAAACCGAGCGCCCCGGCATCCAATCAATCCAGGGCGGGCCGGATCCGCTGGCGGTGTTGCGCGGCGTGCGTGAATCCCAGGCGGCGATTCACCAAACCCTTCAGGGAAAACTGCGCATGGGGTCCAGAAAGCTCCCGTATCGGATGGTGATGAACGGAGGGGAGCTGCGGTTTGAGTTTCCAGAGGCGCAAGCGCCCGACCCTCAGATAGTCACCCTCTCTTTCGGCAGCAAGGACGCGGCGGTACAGGTGCAATCCACCGCGGGCACGGTCAAAAAAGCCCAATTTGCGGACGAAATCGCCGGAATGGGTGTGTTGTACGAAGATCTGGCCATGCGGTTCCTTTATTGGACAGAGGCCGAACTCGAGGGGGAGGAGCGGCTGCTGCCGCCGCTCTATTTACGTTGCTGGAGAGTACGGGTGCATCGCCCTTCCGGGGTGCGTTCGGTGTACAAGGAGGTGGTGGTGTGGGTGAGTCAGGACAATGGGGGCATTTTGAAAAGTGAGGCCTACGACGACGCGGGGACTTTGATCCGCCGCCTGAAAGTGGTTTCGATTCAGGGCAGGGATCAGGGTACGACCCTCAAGCAAATGCGGATCGAGTCGCCACAGAAAGGCGGTGACTTTGTGTATCTCGACGTGGACGGCAATCCTTCGGTGAAGTTGTTCCGGTAGTTTGTCTGTCCGCTCAGCGTCGGCGGGAGTGACATCCTTTGGGTAATGGGTTCAAGTCGCCCTTCTTTCCTGCGTCCCGTCATGCTGCCCTCTGTTTTTGCCACCTTTCTTTTTTCGGCCTCCGTCCTGTTTGCCTCCCGCTCCGCAAGGCTGCTGGGCTCTATGCAGGCCAACGTTTCCCGCTTGGTGCTGGCCATGGTGCTATTGGGCATTTGGGCCCACGGTTTTGGCGGAGGCTGGCGAGGGCCGGCGCTTCCCTGGTTTTT
The DNA here is from genome assembly GCA_945874745.1 of Akkermansia muciniphila. GTDB lineage: Bacteria > Verrucomicrobiota > Verrucomicrobiia > Chthoniobacterales > Chthoniobacteraceae > Chth-196. The sequence goes on along the minus strand of CAMCIN010000127.1, from coordinate 9,071 downwards.
ACTCAGCGGAATTATCGGTTTCGGCCTCGGGGACATGGCCCTTTTTGGGGCGCTTCCACGGATCGGGCCCCGTCTGTCCATTCTTCTGACGCAGTGCCTGGGGGCCCCCATTGCGGGGGTGGCTGAATATTTCTTGTTGGGCACGCGCATTAGCGGTCTGGAAGCGGCCTTTGGGGTGCTCATATTGGCGGGAGTGGCCTTGGCTTTGGCTCCAGACACCAAGCAGGAGGTGGACCAGTCCACCTTTAGGGTGGGCGTCCTGTTTGGGATTGGCTCGGCGCTGGGGCAGGGGCTGGGGGCGGTGTTTTCGAGGATGGCCAACGCGGTGGCCCAGCAACACGGCCTCGCCGTGGACGGGGGGACAGCCGCCTACCAGCGAATCACGGCGGGAGTCGTGCTTACGGTGTTGTTCTGGCTGGTGCTGAAGCGCACTGGGCACATCAAGGAAGCGTTACAGCCCCTCCCGACGTGGAAGGCCGCTTCGTGGCTCGTCGTGGGCAACGCACTTTCGGGGCCAAGCCTTGGCGTGGCCTCCTTCCAGTGGGCGCTGCGCACCTCGCCCAGTGCGCTTGTTCTGCCCATTGTGGCGACCTCCCCTCTGGTGACCATGGCGCTTGCCTGGTGGACGGAGGGCACGCTCCCCAAGCGGCGTGCCATTTTTGGGGGCATTTTGGCCGTAGCCGGGGCTGCCGGCTTGGCCTGGGCCAGACACTGAGTGGCCGAAGCGGAGGGCCTTGGAGGGGCGCCTGCGCCAGGATACTTTGGAAAACAAAAAAGCCAGACCACCCGGAGGCGGCTGGCTTTTTTTTAGAAAAAACCGGATTTGGAACCGGTGCGAAGACTACTTCTTGAAGCCCTTCACGTTTTTGGACGCCGCCGGCTGCGCGCCGTGGTTGTGGTCCTTGGCGCATGCACCGAGACCGAATGCGATCGCCACCAGAGTCATAAAAGCAATTTGTTTCATAGTATTGTATTCCTTTCTTTGTTTCGCCAAACCGGCGAAGCTCGGTTTTCTAGGGGATGGGTCGCGGGAAAACAAACACTTTTTTAGTGTGTTTCCTCATCTGAAATCCAAACGGGTGTTCCCACCTCAACGCGGGCAAACAAATCGATAACGTCCGCGTTGCTCATCCGAACGCAACCGTGACTCGCCGGGGAGCCCAGCTGGCTCTCCGCATTGGTTCCGTGAATGTAGATGTAGCGGGAATGCGTGTTGGCGTTTTCCTCCGAAAGGCCCGTGAGCCAGAGGATCCGCGTCTGCACGTGGTCTGTGGGATCCTCCTCTGTCCCACGCGTTCCCGTTGCCACGCGCGCGACAAAAACTTCTCCCTCGGGTGCGCCCTCCCCCCACTTGGATTCCACCGAGAAGGCGCCAGTGGGGGTTTTCTGGCTGCCCGGCTCAAAGCCGATGCCGAACTTGGAAGTGGAAACGGCGTACCGGCGGGCGAGTGCCCCCGACTCGTCCAATAAATCGAGGGTTTGGGTGGCAATGTGAACACGGATTTGCATTTCAGGTGGCGGTCTGTGTTAGATTCGGATTTTTATGAGCCGGAATTTGCATGTCGCTGTCGTCGGGGCCTCGGGGGCCGTGGGTGTGGAAATCTTGAATGTTCTCGAACGCAGGAATTTTCCAGTCTCCAAGTTGTCTCTTCTGGCCTCTGCACGTTCGGCTGGCAAACATTTGTCGTTCCGGGGGGAGCAAGTCCGAGTGGAGGAGTTGCGCGAGGACTCCTTTGCGGGGGTTGATTTGGCGCTCTTCAGCGCGGGAGGTTCCATTTCGAAGGCTTTCGCACCTGCAGCGGTGCAGGCCGGGGCGGTGGTGGTGGACAACTCCAGCGCTTTTCGAATGGACGCGCACGTGCCTTTGGTTGTTCCCGAAGTCAACGGGGCCGACATCGCTCTCAACCGCGGAATCATTGCCAATCCCAACTGCACGACGGCCATCACCTTGATGGCCCTCTGGCCCCTGCACCAGGCTTTCGGCGTCCGCCGCGTTTTTGCTTCCAGCTACCAAGCGGTCTCTGGCACCGGGGCGCAGGCGATCGAGGAACTTCGCACCCAGGTGGACGCAACCGTAAACGGGCGCCCCGTCGAGTCGCGCGTCTACCCCCACCAGATTGCCTTTAACGTCCTGCCACACGTGGATGGCTTTCTGGATTCAGGCTACACCAAGGAGGAGATGAAGATGCAAAACGAAGGGCGCCGAATTATGCACCACCCGGGCTTCCTCGCCTCGGTTACCTGTGTCCGGGTGCCTGTATATCGCGCTCACTCGGTCGCCGTGAGCGCTGAGTTTGAGCGCCCTGTTTCTCTGGAACAGGCGCGCGCCGTTCTTTCAAACTTTCCGGGACTGCGCCTCGTGGATGATCCCAGCACCAACACCTACCCTTTGCCCCTGGACGTTGCGGGCCACGACGACTGTCAGGTGGGGCGGCTCCGGTTGGACTGCGCGCTCGAAAACGGCCTGTCTTTCTGGGTGGTGGGCGACCAACTTCTCAAAGGGGCCGCCTTGAACGCCGTCCAGATCGCCGAACACATTTAGCCAGGACTCCATCTCCCTGCCGAACCTCAAGTGCGCGCAACTCGCTTGAGTCGGCAAACGCACCTGGACTGCCGGCTTGGCGGCGGGGGGGGAGTAAGCGCAACAAAAAGCCGCCTCCCAGCAAGTGGGCGGCGGCTTTTTCGCTTGAGAGGCGAGCCCAGTCTAGCTCCAAAGGGCGGGCGGATAGGCGCCGCTGGCCGTGAGTGACGCGATGCTTGCCTGGACCACGGGCTTGTCCTCTCGGTAGGTGACGCCAAACCAGGTGGAATCCGTGGGCAACACTTTGCAACTGGCCTGCTCGCGCTTCACCAGTTCCCCCACAGAGAGAGGGATATAGCACTCGCCCTTGAGCTCCCTGCCGTGAGCGGTCAGAAATTCCTCAAACAGGCTCCCCAGCTGGTTAAAAAGGTGAGGGGAAAACCCCCACATATTCATCGAGACAGGTTCCAATCCTGTCAGCGGCGAGACGGTCCCATCCTCCTTGGTGTTGGAGACGCCGGAGGGGCCGGAGCCGATTTTAGTCATTTCCTCAATTTCGGTCAGGAATCCGTGCGCGTCCGTCTTGCAGACGCCGCGTGTGACTGTTCCGTGCTCGGAAAGGGTGTTTTTGAGAGTGAACCCCACCATGGAATACGCGGCGGAATCATTTGGAAGTGACGAAAGGTAGTCCTGCAATACTGCAAAGGAGGTGCGGCCGTAGAAGTCATCGGCGTTGATGACCGCGAAGGGCTCCTTAACGACATCCCGCGCGCAGAGGATCGCGTGCGTGGTGCCCCAAGGTTTCTCTCGCCCTTCGGGCACACTGAAGCCGGCGGGGAGTCTGTCCAAGGTTTGGAAAGCGTAGTCCACCGTGATCTTGTCGGCAAACTTGGCGCCGACGCCGTTGCGGAAAGCCTCTTCAAAGTCGGGGCGGATGATAAAAACCACCTTGCCGAAGCCCGCCCTGAGCGCGTCAAAGACAGAGTAGTCGAGGATGGTTTCACCCGAAGGGCCCATGGGGTCGATCTGTTTCAGGCCGCCGTATCGGCTGCCCATTCCGGCGGCCATCACAACAAGAGTCGGTTTCATAGTGATCCCGATTCAAGCGGAGCGCGCCTCTGGAAGCAATGCGTAGAAAGCGCATCGCCCCCTCAGGCCGCTGCTTTTTCAACCCCGTTCCCAGCCAAAAACGCCCTAGTTGGCGGGAGCCCCCTCCAATAAAAATCCATTCAGGCGCGCCTGCAAAAAGCCGCCACGCAGGTTGCTGACCTTTTCAAAGCCGAGCCCCTGGAGCGCACAGGTGGCCAGGTAGCCTCGCTGGCCCTTCTGGCAGTAGGACACGATTTGGCGATCCTTGGGCAGCTCTTCCACACGGGTTCGCAGCTCAAAAAGCGGAATGTGCAGGGCCCCTGCAAGCTTGCCCCAGGCGGCGATCTCGTCTGCATCGCGCACATCCAGCAGCAGCTCGTTCGAGGGCCGCCAGGATTCGGGCGCCACCGAGGCGACGTCACCCCGAGCAATATGACCCGCCACAAACCCAGCTGTGTTTACCGGGTCGTTGGCCGAGCCAAAGGGCGGCGCGTACGCCAGATCCAGCGATTCCAAGTCGAACACACTCAGGCGCGCCGTGATCGCCGTGGCGAGGACATCGACTCGCTTGTCGATGCCTTTTTGGCCCACCACCTGCGCGCCAAGAAGACGCCCCGTTCCCTCCTCGGCGACCAGTTTGATCAGCACCGGAGTGGCCCCCGGGTAGTAGTGCGCATGGCTTGAGTCCCGTGTCAGGCTGGTGAAAAAACTAAAGCCTGCCGCAGAGGCTTGCTTGGAGCTGAGTCCCGTAAAGCCCGCGGTCATGTTTAGAATCCGCACGATCGAAGTGCCGAGCACCCCGGGGAAATTCAAGCGCGCCCCTGCGGCGTTGGCTCCTGCGATGCGGCCCTGTCGGTTGGCCGGGCCGGCGAGCGCGATCCGGGCCCGCGCGCCGCTGACGACGTGGATCGTCTCGGCTGCGTCACCCACGGCATAGATGTCCGGGTCGGATGTTTCCATCCTGCCGTTGGTACGTACCCCGCCGGTGGGGCCGATCTCCAGACCCGCCTCCCGCGCCAGCTCGACCTCGGCCCGCACTCCCGCACTGAGTAAAACCAAGTCGGCGGGCAAGTCCGCCCCCTCTTCAAAATTGACTGCTTCTTTGCTGAAGCCTGTGACTTTCGCATTGAACCGGAACTCCAGCGCCCCCTTCGGAAGCGACTCCTGAAGATGCAGGGCCATGTCCAAATCCATCAGCGGCAGGATGTGGGGGTTCTTTTCCACAAGCGTCACGTGCATTCCACGGTGGATAAAGGCCTCAGCCATTTCCAGTCCGATGAACCCGCCCCCGATGACCACGGCGCGCTGCGGCTTTCCCGTGTTGATGGCCTCCACGATGCGGTCCATGTCAGGAATGTCCCGCAGCGTAAAGACGTGCGGCAGGTCCACGCCGGGCAATGCCGGAACAAAGGGGCGGGCCCCCTGACTGAGCACCAGCTTGTCATAGCGTTCCTCCCGCTCGGCTCCGTCGCCGCCGCGTACGGTGATGGTCTTGCGCTCCCGGTGGATCGCCAGCACTTCGTGCCCGGTATGTGCAAAAATTTCAGACCGCGCCTTGAACCGTTCGGGGGTCATCACCACCAGCTGCTCCCGGTCGGCGATCTCCCCGGCGATGTGGTAGGGGAGTCCGCAGTTGGCAAATGAAATGTAGGGTCCCCGCTCAAACACGTGGATCTCAGCCGACTCGCTCACCCGCCGCGCCTTGGCCGCCGCTGAGGCGCCCCCAGCCACCCCTCCGACAATCAGAATCCGCCGTTTCGCTTTCATTGTTGGCCTCCTGCAGGTGCGCAGCACGAAGCGGCGGTTGCGGGCGGCCCGCCGCGCCCCGCCCCGCCTCCGGGCTGCCGATTCCAAGGCATCCGCGCCAGCAGCAGCGCAAGCCCGCAGTAACCAGTCGCCCCGGCGAAAACCAGTCCGGCCGACATGAAAAGCGGGATCAGTGCAAACAGCGGGTGCTTCCAGATGGCCAGCGCCGCGCCGGTGCCGCTTACCAGTCCGATGACCAGTTGGACCTGCCGCATGAGGGGGAGCACCCTTGAGGTGCCTTTTTCCACAGACAACCCGGCGGCCACCCAGGCCTCCATTCCCCCCTCAACCACGGAGCATGCCACCCCCTCTTTTGCCAAGAGGGTAGCCGCCCGACCAGCACGTCCGCCTGCCTGGCAGAGCACGTAAAGGGGGCCGGCGCCGGGGGAGGCCTTCCACTCTGAGGGAACGAGCGAGTCCAGCGGCTGCAGGACGGCCCCTTTGACATGCTGGGCGGAGTACTCCGCCGCCGAGCGCACGTCCAGAAGGCGTGCTTCCCCGCCTTGCCCGAGCAGGGCCGCTAGCCGGGCAGGCTGGATCAGGCCGGGGGTGACGCTGGCTGGGACGCAAGCGGGAGGGGAAATTTCAGTGGCATTCATATCAATGAACATATACCCATTTATTCATGAGTCAACTCGAGATCCCTGCCGCGCCGGCCCCCACCTCCGAGCAACTCGACCAGATCGCCCTCCTGTTTAAGATGCTTGGCGAGCCCATGCGGCTGCGCATCCTGCAGGCCGTCTGCCATGCTCCCCGTTACGTGGGCGAGATTGTGGAGCTGACGGCAGCCACACAGCCAAACGTGTCCAAGCACCTCGCACTGCTGGTCTCCGCTGGTGTTTTGAAGCGCGAGCGCGACGGGCAGCGGGTGCGCTACTGGCTCAAAAACAGGCTTGTCACCCGCCTGTGTGAAGCGGTGTGCGCCTCCCTTGAGGCCCAAGAGGACAGGCTGGCCTGAGGCCTCCGTCCCGCGCTCGCCTCATTTCGTCTCTAAATGTTCGGGAATCGGACCGCGGTAGGGGATTTGGGCAAAGTCTGTCACGCCGATGATCTCTTTGGCGAAAGCGCTCGCCGATTCCTCTCCGGGGGTGTCCAGCGCCTGGTACACGCTCCAGCCGGACTTTCGCTCTCCAAAGGGCTTTGCCGCGTCGGGCAAGGTGCGCAGTCCGGGGAGCAGGCCGCCTTCCCCTTGGTTGTCTATCCACCGGTGGTTGTGGAAGGCCTCGATTGTGGAGAGTGGCCTGATTTTGTGCCAGGTATAGACGAGTGCGGCGGCCTGAAGTTGCTGGGACTCAGGGGAGTAGTCTTTGGAGTGGAAGCCCTGTTCGGAAAGAAGCACCGTGCGTAATTTCTCACCCCTGTAGAGCAGGGGTTGCCGGTGGAGGTAGGCGTCCAGAACCTCGATGTTCTTTGGGGTGATATAAGGCGAATCAAAGCTGAAGCTCGGGCGTTTGTCGTTCCAGGTTGCTGCTTGGAAAAGCCCCTGCGGGTAGGGGTGGTAGGCCACGCCCCATTCAAAATCCCCTTCTAGCCGGGAATAGTCCGCGAGCCGGTCCAGCATCTCCTTGGGCCGGTAGTGCTGCAGGCTCGTGCCTTCGGGCGCAGTCCAGTGGTGGGTGAGCGAGATGAACACCTTGGCCGACGGACTGAACTGGCGCGCACTCAGGTACGCCAGACGCATCGAACGGACGTAGTGGTCCATGATGATGTCCATGGGCTGTTCTCCCATGTTGGTCCAGGCGAAGGCTTGGTCGACTTCATTGTGGAGGATCCAGTGCGTGATGCGCCCGTAAGGTCCGCCGGCATAGCGCTTCGCAAGGAAGGCAAGTGCCGCCCTGTAGGCGTGCACCCCTTCGGGCGTCGTCAGGTTGGGCATTGCGTAAACGCCGGGGGCGCGCGCCTCCGGATGGTTGAGCAGGCTCCGGTCCAGCGCGTTTTTAGGCATCCCGACCAGCGGGATTGCGGACACTTCCGCAAAATTACCGAAAAACAGGAGCGTCCGGTCGATGCCAGCGAGCGCGTTTTTTGCCAATGCGTAGCTGTGCCCCTCGAACTCATAAGGGATGGTGTCGGGCCCTGCTCCACTGCGAAAGAAGCTGTTCAGCACGATATTGATTGTGACGTGTTCGCCCCCAAGTTCCTGCAACTCACCCGCAATCGGGTTCAGTGTCACGCCGCCCATTCCATTTTTGGTTTTCCGCGGCTGCTGCGGAGGCCCGGAGATTTCCGCGCCCGGCAGTTCCGTGGCGTGGCGTGCGTGGGATGCGGCGGCTTCGGTTCCGTATTTTTTGCGGACAAGCTGCCAGCGCGAAAACAGCCGGTCGTGGCCCGCTTGATAGCGGGGAAGCACCACGCGGAAGCCTCCGTCGGGGCCCGTTTGGAGCGGGGTGGTGTTGCTTCGGGGGCCCGTGCGCCAAGGCTCCTCGTGCATCTGTAACTCCGCCAGATGGAGCTCTGCTTCCCCGTCCGCCTCCGCCCTTCCCTCGATGGTGAGGGATTCGCCATCAATGCGGACGGCCGCGATCCACGCGGAATACTCCCTTTCCAGATACGCGCGGATGGCGGACGCGTCGTTTTCTTTGCTTTTGAGGAGAGCCCGTGCGTTTTCCGCCTCGGCGAGTTCCTCCGGGTTGGGTTCGCGAAAATGGAGGTTGCGGAGTTGCAGCTGGACACCCGGAAGGGAGCCGAAATCGAGCCGAAACTGGCGTGCCGGCCCGCCCCACTTTCCGTCGGCAAGAGTCTTCAAGTTCAACGCCGCTGGGCGCCAGACTTCAGAAGGGGGAAGGGGGCCGCCCTTGGCTGAGTTTCCACCTCGAATGGGCGGCCCGAAGAAGACCTCAAAGTGATTGAGTCCGTCGGGACAAAAATATTCGAACGCGAGCACGACGGCCCGCGGCGAAACGGTACCCTCTGGCAAGGTGAGAGTTGTCACGTAGGGATCTTCCCCCGTTGTGAGTACAGAATACACACCCTCCCCGAGGGATTTGACCTCCGCTTGATGGGACGAAGCTGGGTTCAGCTGTCACGAAGCGTTCTCTGCCGCAAAAAGACCGCCTGGCGCGGCGCCGAACGAGCACAAAAGACAGAGGAGGATGCGGAGCTGCATCGGGCGATCCTAGCGCACCCTTTGCCGTGTAAAAACCTGTTAAACCAATTGGAAGCGGGCTGCTTTGTTTTTCCACATTTGAGGAAGCTGCCGCCGGGCAATCGGCACATGGGCGCCCCTCTGAGGCAACGTGACCAAGCGAGCGCCTGCGGGCCCCACCCTGGTGCGAACGAGATGCAGGGATGTGAATCCGGAAATGGTTGTGCCGCAGCGGGTGCGTTGGGGGAGCGCCCCGCAGCAAGCAGATCCAGCTCCCAGAACGTTTCGTGAGGCGCTCTCTCAGTATCTCCTCAGGACCAGTGAGGAGTTCGCACCCCCAAACCCAAATGCATTGCAAAGCACGACTTGTACGCGGGCCTCTCGTGGCTGCTGGCCGACGTGGTCGAGTGCGCTCTGTTGCTCAGGCTGCGAGAGATTGAGCGTCGGGGAAATCACGCCCTGTTCGAGGGACTTGATCGCCGCGATTACTTCGATTGCCCCCGAGGCGCCGCACAAATGCCCCGTCATAGATTTCACCGCAGTAATCGGCACCCGCTGCTGGCCCAAGAG
>CAMCIN010000126.1 GCA_945874745.1 Akkermansia muciniphila | reverse complement strand
GGCACCCTGGATTTAATTCCTTCAGAAACAGAATTTTTTTTGCGCGGCTCAATGCCTTGAAAGCGCGTTCTTGCCTCAGCGCGACTTCTCTGGCGGGGACTGTCCAAGAGTGGAGCACCTCTACCGGGCCCCGCCCCCGGGTGTAGCGGGCACCTTTGCCTGCGTTGTGCTGACCAAGGCGGCGTTCCATGTCCTTTGTGATGCCGCAATAGAAGGAGTTGTCGCGGCAACGCAGCACATACACCCACCACGGCTTGGTCTGGACTAGGGTTTCCACCCACTCAAAGTAAGCAGGCAGAGCAATGGCTTAAAGAACGGCCACGCTTTTTTTCAAAATGAAAGGGGGAGGCACCCTCATGTTTCCGGCTTACCAGTTATTTTCGGTGGGTGTCTCTTTACTCACTCCAGAGGGAACCGACAGTGCTCCACAGATGACAGAGATTTACAGATTTCCTACGGTTTCCGCTCCTCTGCTTCAGCGGACGAATCTGCGGATAATTGCCTACATAATAGGTCCATAGGCTTTATTCAGGAAAGCTGACGGAGTGGGACACCGCGGCCTCCAGAGCGGCAGCCATTCCATCTTTTTGTCGTTTTCCGAGGTGGTATCCCCCGCTTTCGACAACCTCTCGCCGACTAAAAATAGAGAAGAACCAAAAACCTGGCTTGAGGAGCGGACATTTCCCCTCGGCGGGCGAGGGCCTGTCCCGAAGGGGGCCGGTTTCGGAGGGTGACCGGTGAAGCACATGCGGTGGCGGCCACTCACTACCGCCATTCTCAATTTTGAGAGACCCGCACAGCAAATGCGCTGCAAGGCCTCCGCTCAGAGAAAAAGGCATATTTCCTGCTACCGAGTCTAGGATGAGTTCTTTTTCCCAGTCCCGCCTGGCGGTCAATCCGGACAGTTCGCCTCTGGCCCATCTAGATTCAGCCGCCTTTTTTTCGCGCCGCGACTTTCTCACCCGCAACTGCCTCGGGTTTGGCGGACTGAGCCTCGCCTCGCTCTTTGGGATCAATCCCTTCGACCTCAACGCCGCACCGGGTGCGGCGGGTCCGCTGGCTCCGAAGGCCCCGCATTTTCCGGCCAAAGCGAAGGCCGTCATCCAGATCTTCGCTGGCGGCGCTCCTTCAACCGTGGACACCTGGGACCCGAAGGCCGAACTTTCCAAGGAGGACGGCAAGAAGATTCCCGGTTACGAGGGAGTCGCGTTCGGTTCCCCGTTCAAATTTGCGAAAGCCGGGAAGTCGGGGGTGGAGGTTTGCGAAATCTTTCCGGAGCTCGCCAAGCACATCGACGAGATGGCGGTGATCCGCTCGCTGTTTACCGAAATCCCGGACCACCAGATCGCGGCGAAGATGCTCATGACCGGCTCACCGCAGTTGCCCAAGCCCAGTCTCGGCTCGTGGCTCACCTACGGTCTGGGGAGCGTCAACCAGAACATGCCGGGGTTTGTGTCGCTCGGCGGGGACTCCTCGTTCCGGCAGTGCGCCTTTCTGCCGGGCATTTACCAGGGCTGCAACGTCAACTACAGCCCGACCGCCCCCCTGTCTTCGGTGCTGGCCAACATCCGGAGCGAATTCAGCACGCTGGACCGCCAGCGCCGCCAGCTGGACTTCGTCGCGGCCTCAAACAAAGAGCACGCCGCCACACTCCAGCGGGACTCCCAGCTGGAAGCCCGGATCGAGGCCTTCGAGATTGCCTACAAGATGCAGACCGAGGCCACTGAGGCCTTCGACATTTCCAAGGAGTCTGAGGCCGTCCGCGAGCGCTACATGGGCCCGCTGACGGGGATGAGCCCCGCGCCGACCCTCCGGGCCAACGGCTCCAAGCTGCTGGTGGCCAGGCGACTGGTCGAACGCGGCGTGCGCTTTGTCCAGGTGGCTTGCAGCGGTTCGTGGGACCACCACGAGAACATTGCCAAGGGAGTCAAGGACGCCGCCACCGGCATCGACGGGCCGGCCGCCGCGCTGCTCCAGGACCTCAGGGAACGCGGTCTTCTCGACTCGACCCTGGTCATCTGGGGGGGCGAATTCGGGCGCACGGTGACCACCTCGGGCGGGGGCGCCACTCCGGGCCGCGACCACAACGGCAAGGCCATGGTCGGCTGGATGGCCGGCGGCGGGGTCAAGGGCGGCACGACCTACGGCGAGACCGACGAATTCGGCGGCAAAGTCGTGAAGGACCCGGTGCACATCCACGACCTGCACGCCACGATTCTGGCGCTGCTGGGCTTCGACCACACCAAGCTCACCTACACCTACAACGGCAGGGAGTTCCGACTCACCGACAACTTTGGTAACGTGGTGAAGGAAATCATCGCCTAGCTGCGCTTGGCTCTGCCGCTTTTGCTCCCGTCCTTTATGCGCCTTTCTGCAAACATCCTTCTCCCCCGCTTCTTCGCCTCGCTCGGCCTGCTGGCCCTTGGCGCTGGCCTGCCTGCCGCCCGTGCGGCGGTCACCACGGCGCTTGCCCCGGCAGAGGTGGAGTTTTTCGAAAACAAAATCCGCCCGATTTTTGCCAACCACTGCATGGAGTGCCATTCGGCGGAAAAGGGAAAGACCAAGGGGGGCTTGAGCATGGATTCCCGGGAGGAATTGCTCAAGGGAGGGGAGAGCGGGGCGGGCCTCAAACCCAAGGACGTCAAGGGCAGCACCCTGATCAAGGCCGTCACTTGGGAGGACGACCTGCAGATGCCTCCGAAAAAGAAACTGAGTGCCGAGCAGATTGAGGATCTCAAGAAGTGGGTAGCCATGGGCGCCCCCGACCCGCGCGAGCCGTCGAAAACCGCCGCCAAGGCCGACAAAAAGGCGCACTGGGCGTTCCAGCCCATCCCCAAGGTCACACCTCCCACGCCGAAGAACGCGGCCTGGTGCAACAACGCCATCGACAAGTTTGTCCTGGCGAAGTTGGAGGAAAAGGAGATGCTCCCCGCCCCTCAGGCGGACAAGGAGGCGCTGCTGCGCCGGGTGTTTTACGATTTGATCGGCATCCCACCCTCCCCTCTCCAGATCGAGCAGTTCGTGCGCGATCCAAACCCGGACGAGGCTTACGCCAGGGTGATCGACCAGTTGCTGGCCTCGCCCGCCTACGGCGAACGGTGGGGCCGCCACTGGCTCGACACCGCCCGGTATTCCGATACTACGGGCGACACGACCAACCAGGCGGACCGGATCACCGACTACAAGTACCCCTACGCCTGGACCTACCGGGAATGGGTCATCAACGCGGTCAACAAGGACCTGCCCTACGACCAATTCCTCATGCAGCAACTGGCGGCAGACAAACTTCCGAACAACCCGAAGGAGAATCTGGCTGCGCTCGGGCTGCTCACCGTCGGCCAGCGGTTTGCACAAAAAGACGACATCATCAACGACCGCATCGACGTCATCGGCCGGGGTCTGCTCGGACTGACCGTGGCCTGCGCGCGTTGCCACGACCACAAGTTTGACCCGGTGACGGCGGCCGACTACTACGCGCTGCGGGGCATCTTCCTAAGCAGCTCCGAGCCGAAGGAAGGACCGCTCATCGCCGGCGACCCCAACTCGCCCGGGTTCCTGAAGTTCCAACAGGAAGTGGCGCAAATGGAGCAGAAGGCCTACGCCGCCTTCTACAAGCTCCAGCGGGAATACTCCGACAAGTTCCGCAAGAATGCCGCGAACGCCTTCACCGCAGCAATGCTCACCCGGGCAAGTGCCACCCCGGAGGAGATGAAGGAGGGGAACGAGCTCCTGGCCAAGTTCAAGCTGGAAACCTTCAACGGCAAGGTGATCGGAAACAACAGGCTACGCCCTTTTGACGAAGTCTACGGCCCCTTCGTGAAACTGGTCACGCTGGAAGCCAACCGGGAAGCCGCCCTGAGTGCGATGCTCGCAGGCCGCGACAAGACGCCCTACAACCCGGAGGTGATCGCCTTCTTAAAGGCCCAGAAATCGCTGCCCGCGGATTTGAAAGCAGTCGCCGAACTGGTGGGGAAACTCTTCGACCAGATGGAGCCGCGAGTGGCCGCCCATTACAATGCGTTCACGGATCCGGCGAAGGACATTGCCAACTCGCCTGACAAGGCCGCCATGGAACTGGCGGTATTTCCGCTGCGGCTTGTGCCCGCTGCAGAATTGAGCCTTGAGCGCTTGATGGACGAGGGAAACAAGCTGCCCACCACGACCTTGCGCGGACAGTTGGAAAAAAACGGCGGCCTTGCCCAGATCAACAACTTCAAGACCACCTTCAAGGGCGGACCGGTCCGCGCGATGGTGATGGAGGATCTGCCACAGCCGCAGGATTCTCCGCTCTATGTACGCGGAAACGCGCCCAAAAAGGGGGACCAGGTGCGCACCGTTCCCCGGCGCTTCCTTGAGGTGCTCAGCGAGGGCGGGAAACCGGAGCCGTTCAAGCTGGGAAGCGGCCGGCTGGAACTGGCCCAGTCGATCGCCAGCAAAAGCAACCCGCTCACCGCGCGGGTCATGGTCAACCGTGTGTGGATGCACCACTTTGGCGAGGGCCTGGTCCGGACGCCCGACGATCTGGGCAACCAGGCGGGCAAACCCTCCCACCCCGAGCTGCTAGACTTTCTGGCAACCTGGTTCATGGAGGATTTCGGCGCGGCCAAGCCCGCTTGGTCGGTCAAGGCCCTCCACAAGGCCATCATGCTTTCCAAGATTTACAGACAGTCGAGCAACACCGCCTTCAAGGGAGGCGCCGCGGCCTACGAAAAAACCGACCCCTCCAACTCGCTGCTGTGGCGCGCGAATGTGCGCCGCCTCGACTTTGAAGCGTTCCGCGACTCGCTCATCAGCATGGGAGGGCTGATGGACCCCTCCCTCGGCGGCCACTCCTTCAACGTCACCCAGGAGCCCTATATTTTCAGGCGCTCCATCTACGCCTACATTGACCGGGCGGAGATGCCCGACCTGCTCATGCAATTCGACATGGCCAACCCGGACCAGCCCAACAGCCGGCGCACCTCGACCATTGTCCCCCAGCAGGCGCTGTTTCTGATGAACAGTTCCTTTGTGGCAAAAATCGTCCAGAGCATTGTGAAGCGCCCCGAAATCATCCAAGGCGTGAGGGATGGTACAGACCGGGGAATCAACGCCGTCTACCGGGTGGTGCTTCAGCGCCTCCCCACCGCTTCAGAGAAAGCCCGCGCCATTAAATTCCTAGTGGCTGAAACCAGCTTTCAAGCGACAGTGAAAGCGGGGGCCAGCGACTTGAACAAGGCCGCGGCAAAGACCGCCGAGCGCAATTTAAAGACCTCTCTGGCAGCCAATACAGCACGCTCCGCGATCGTCAACGAGGGCGAACTGGTGGAGCGGGTCGCCTTTTCACCCTGGGAAACCCTGGTGCAATCCCTCCTCTTTTCCAACGAGGCAGCCTACGTCAATTAGCGAGCCGTCCACAGACGGGAGCCCGGCGGCGGGACCGGCTCCCCTTCCCCCCCCCCGGCCTCCGCGCGCCCACCAGCCTACCCGAGCAGGTGCTCCGGATTGAGCGCCTGCAGACTCTTTGGAAGGAACACCCCGTCCTGCCGGATCACCTTCCCGTCAAAACGGATCGTCCCGCCGCCCCAGTCGGCTCGCTGGATGTTGACCATGTCCCAGTGTACCTGCGAGCGGTTGCCGTTCTCGGTCTGCTCGTAGCACTGGCCGGGGGTAAAGTGAAAGGAGCCGCTGATCTTTTCGTCGAAGAGAATGTCCCGCATCGGGCTGAGGATGTGCGGATTAAAGGCGATGGCAAACTCCCCTATGAAGCGTGCGCCTGCATCGCTGTCGAGGATCGCGTTGAGCTTCTCGGTGTTGTTGGCCGTGGCACCGACGATCTTGCCCGCCTTGAACTCGAGGCGAACGTTGTCGAAGGCCGTGCCCTGGTAGATGCTCGGGGCGTTGTAGGTCACGTGTCCCTCGACGCTGGTTTTTACCGGTGCGGTAAACACCTCGCCGTCGGGGATGTTGTGGCTGCCCCCGCACATGACTGCGGGGATGTCCTTGATGGAAAAGCGCAGGTCCGTCCCCGGCCCCTCGATGTGCACCCGGTCGGTCTTGTCCATGAGCGCCTTGAGCGCCTTCATTCCGGGCACCATCCGGGAGTAATCCAGCGTGCAGACGTCGAAGTAAAAGTTCTCGAACGCCTCGGTGCTCATCCCCGCGAGCTGCGCCATCGAGGCTGAGGGCCAGCGGAGTACGCACCACTTTGTCTTTTTGACGCGCCAGTCCAGGACGGGCTTCATCTTTCGGGCCACAAGCTTCAACTGCTCCGGCGGCACATCGCTTTGCTCGGTGATGTTTGCGCCGCCGCGCACCGCGATGTAGGCGTCCATCTTCTTCATGCGGGCCAGTTCGATTGCCGAGGATACTTCCAGCTGCTCCTCCACAATACCCAGGGCGAGCGCCCGGCTCACCTGCGCCTGGTGGATTTGCACATAGGGCAGTGCCTTGGCGCGCATCGCTGCCCGCACCAGCGCAATGGTCATCTCCGGCGGAATGTCAAAGGCGTCGATCAGAACGCGCTCCCCTTTCTGGAGATGCGTCGAAAAGGAAACTAGGACGTCAGCAAGCCGGTCGAAACGGGGATCGTGCATATGACTCCCTACTTAAGCGGAGTCTTGTCTTGAGGCGAGGGCAAACCCTCGCACCCCGGGCCGCCCCCCCCGCAGGGACAGCCCGGGCGCCGGTGCGCCCCTCACCAGAGGAGCGGCACCTCGCGCGGCTTAGGCGGTGGCCTCTGGCGGCGGCGGCTGGGCGGCTGCTTCAGCGGCTGCCTTTGCGGCGGCGGCGAGTTCGCGGTCCTGCTTGGCCTTCAAATTCGCGGCATTCCGCCGTTCCGTGATTTCGGTGACGTTCTTGTCGAAGTCCTCGTAGCGGGAACGCAACAAGTCGAAGCCCGAGCGATCCAGCACGTAAACGTCGCAGTAGGTGGTCGCCTGCACGCTCGCGTTGCGCTTGTCGCCGGAAACCAGCGCCATTTCGCCGAACGGAGATCCGGTGCCTAAACTGGCGACGCGGTTGCCGTTGATGACGATGTCCACGCTGCCGTTGGTCAAAAAGTACATGCGGGTGCCGAACTCCCCTTCGCGGATGATGAAGTCACCCGGGATGTAGGCCTCAGTCGTGAGCATCCCCACCACCTCGCGGATGAAGATGTCTTTGACGCCCTTGAAGAACTCCACCTTCTGGAGGATCTCGTTGTTGAGGAACACCAGCACGTCGACGGAGAGCGCGTGCGGCAGCGTGCCGAGCACCTCGGTATCCGAGACGTTTTTACGGGATTCCCACAGGTACTGGTAGTAGTCGCGCACCCGGTCCTGCATGGACACGGGCAGCTGCTTGATCCGCATGAACTCCCCGATGATTTCATTGCGGCTTTCAAAGGCGGCCCGCGCGGCATCGCGGTTTGCGATCAACACGGGAATGTTACCGACGATGTATCCGTAGAACGACACCCCGCCGATCTGCGCCAAGATCGTAAACATGATCTGGCCGTTGTTGTCCTTGCTCGGGCTGTAGTCCCCGTACCCGATGGTGGTCATCGTCGTGACGGTCCAGTACACGGCCCGCAGGTAGGTTTCCCAGTGCTCCATCTTTCGGAGTTCCGGTTCGGCAATCACCTTGGGCACCAGTTGAGCGTGGGTGTCGTCCTCCCAGACCCAAGCGATCTTGGCGGGGGTCGTTTCGATGGTTTCCGGCACCCCCCCAACCCACCACCAACCCAGCGACACTGCGTGGATGGCCTGGATCGCCCAGTAGCCCAGCGACATCAACTGCATCAGTGCGCGCGGCAGTTGGAGAATCAACTGCAGGTCGGCCAGGACCGCGGAAACCTTGAAGGTCTTGGTCAGGGGCAGGGCGCGCAGTAGGAGCGTCCAGTCGCTCTCCCAATGGAAGGCCTGCGCCAAAAACTCGAACGGGATCGCAGCCAACAAATCAGGGATCAACCAGCCCTGTGAATAGAGCTTCAACACGCGTTTCCAGTCGGACACCACCTCCATCCGGTGTTTCCGGGTGCTCAACAGATCGAGGGCCAAGTCGATCCACATGATCGCCATCATCGCCCAGTAGAACAAGTCGACGATCGGCTCGCCGGCCCGCATCCGGTAGGAGAGGGTGACACCGAAAATCAGGTTGGCAGGCACGAGGAAAAGCCCCCATCTGCCGCGGATCTGTCCGTTGTGTTTAATAAGAGGCATGGCGCAAAATTGATTTCCGTGCTGAGCATAAATCGCGCCACAAGATGCAGACTCGCGAAAAAACGGGAAAAACCTTCACGCAAAACCATGCCTCTTCGCGCGGCAAGTTGGCCCTCGAAAAGCCCGCGGAACGTAGGCCCCTCAACTAAAGCCTCCCTCGGCCGCGCTCCCCGCTTTTCTTTTTGCAAAACCAAAGCCACTACTTGCCGAATGGTCCCCAAACGCATTCTTGTAACCGGCTCCTCCGGTCTGATCGGCTCCGAGCTCTGCCTTTTTTTTCACACCCAAGGTTTCGAGCTGCACGGCATCGACAACAACCAGCGCGCCGTCTTCTTTGGGCCGCAGGGAGACACCACCTGGAACAGGGACCGCCTGCTCAAGGACATCCCCGGCTTCAAGCTTCACAACCTCGACATCCGGGACCGTGCCGCCGTTCTAGAATGCATCGAAGCCGTCCGACCGGTTGCCATTTTACATACCGCCTCCCAGCCCTCGCACGATCTGGCCGCGGCAATTCCCTTTGAAGACTTCGAAACCAACGCCACCGGCACGCTCAACCTGCTCGAGGCAGCGAGACGTTTCTGCCCCGAGTCGCCGTTCATTCACTTCTCCACCAACAAGGTCTACGGAGACAGGCCCAATTCCATCGCGCTCAACGAGCTCCCAACCCGGTGGGACTATGCTGACCCCACCTACGCAGGCGGAATCCCGGAGTCCTTTTCCATCGACCAGTCCAAACACTCCCTTTTCGGCGCCTCGAAGGTCGCGGCGGACATCCTGGTGCAGGAGTACGGCCGCTACTTTGGCATGCCCACCTGCTGCCTGCGCGGGGGCTGCCTGACCGGCCCCAACCATTCCGGCGTCGAGCTGCACGGCTTTTTGAGCTACCTGGTGCGCTGCAACCTCGAAGGGCGCCGCTACACCGTTTACGGCTACAAGGGCAAACAAGTCCGGGACAACATCCACAGCACAGACGTCGCCCGCTTCGTTTGGGCCTTCTTTCAGGCGCCGCGCGTAGCGGAGGTGTACAACATCGGCGGCGGCAAGGCCAACTCCTGCTCGATTCTGGAGGCGTTTGCCACCGTCGAGAAACTCTCCGGAAAGCCTCAGGAATTTACCTACTCGGACTCGGCCCGCTCAGGAGACCACATCTGTTACTACAGCGATCTGACAAAAATGCGGGCCCACTATCCAGCATGGGACCTTACCATCACGCTGGATGCCTGCCTTGCCGAGATAGTGGAAAGCTGGCAGGCACGCCTCCGCTAGGGCGCTTTCACGGCGGGCAAGCTTCCGACAACACCTCGTGGAACGCGCAGTGATGCACAGATGAGAGACTTCCACAGATGTTCCTAATGGTTCCCACTGACTGCTAATTCGAAGAACGGTGTGGATACTTGTCTAAAGGATAGCCTCGGCTTCGTTTGGGAAAGCAGACGGAGTGGGATCCTGCGGCCTCCAGATCGACAGCCTTTCAAGCCCCTCACCGTTTCCTGAAGTGTCATTTCCCGTTTTCCAGAACCTCTCACCCACCGAAAGGAGCGGGGAGCCATAGGTCTGAAGGATGGCCACTCGTAGAGTGTCCTAGCGCCCCCCCAGTCTCTCCCCTAAGCCATGCCTTGACCCTGCACCTCCTCACCCCTACCTTACAAAACTATACCCTTTTCTAACGGAGGCCAAACCTTGGAACTTAAAGACATCAAGGAGCTCATCGCTCTGATCCGCAAAAACGACCTCTCCGAGTTTTCTCTGGAGCAGGAAGGCTTCAAGATCACCCTCAAAAGAGGGTACGAATCCCAGCCGCTGACCTCAGGCTTTTCCTACGGGCCGCAGTTACTCGGACCCGGGCAATTACAACTGCCCCCTCCGGGCCAGGGCTCCCCGGCACAAGCCGCGCAACCACACGCCCAGGCCGACGCCCTCCGGGACCTTCCCTCTCCGATGGTTGGCACATTCTACGCGGCGGCCTCCCCCGACGCCCCGCCCTTCGCGTCGGTGGGCCAACAGATCACTCCGGACACCGTTATCTGCATCATCGAGGCCATGAAGGTCATGAACGAGATCAAGTCCGAAGTCTCTGGCACCATTGCCGAAATCGTCGCCGAAAACGGCAAGCCAGTCCAATACGGACAGCCCCTCTTTCGCCTCCGCTAACGCCGCCGGCCTCCTTCCGCTGCCCAGGCGCGCAAAAGCGCAAATGCGCAAATGCGCAAATGCGCCGAAAAGCGCCGCCCAGAAGTCCTTTACCATGTTCAACAAGGTCCTGATTGCCAACCGTGGCGAGATCGCACTCCGCGTCATCCGTGCATGCAAAGAGCTGGGAATTAAAACATTGGCTGTGTACTCCGAGGCCGACGTGGATTCCCTCCACGTCCAACTCGCAGACCAGGCGGTCTGCATCGGCCCGGCCCCCAGCTCCCAGTCCTATCTCAAAATCGACCGCATCATCTCCGCGGCGGAGATCGGCAACGTGGACGCCATCCATCCGGGATACGGATTCCTCGCGGAGAACGCGCACTTCGCGGAGGTCTGCGCAAGCTGCAACATCAAGTTCATCGGACCGCCGCCTGCGGCCATCCGCTCGATGGGCGACAAGAACGTAGCCCGCGCCAACGCCCGCGCCGCCGGAGTGCCGGTCACGCCTGGGTCCGATGGCCTTGTGGAGAACGAGCAGGACGCGCTGCGGATCGCACGCGAGATCGGCTACCCAGTCATGATCAAGGCCGTAGCCGGTGGCGGCGGCCGCGGCATGCGACCGGCCCACAACGACGGCTCGCTTGTGCAGGGCTTCCACGGCGCCCGCATGGAAGCGGATAAGTGCTTTGGCAATAACGGAGTGTACATCGAAAAACTCATCGAGAATCCGCATCACATCGAGTTCCAGATCATGGCGGACTCCCACGGCAACGTGGTGCACATCGGCGAGCGGGACTGCTCCATGCAGCGCCGCAACCAGAAGATCATCGAGGAATGCCCCAGCCCCCTGATGACCGAGGAGCTGCGCGCCCGCATGGGCGCCGCCTCGGTGCGTCTGGCGGAATCCGTACAGTACGAAGGTGCCGGCACCATCGAGTACCTCGTGGACAACTCGGGTAACTTCTACTTCATGGAGATGAACACCCGCATCCAGGTGGAGCATTGCATCACTGAGGAGGCGTACGGCATCGACCTGGTCAAAGAGCAGATCAAGGTCGCCGCGGGCGAGCCCCTCTCGCACTTCGTCCGCGAAGCCACCCGTCGCTACTATGCGATTGAGTGCCGCATCAATGCCGAGGATCCGGAAAACAACTTTGCCCCCTCCCCGGGCAAGATCGAACTTTACTATGCCCCAGGCGGCCGGGGCGTCCGGATTGATTCGCACGCCTACACCGGGTACACGGTGCCGCCCCACTACGACTCGATGATCGCGAAGGTCATTGCCATGGGAACCACCCGTGCAAATGCGATCGCGCGGATGCGCAGGGCGCTCAGCGAGTACATTTTGCGTGGCATCAAAACCACGATCCCCTTCCAGCATTCGATCATGCACGATCCGGACTTCAACCGGGGCGAGTACGACACGGGTTTTGTCGCGCGGCTGTTGGACGGGCGCAAACAGGATTTCGGCAAGAAGGACCTCTAGCCACGGCGAAAGTTTCGCATAGGCAGCGGAAAAAACCCTTGTCAGCAACGGCTCTTTTTCCTATTTTCTCAACACACCAATTGCGGGTGTAGCTCAGTTGGTAGAGCACTTCCTTGCCAAGGAAGATGTCGCGCGTTCGAGTCGCGTCACCCGCTCCACTTTCACTAGTGGTAAACCTCTCGAAACCAGCCTTTAGGGCT
>CAMCIN010000125.1 GCA_945874745.1 Akkermansia muciniphila | reverse complement strand
GCGCACTTTGACGCCTGCGTGAACACGGGCGTCACCCAGGCCGCGAAGTTTCTGCAGCGCAC
This sequence comes from Akkermansia muciniphila, assembly GCA_945874745.1. Classification (GTDB taxonomy): domain Bacteria; phylum Verrucomicrobiota; class Verrucomicrobiia; order Chthoniobacterales; family Chthoniobacteraceae; genus Chth-196. Next base: position 11,946 of record CAMCIN010000125.1, on the reverse strand, counting down.
TGTGGGTACGCGGGACGACGGCCTGATCGGCCCTCTCACACTGGGGGCGCTCACTGGCGAATTGAAGCGCGAGGCCCTGGGGGCGCTAGCCCAGCGGCTGGCCCGCCAGAGAATCAGGTTTTATCGACAGTTGGTGGAGCGCGACCCGGAACAGCGGGTGTTTCTCAAAGGTTGGCTTAACCGTGTGACCAAGGTCGAGCAGCTCCTGGGGACTCGTTGTTGAGGTCCTCTCACTCGTTGTCTTCCTCAAGTGTCAACTGCTTCACTCGGATGCCAAACACTGATCGGAATTCCTCTGTCCGCTTTTTGAGCCACCCAAATCCCCGGTCCCAGTCCTGACGGTTTCTGGGATCAAAATCCTGGAGGTAGTCAACAATCCTACAATCCTGCCCCTCGGGGAGCTCCTGCCATTCAAGGCTTCCAAGCTCCCGTTCAATATCGTTCTGCCCTTCCTTGAGCAATCGAAAGGCCTGCTTGGCCGTGTTTCCTCGCAAATACAACTCACACCCCAACCGCTGGCGCATCGTGCTGACGGTCAGCCCTACCGAGAAGCGACTTCTGCCGATCGAAACCGTGTACCAGTGTTGGGGACGCGGTGTTTGCAGGCTGAAAGACTCCCCCTTAGCGCGGCAGTAGTCCCTGAACGCAGTCCAGAATTCGAGATAGAGGGACTTCGTGTCGGAGATCCCAGCACTCGCATTGTGCGTCGCCGCCACATAGTCATTCGGACTGGAGACAAGTTTGAAGAGGGGCGCGGGAACAGAATTACCAATCCGAACCACCTCGATCTCCACTCCATAAAGCCGGAGACGCCCTGACGTGCACTCATTCAGATAGTCGAATGTTTGCCGATGTTCTTCGGTGAACTTTTTCGCGATCCAAATCAGAATGCGCGCCTCCAATCCGGAGGCATAGGTCAGGACTTTGCCCAAATGGTCGTGGTTGGTCTTCTCTAGCTGGTTTTCAATAACCACCTTCGAGTTCGAAAAAGCGTCCGTTGCAACGACGTCAGCCGAGTACGGCCCCACAGCAACTTCGATCCTGTCGAGCTCTAGCTCCAAATTGAGCGCGTCTGAAAGCCGCCGAAGATTCTCCTCTTTGGCTAGCCAGGGAGTGAAATCCCGAGCCTCGTCTGGCCAGATGCTTCTAAGTTCCACGGGTTCGAGCGAGCCAAGGCTATCTTTCATAGTTTTAGGGGTGCTGGGGAGATTTAGACACTGGGCGCCAGAATATCCTGTGGGCCAAAGATCCCGAGGTTACTACAACGCACACCTCAATAAAAGGCGCGCATGTTTTATTTGAGGTATGAATTGCTTCTGTCACCCCCAGAAGCTTGATAGGCTAGTGTTAGATAGCGTTCACACATGTCCACCCTGACGAAGACCAAAAAAGACTTGGGCAATCTCCTCAGATATACAGAGGAGCTGTCGTCGATGAATGAAAAGGTCGTTTCCGACCTTGGACGCGAGAAGTACCCGCATTTTTGGGAGCATTTAATTGTCGGACTTGAGGGCATTGAGATCGGGGTCGATGCCGAAACTTGGATTCGTTTACGCCGCCTGCGGGAGACAACCCCTCCCGCGACTGATGCCATGTTCAACGGTTGGGTGGAGTTTGGTAGCCACCCCTCGCCAGACATTCCCCCCGACCTGTTTGAAAAGAGGATGCTCCAACTGCCGATTGAGGGCATCTCCGAGATAGCCGAGGCAGGCTTGCTTCCTGATTTGGACGATGTCATGCGACCGATCGGGGCCGAGCAAGCGCGGCCCGAATGCATGGATGTGATCCTGCGCACCACAAACATGCCGGACTTTCGGAGGCTATGGCAGGAGTACCTCGATGGGCCTTGGGCGGCATGGGCCGAAATGGAGCGGCCCCGTCGGCGATCCATCGATTTTTACAACAAGATTTACCAGATTTATCAGCGAATGATGTCGATGGGAGACGACACGCCCATTGAACTAGTCTTCGGAGTTGGCATCGTCCGTTGGAAGGTCAGGGATAAGCGACTTAACATTCCCTTGATCGAGCAGTTGGTCGAAATCGAACTGGAAGAGGACGGGACGCTACTGATCCGCCCCCGGCACGCCCAGCCGCAGTTGACGCTACGGGCCTTTCACGAGCTGGAGATTGAGGGCAGTAAGAATGTCCAACGAGACATCGGACAACAATTTGAGCGCATCATCGACGACCCCGACCGGGGATTCTCGCCGTTTGACAAATCGACCTTTGAGAGCACCCTTCGCGCCTGCTCCGCACGACTGTCCGCATCGGGGATATATCACCCAGATAGCTTGGCTGATCCCAATGACCGGACCGTGCCAAACATCGACGAGTTCCTGCGTATCACCGACACATGGGTTATTTATGTCCGGCAACGCAACGAAGATTTCCGCAAGGAAGACATTCGGCGTTTGATACGGGAAGTGGAGCTCATTGAGGACGAAAGCCAGCTGCCACTGCCCGCCGCTCAGTTCGTCAAAGAACCGTCCAGCGCTCCCTCCGTGACTTACGACGGCTCTGTTATTGATCTGACAGAAACCAACCTGACCTTTCCGGAGAACACATCGGGATGGAAGGGCGGGTTGGGTGGTGGATCGGCTGGCGAAGGAACGGCGTGCCGGGTGGCCGAGGAGACCAAACCCGAGAATACCTACTTCTTCCCACTGCCATTTAACGACGACCAGCAGGAAATCATTCAACGGCTTCAGGACAAAAATACTGAAGGGGTTGTAGTTCAGGGTCCCCCAGGAACCGGTAAGACGCACACCATAGCCAACATCATCTGCCATTATTTGGCGACGAAACGGCGGGTGTTAGTGACGGCAAAAACTCCGGAAGCATTGACCGCACTGCAGGAGAAAATTCCAGAAGGAATCCGCGATCTCGCCATCGCAGTCATTCACAACGACCGCGAGGGGGCGCGCCAGTTGGAGCAAGCGGTGCGCATTCTTGCGGACGAAGCCAAGTCGATCAATCCAAGGGTCGTTAACGAGCAAATACTCGAAAAGCAGGCGCGAGTCGCCGAGCTGCGTGAAGCTGTTTTGAAGATCGACGCGCAGCTTTACGCGTTTGCGGAGCGCAATCTTGCGCGCGTGGACTACGGGAAGGAAAAAGTCCTGCCGATGTCCTTGGCGAAGGCCGTCGCAGATGAGAGGCCGCTGCATTTGTGGTTCGACGACAAGGTAAACCTGACGGACCAATACGAACCTCAGTTTACGGATGAGGAAATCATCCAGATCCGTGAACTTCGTCAAAATCATGCGGGCGATCTTGCCTACCCGGTGGAAGATCTGCCTGATCCGGCCCTCCTGCCCGAACTTCCCCAAATTCTGGCTGCCCACGGCGAGCTTGTTAGAATTAAAGAGATCGAGGGGCGCTCCAATGCTGGAGAGATTCCCTTCATGTCTCTGGAGGGCCGGGTTGGTCTGGAAGAGGCAAAGAAGGCCAGTGAATGGCTGAGCCAGTTCACGGAGATTCTTGGCGAACTGGAGTCTGATCGGTGGCTGTTTGATGTTTACCATCTCCTGATTGGTCTCAAGCGCATCGACGAAGCGGCCATGGCAGCGCTTAGAAGTGCTTTGTCGGAGTGGCTGAACCTTTATGTCCGGGGGCGCGAATTTTCGCTCAAAGCCATCATTATCGACGGAGTGGAAACCGATCCTGCTCTGGACAAAGCCATCGGAGACTTGGCGGCTGGTCGAAAGCCCTTTGGTGTATTCTCCCTATTCAAGGGCGGACTAAAGGCCAAAATTGATGCGGTGCGTGTGGAGGGACGGACGCCTGATGCCTCGGCAGACTGGATCATGATCCGAGACTACCGCCTCTGGCAGCAGCAGGTGCTTCTTTTCCTTGGGCGTTGGAACGGCTTAGCCCGTGCCATTGGGGCGCAACCGCTCCCTGCCGAATGGTCGGCGGTCGAAAGCGAGCTGTTGCGGCTTGGTGGCTTAATCAATCGCGTATGGGCGATTCATGAGCACATTGCCGCCTGGCGTGAAGTATTCAGCGCGCTCTTTCCATACGGTTTGGACATCGACGAGGCTCTTTTGCAGGGACGATGCCAGCGACTTGCCGAGGCCTTGGCAGCCAATCTGGAGAAGGCCGAGCTGGTCAACGCCCACGCAGTGAAGGCTCATGCTCTATCTGTTGCTGGCAACAGTCTGTTGCCGTTTCATTCGGCGCTACGGGAGGTCTGCGAAAGCTTGGGGCAGCACGGCGTTACTCAGACCGCCATCGCAGATGCGTGGCGAGGGATTCTCTCTGAGGCTCTTCGACTCAACAGTATTGCAGGCGGCCTGACTCAACTCGACAGGCTTGTAAGCAAGGTTGCCGAATCCGGGGCACCCAACTGGGCGTACCGCCTCAGGAATGAAGCACCTTTTGGTAGCAACGATGTTTGGACGCCCGATACTTGGCGGAAGTCCTGGGACTGGGCGCGCGCCGATGGGTATTTGGCCTCCCTCGGTAACAGGGAAACGGTCCGCGAGTTGTCTGAAGCCCGTGCGCAAGCCGAAGCCGAGCAAAAGAGGCTCTTTGCCGAGGTTGTGCGCCTCCGTACCTTCCTTGGTCTCAAGCTCAGTCTCACTAATAAGGTCGAAGCAGCCCTTGCCAAGTTTGCCGCAGCGATCGCTCGTTTGGGCAAAGGCACAGGAAAGACAGCCGGGCGTCAGCGTCGAATCATTCGGGAGGCCGCGATGGATACCGCGCAGGCTGTTCCTTGCTGGATTTTGCCGGAGTGGCGCGTCGCTGAACAATTACCGCCCGACCTTGCCGCGTTCGACTTGGTCATCATCGATGAGTCGTCACAGTCGGACATTTCGTCACTTCCGGCCATCCTACGTGGGAAAAAGGTGCTGATCGTCGGTGATGACAAGCAGGTGAGTCCGACGGTGATTGGCATCGAGGACCGCAAGATCATTCAACTCCGCACAACCTTTCTCACTGGGCTTCCCTTCGCGGATCAGATGGATCCCGGGACTTCGCTTTACGAGCTTGGAAGCATGGTGTTCCCCGGCAAAGCCATCATGCTCCGGGAACACTTCCGCTGCGTTGAGCCCATCATTCGTTTTAGTAGCAGGTTCTACCCGACGCCCCTCATTCCGCTCCGGGTTCCAAAGGCGTCTGAGCGGATGGATCCGCCGTTGGTAGACATCTATGTGCCCCACGGCAGTAAGAGCGGGGACCTCAACAAGGCGGAGTGTGATGTGATCGTTGAGGAGATTGCCAAGCTGACGAGGGATCCAGCCTTTGAAAAAAAGAGCATTGGCGTCATCTCATTGATTGGCACCGCCCAAGCCAAGTCGATCTACGGCCGAATTGTGAGCGATTTGGGAGCCGATGTGGTTGAGAAACATCGGATCATGTGCGGTGGGTCTGCCACCTTCCAAGGGCAGGAGCGGGATGTGATGTTCCTTTCCATGGTTGCGTGTCCCAAGACGGCCATGGCGCAGGCGGATCGAAGGTTTGAACAGCGGTTTAATGTCGCCACCTCTCGCGCCCGAGATCGCCTGGTGCTGGTACGCTCCGTGGCGACAAGTCACCTGAAGCCGGAGGACCTCAAGACGAAGCTGATCGAACACTTCCGCAATCCGATGGAAGCAGGCAGCGTCATTCGTCCCAAGGAGGTACTTGATCTGTGTGATTCCGACTTCGAGCGTGATTTTGGACGCTGCCTCCTCGAACTCGGATACCGCCTCAAGCCCCAGGTTCCTGTCGGTAACTACCGGATCGATTTCGTGGTCGAAGGAGCAGAGGACAGGCGACTTGCGATCGAACTTGACGGAGACAAGTACCATGGACCCGACAAATGGGCTGACGATATCCGCCGGCAGAAGGCCATGGAGCGGCTTGGATGGGTGTTCTGGCGGTGCTGGGGGTCGTCATGGATATCAGACCGTCAGGGTTGTTTGGATGATTTGAAAGCGATGCTGGAGCGAATGGGGATCGCGCCGCTGGGAATGGAGCCTGTCGACGGGGTCTACACGCTTCACATTGAAGTCTCGCCCCCAGTTTCTGATGCGGGCGAACAGACCGAAGCGCTAGACCGCGAAGCCACCGACGAGCAGTCGTGATTCCAGCGGATTTCCCGGGATCACCCCATCCGATAGATGTTCGCATCCCTTTCCGGATAGCTTTCGTAAAAGTGCTCGAACAAAGAGGTGCACTTCGATTGATAAATCTCAGGGGTGTACGCGCGGGGCAGGCCAGTATCCAACAAGTCCTCTATCGCAATTTTTAGTTGCGAACGGGCGCTGGATTTCTGTTTCCAGTTCAGCACCAGCAACTCATGCAGGCGCGCCAGCAACTCACGAGCAACCTTCTTGACCTCATTCCTCTCGGGCTCGCTCAGTTCCGGCGCGGGGCGCGTCAGAATGTCAAAAACGACGAGTTCCTCCTCGCTCATGTTTTCTCGGATGTGCCGGTGTTCTTCTTCCGAGAGACTTCGTGTGAGCGCCAAAAGCTCGGCAAACAACTCCTCAATGTTGCGGCTCCCTGAATTGTAGGACTCGATGAGTTCCTCGAACTTCTGCTGAAAATCGGTCCGGGTTTTGTTGAACCGCACCATCTTTTCTATTTGGGCGCGGATCGCGGCTTTCAGCACTTCAAGGTCCGTGTTTTTCTGTTTCGAAGCAGTGAAGCGTTTGCTCAACGCCTCAAAATCAATCTTCGAGAGATCTATCAAGGCCGCGGGTCGGCCTGGCATTTCCACTCCCGTGATGGACTCATCCAACAGCTTGGAAATGCCCCCCATAATCTCGGAAATATCAGCGGCCCCTGGGTGCAACTTAGTCTTAATCGCATCCGCAATCTCAGCAAGACACGCCGCTCGTGCCGTAAACTCAAGCACCACCGGATCAGGCATCGCCGCTCCATAGAGCGTCCCCACCAGCCGTTGGTGGGCAAGGAATTCGCGCCGTAGTCCGTCAGGCGCAATCAATGTGTTCACAGCATCGCCAAACTTGTGCAGTCGCTCGATGCTCCCGACGACACCGTTCTCTATCCGCTCCAGATCCACTCCGCGTTTCTCACAGAACGCCTTTGCCGCAGACACCGCCTTCCGCAACTCCTCCACAAGCTCCCCCTTGTCCTTTACCGGATTCGCTCCACCTTTACCGGCACCATAAATCGAGAGGGCCTTTTCTAGAGATGCCAACACATTCGCGTAGTCCACAATCACGCCGCTGTGTTTTTCGGGATAAACACGGTTCGCTCTCGCAATGGTCTGCATGAGCGTGTGATTGCGCATCGGCTTGTCGAGATACACCGTCGAACAGCTTGGCGCATCAAACCCGGTAAGCCACATCGCGCACACAAACACCATGCGCAAAGGATCGCGCGGATCCTTGAACTTCTCATCCAAAGCGGAGTCCACCATCCGCCGCCTGTGCGGTTCGATGTCCAGCCCGAGTGCCGCCATCTGCGGGATCTCATTCTGCGCCGCCGACACAATTACCGCCATGTCCGTGCTTTGGAGCACCTCAAGGCGTCTCTGAAGTTCAAGCACCTGCGAGGGCTCGCTGCTTTCGGGATACTTGGTGAGGCGCGCCAATGCCTCTTCGACCCGCTCTGTTTCCGCAGCCCAGTGCTTGCGGACCTTGTCGTGCATTTTGAGTGCCGTCGCTTTGTCGATGGATACCACCATCGCTTTCCCCAAGAAACCGCGCCCCAGAAAATGCCGGACAATATCTTTCGCCACCGTTTCCAAGCGATCCTCACGCGTGAGCAGGTGGTATTGCCGACTCAGTTCCCGCTGGAGCCGCTGTTCCTGCTCTGGATCCAGTTCGCTGTCCTCAATCAGGGTGTAGATGTCCTCGTTCAGTTCGGGATTCACCAGTTGCAACTCAGGCGTCCGGTTTTCATAGAACAACGGCACCGTGGCTCCGTCCTCGACGGATTGCTGGAAGTCGTAAATCGAAACATACTCACCGAAGACCTCCTTGGTCCGCTCCTCGCTGGCGATGAGTGGCGTTCCTGTGAATGCCAGAAACAGTGCCTTGGGCAAAGCTGCGCGCATGTTCAGCGCGAGGGTGTCGTACTGGCTCCGGTGCGCTTCGTCCGTCAGGACAATCACGTCACTCCGGTCACACAACAGTTCCGGCGTCTGAAACTTGTGGATCAGTGAAAAGACATACCGATGATTCCCCCGCAACAACTCGCGCAAATGACTTCCACTTGTGGCGTGGTGGCACTCATCCCCTTCCGCCGCGCTCACCGCTCCTGCCGACTTGAAAGTCTTTGCCAACTGCACATCCAGTTCGACCCGGTCTGTAACCACCACAAAGGTCCAGTCGCCGGGAACCTTCCGGAGAACCTTTTGCGCAAAGAACACCATCGAAAAACTCTTGCCGCTCCCCTGGGTCTGCCAAAACACGCCGCCCCGGCCATGCCCCGCCTTCCGCGCCCCCAGCATCGACGCGATGGCGTTGTTCACCCCGAGGAACTGGTGGTTCTGTCCAACGATTTTCACCACCCCTGTCGTGTGCTCTGAAAACAGGGTGAAGTTCTCCACCAGATCCAACAGGCGTGTCCGGTCGCATGTCCCGCGCAGCATCACTTCAAGCGAGACGCGCCGGGGTTCGTTTTCGTTCTCAATCCGTTTCCACTCAAAAAAGCGTTCCCAGTTTGCAGTCAGAGAACCCACCCGGCTGTCGGTTCCGTTCGACGCAATGAGCAGTGCGTTGTACCAAAACAGCGCGGGAACCTGCCGTTTGTAGTGGGTGAGGTTTTCGTCAAAAGCTGCCCGTGCGGGGACACTGGGTTTCTTGAGTTCAATCACCACCAACGGCAGACCGTTCACGAACCCGACAAGGTCCGGCCGACAGGTGTAGAGCGCGCCCGTCACGGAGAACTGGCTTACCAGCAGAAAATCGTTGTTACCGGGCCTTTCCCAATCCACCACGCGCAGGCGTTCCTTCCTCTGCCCGCCCCGATCTTTGTCCGGAACAGACACCTCGATCCCGTCCTTGAGCAGGTGGTAGACCTCCTTGTTTGCGGCCTCCAGGCTCATGGCTGAACGGTTCCGAAGCAATTCGTCCAGGGCATTTGAAACCGCCTCCGGGGGCAGGTACGGGTTCAACCGGATCAACGCCGCCCTCAGTCTGGATGCCAGCACGACCTCTCCGCGCGTTTCCCGCTCTAACAATCCCGTGCCATCACTCCCCGAGGCGATCGCCCAGCCCATTTCCTCGAACAACCCGATGGCGGGTAATTCGACGAGCTGTTCCTCGCTGTAAGGGGTGGCGGTCATTGGCGGAATCTGAAACTTACACTCGTTTGCGCAGCGGCAGAAACGCCAGAATCACTTCCCGGCGCGCGCGGAACATTCGGCCCTCTTTGGCCACCAGCCCCATTTTGATGAGCACATTCAAATCCCGATGGGCGGTTTTCAGCGTCTTGCTCCCGTAAGCCTTTGCAAGCCGCGTGGTGAGTTCCGTAACCGTTGCGACGTCGACCGCGTCCCTTTGCTGGCCCAAATCTAGAGCCAGATGTCTTTGTCGCGCATCTGCTAGGCTGTGTTTGTTCTGAAACCTCTCATGGACAAAATTCTGCCACGCCACATCCCACTGTTGATGCCAGATGGCCTCTAGTTGCTCCCGGAGCCCATCAACGAAGCCCCGTACCGCGTACCGGATGAATGGCAGGACATCGCCGCCTGATTTGCTGGCTTGGTCCAGTTGCCGGTAGTATTCGGACCTCGTCTGATTGTAGAAGTTGCTGAAAAGATGTGCCGCTGGAGATGGGACCCCGGCCGAGAGCAGGATGTGGAATTCCAGCAGCCTGGCGGTTCGGCCGTTGCCATCTCCAAAGGGATGAATCCAAGCCAGATAAAGATGCGCAAGAATCGCCTTCAAAATTGCGTAAACGGTTTCGGACCCGGTAGGCGCATTTTCGGAGGGTTGGAAATCTGGCCCACCGAGCCATTCGCTAAGCCGCTGCATTAAGTAGGGACAGTCCTCCGCAGGGGCTCCCCGATAGACGCTTCCCACGATCACCGAATGCGCCCGCAGCGCGCCTGGCTTCACGTCATCCTTCAGAGACATGTTCGCCAAAATCTGGCGGTTGTAACCAGCCATCGCCTCTACTGATAAATCCGGAAGAGTACCACCGGTGAGCTGCGAGGTGATTGCGTTGCAGGCCGCGATGATATTATCGACCTCCTGCTTCAAGTATTCCTTGGAAGGTGGCACTTCCAGCGTTCCCTCCACGGCTTTGAGTACATCCTCTTCGGAAAGGGTGTTTCCCTCGATCGCGGTGGTCGCTGCCGCTCCCTTCGCCAGATATAGCCGATGGAGTCGCGTTGCGGTCGCTGGTTGCAGAGGGACGCGTGAGATATGTTCGCACTTCGAGGCAGCTTCTCCCAGAAGCAGCCAGAGATCCGCGCCGGCCCGGCTCAAGTCGCAACGGAAAGTAATCCAAGGATGTGACTGCTCAAATGTCCGCATAAATGTCCCGAGTTTCTGAAACGCTACAATCTCCATTGAAGCCAATTACAGAAATAGAACAACCAGAATGTCCGGTTTTTTGTCCAGAGCTGTGTCTGGAAGGCCGTCCGGGGCGCGGCGGGAGTCGAGCCTCAGGGACCTGACTATTCCCCCCTCCGACCACCGGAACTGGGGGAGGATGGTCTTGTTCTCAATCCACTTCCCCAGTCGGACGGGCGGACCAAATTGCGTCAAGCTGCGGCTGTGGAAAAACTCAAATCCCAGCCCTGCTCCTTGAGTCTCTGCCACGCTTTCACGAGATGCTCCCGTTTCATCACGCGGCGTTTGCGGGGATTCCATTTGTGAACGGCAGCCACGGCTGCATCCACAGATTCCCGCGACTCAAGATTTTCACGCATGATCCAGTGCACACTGCTGAGCAATTCCATTCCGTAGGAATCCTCAAACCCCTCGATAAGCTTCTCAACACGGCTCATGCGCTCAAGAATCGCTGCATCTTCTTTGAGAAAAGCTTCAGCCTCCTCCACCGCACCGGGAAGGATTTCGAGGGGTTTGCTTGGGGCATCCCCCCCATCGCCATATCCAAGAGTGTAATGGCTTTCCAAGCGGATCAGAACTTGGCGTAGGTTCTTGGCATAAGGGCCAAACCGCTTCGCTTCATACTGAAGCCTCAGCGGTTGACCTGCTTCCTGGAGAAAATACATCAATTTGTGAACTTCCAGAAGGCTGATGAGGGGATCGAGCAATCCCTTGAGATAGCGATCCATCAAGGAGATCAAAGCAGCCTGTCCCAGAGTGATTCTGGGACGCTCCGTCCGATTTGGCATCGCGCTCGCCTTCGGACTTTCTCCGGGAGCGAAAATCTTTACCTCCACCTCGGGCAACTGCGCGAAAGCCGCTTCGATCCGTGGCCTCACCTCATTCCAGTCGAGTCCGCCGTTGCCGCAGCCCAGTGGGGGGATGGCGATGGAGCGGATATGGAGCCTCCTAATTGTCGCAACCAGGTCATCAAGCCCTGCGTCGACATCGCTCATCCGACTCCCAGCCTTCCAGTGGCCCTTGGTGGGAAAATTGATAACCCAGCGCGGGCCACCTGCCAGTCCTCCCAAGTCAAAAACATCCATCTGCCCCAGCTTGACCTCTCCTGCCTTGCAGGCTTTCTCGTAGGCTCGAAACATCAAGGGGAAAGCCTGCTTGAATTGCAGGGCAATGCCTTTGCCCATCACGCCCACCGTATTCACGGTGTTCACAAGGGCTTCCACCGGCGCTTCCAGCAAATTGCCTCTGGTTAGTTCAATCATGGGTTAATAGTACCAGCCCGGCTGCACCTGCACTTCAGGACGGTGGTGATGGGTGGACAGCAGGTCTTGGACCTGCTCTGCAACAACATTATTGTAACAACCGATGGCATGAAAGCGGCGCGTTTCTGAATCAATGACCTCACGAGCGGTTTGTTTACGCTACAAGAGAGGCGGTCATCGTGGGGTTGTGTGTTTGTTTTGAG
>CAMCIN010000124.1 GCA_945874745.1 Akkermansia muciniphila | reverse complement strand
TGTTTCCTACATCCGGGATCCGTGGGACTCTGGAGCGGAGTCCCGCCCTTATGGCTACTCCACCAAACGTGCTGCAGCATTACAGGCCGGATCCGACGACCCGAGTGCCGGGTACAACATTACCTTTGATCTTTGGAGCACGGGGCATCTCCCATCCAACCCTGGTGCGTGGATCAAAAATTGGTGACGCCTGCCGAGTCTCCGCCAAGGGCGTCCCGGCACGTGCTCTAGGCGCTCTACGCAGGGGCGCTTTCTTGGATCTCCTTGCCGCTCGGGAGGGGGGAACGTCTCACACGCTTCTCTGGAAACGGAGAGAAATCCAAAGATGACACCGAGACTCACAGATGCTGCCTACTGTTTTGCCTCTGATGTGAACTGTGTAGGCTCTACGGATTGCTACCCGCTCACCGAGGAGTCAGCGAAAAGTGACCTACACTGGGCGCGCCCTCTCTGCCGAGGCGGCTCTGTCTGGACTCGGGTAGGACGGATAAGCTGGATGCGTGCCGGCACGCAGAATCCGACCTTCCCTCAGGCGAACCTCCTGCATCTTGAGGCCAAGCTCCTCTTCGTAGCGGCGGACAAGCCGGGTTTCTGCTGCGGTTAATAGCGAGACGGCCGTTCCTGTGGCCCCCGCCCGCGCTGTCCGTCCCACCCGATGGAGGTAGGCCATGCTCTGGGAAGGGGCGTCCAAGTTGAAAATGTGACTCACGCCCGAGATGTCGAGCCCGCGCGCGGCGATATCGGAAGCGATCAGGATCCGCACTTTGCCTGAACGAAAATCGTCCATGGCTTTCTTTCGGTCTGCCTTTGCGAAAGCGCCGTGGAGGTCCGTGGCAGGAACTTGGTGGTGGGTCAGCTTTGCTGTGACCTGTTCAGCCGTGGCGTTGCGGTGCACAAAGACGAGGGCCCGCTCGGGATCGGCCGCGCTGATGAGCTTGCGCAGCACGTCCGGTTTGTCGCGCTCTTCGCACACGATGAAGAGGTGCTCGATGTTCGGATTGAGCGGGGTTTCCTCGGTTTGGAGCACGACGTGCTCAGGGGAAAGCAGGGCGGCTTCCCGGGAGCTTCGGGTCTGAGCCGTAGCCGACACAAAGACCAGTTGGCGGGTTTTTGGGGTGGCCAAAACGATCTTGCGCGCTGCCGCCAGTGTTTTGTCGTCCAGAAGGTTGTCCGCTTCATCCAACACGATTGTCTTAAAGGTGTGGGGCTTGAGTTTGCCCAAATCAATCAGCTCGCAGATGCGTCCCGGGGAGCCCACCGCTACGTGAGGTTTCTTCTTTAGTTTCTCGATTTGGCGCTCCATGGAGGTGCCGCCAATAAGCAAAAGAGTGCGGAAGGAAAGCCCTCCATTTTGGGCAAGATCGCAGGCCTGCCGTTGGATCTGGAGGGCCAGTTCGTGGGTCGGCGCGACAATGACCACTTGCGTGGTTTCAGACTTTAGATCGAGCCGTGAAAGCAGCGGGAGGAGGTAGGCAAGCGTCTTACCCGAGCCAGTTTCAGAATGGACGTAGGCGTCCTTTCCCTCGGCGATCACGGGGATGCTCAAGGTCTGGATGGGCGTGGGTTCGCTGATTTTCTGCTTCGCAAGCGCTGCTACAAGCGGTGCTGGAATACCGAGTTCGCTAAATGTCATTTGATTGCCCTTTGCCTCCGGTTGCCAGCGGGAATGTGACACTAGGAGTGCTACAGTATGTACCGCTGCTCCGGCAGCGGCACAGGAGTTTCAGCAAAACATGCCAATCCGGGACTGGACCCGCTGGTACGGGAGCCTGTCCCAGAGGCCCCGCCCAGCGAATCCACACGGGGTCCGCCTACTTGTTTGCTGGGGCCTCGGGCGACTTGGGTTTAGTCGTCATTTCAAAGTCGTCCGTGCGGAATGGGGTGAGGGGAAGCCCTTCCTGGCTGGCCAGATTGCATATCGGATTGTTCGCCCAAGCATAACGCACCGCCACAGGCGCGGGAACTTTTTCCGATTCAAGCTCCACTTGGTGTGCGCCCAAAACCTTACCTTTGGCGAGATGCCACACCCGATCCTCGCCGCATACGGCGAAGCCAACGGCTTCCGGCACGTCAAAGGGACGGAGCGAGCTGCCGAAGCAGTCAATGCTCACGACCGCCTTACTCCCCAAGATCTCAAGCTTTTTGAACTCCGGGCTCCGGAAGGGAATCTTTATTCCGTAGTCCTTGGCAAGGGCCCAGCGCACCAGACGAGCCGCCACGTCGTGCTTGTTTTTCGGGTGAATATCTTTGCCCTCGCCGAGGTCAGTGATCACCGCCTGTCCAGTGTTCGGCAGCGCCATTGTCTTGGTCTGGCTCTCCCGCAATTCCGCCCAGGTGCTGTCTCCGGGGGTGGGGGACTCGGCCATGAAGTCGGCCAACTGTACCCAGTAGAAAGGGAAGTCACCTTGGTTCCACTCGCGGCGCCATTCTTTGATTAGGAAGGGAAAGAGCTCGCCGTACTCATGGGCGCGGCCAGCGTTGCTTTCGCCTTGGTACCAGATGGCTCCCTTGATTCCGTAGCCGATAGTGGGGTTGAGGACGCCGTTAAAAATGTTAGCCGGGCGCTGATTACCGGTGAGCCACGCTGTCGGGGATTGGGGGGCGCGGGGCGCAGGTTTGCCTTCGGCTTTGGCCTTTGCAACCGCAACCTTGTGCTTCTCAAGAGCAGCCTCGTGTTCCAAAAGGGCCGCAGGCGACTGCTTTTGGGCTTCTGTTTTGCGCGTGTTCTCCATGAGCCCGGCAAAGCGGGGCTCCTGCTCGATGCGCTCGCGGCGGATCCATGCCTCGGCCGCTGAACCACCCCAGGCGTTGTCGATGAGCCCCACCGGAACATTTAGAATCTGGTGGATATAGCGTCCGAACAAGAAGCCGACGGCGCTAAAACCGGCCGATGTCTCTGGGGTCGAAGCCTTCCATTCTCCCTTGAAGTCGTTTTGCAGCTCCTGCGTGCCCACCTGAGGCACTTTAATCAGACGTAGGTTGGGCAGGTTCGAGGCGGCGGCTTCCAGATCGCCGTTCCAGTCGCTTCTCAATGTAAACCCCATGTTGGACTGGCCCGAACAGACCCAGACTTCGCCCACGAGGACGTCCTCGAGAACCACCGTTTGGGCGCCGGTGCTGATTTCGACTTTCTGCGGCGCGGCGTTGGCAGGCACCGGGTCCAGTTTGACCATCCACTTGCCATCCTTGCCGGCAATGGCGGTTTTCTTCTGGCCTGCAAAACTCACGGTAACGCCTGCGCCTGGAATTTCCCAACCCCAGACCGGGTTGTTCAGGTTTTGCTGGAGAACCATGTGGCTGCCGAAGATGGCTGGCAGTTTGATTTCTGCCTGAGACACCCCGGGCAGCAGCGCGGTGGTGAGGAGGAGGAGTGCGGAGGTTTTTTTCATTTGGTTTGGGAGCTGGTGTGGGGGTTAGGGAACTTTCGCGGGTTCGAAGCCCTTTTCGGCTTCGACCACGACTGGGACAATCACCGAGGTCCAGGTTTCATAGCCGCGCTCGGTCATGTGGGGGTCGTCGGGAATGAAACATTCCGGGCGCGGTTTTCCGTCCGGGCCGAGCAGCGGGGTGGTGGTGTCGAGAAACTTCATCCAGGGCTGCGCCTCGCACTCCGTTTTGAGAAGTGCGTTTGTCTCTTGGATGGCGCTCCAGCGCTCAAAGCGTTTTCCAGGGCTGGGCACAATGCCCAAGACATAAAGGCGCGTGTCCGGGAGGGCCTGGTGCAGGTGCTGGTGCAGTTTTTGAAAGTTCCCGAGGACGGTCTGCGGAGTTTCCCCCGCATTCAGGTCGTTGCTGCCTTCGTAGAGGAGCACGGCACGGGGCTTGGCCGGCACCGCCAGCAGGGGGATGAACAGGTCGGCCGCGTGCGACATTTTACTGCCGCCGATCCCCAGGTTGAAGACCGTCAGCGGTTTCAGATCAGCTTGAAAAGTCTTCCAGTTGGCCATATGCGAACTGCCGATGCAGACGATCCCGCCGGGCGTTGTTTGCACCGAGGCACGCTTTTTTTGGGCGAGCACCTCCCACTTGGGCTCGATTTTGGGCTGGGGTGAAACGGCAGGAGGTGAACCGTCTGCGGCCTTCAGCGGTGCAGGGAGGAGGAGCAGGAGGGGAGCAAGAAGAAGCGTCAGGGGGTGGGCGTTTTTAGGCATGAGTGAGGGGGGAGTGGCACCAAACCACACCCCCCGAGCTCATCTCAATCCGATCAGAATTGAAAGACCGCAGACCCGGGCTACTTGAGTGTCTGGAGGAAGGACTGCACGTCCTCGACCTCCTGGGCGCTAAGGATCAGCCCCATGGGTGGCATGGGTGAAACTTTCAGGTACTCGAATCCCTGTGCCAAGATTGCGTTGGGTTCGAGCAAGCTTTGGCGGATGTAGGCTGCGTCCTTGCGCGCGGCAATGCCGTCCAAAGCTGGCCCGACGTTGCTGCCTTGTCCGTTGAGGGCGTGGCAGAGCACACAGGCGGCTGTGGGGTGCTTCAGAAAGAGCTCTTTTCCCCGTTTGGGGTCGGAGGCAAGGAGGGCCGCATCTTCGACTGGCCGCAGTTCCACCAGCTTGATGTCGTCAAAAACGGCCTCGCCTGAGCCCACAAACAGCAGATTGATGCTCGCCTTACTCTGCTCCCCGCTGTTGAAGACATTCTCGATTTCTGTCCAACCGGCGTCCTTTGTCAGTTTTTCGGTTTCGTGCCGTCCGAGGTGGTCGTTGAGACTGACCTTCCCTTTGATGCCTTTGCCACGGACCCAAGCGGAAAGCTTGTAATCTGTGCGCCTTTTGAGCGGTACATCCGCATGGAAGCTGGTGTCGACCTTCTCCTTGGAACTGACAGTCAAGCCGCGTTGGCCGGAGCGGAACGCGTTTGCTGCCTCGCTGCTTGTCCAGGTCGCAAACTCGGGTCCGGAAGTCTTGCCGTAGTCCCGCCGCGTCCAGCCCTCTGGGAGGCCATTTGCGCCAAGGCTTTCAAGCCCTGCATTGGGGAGGAGATTTGGGCCTTCGATGTAGGTCTGCGTGGAATGCCGTTTGCCGAGCACCCTGGAGGCTTCCCTCAGCCAATCGTCGGATTTGGTGAGCGGATCTGCTGCCAGACTGCGCACCAGTTTCTGGATCTCAGGGGTGGTGGGAAACTCCGCCAGCCGTACCCAGGCCGCGAGCCGGGTGTGCAGTTCCGGGTCGGTCACGACGCCCGAACCATGAAAGAGCGACTGCGCGGTAGGATCGGTGCCCAGGGCGCGGATGGCGTTGCGACGGAGTCTTGGGTCTCCAGCGTACAAAGCTGCCCTGTGGGTTTCCTCGTCCAAGGCGCCGAGCCCTTCCAGGGCCCAGAGGGCGTGGAGTGCGGCGGTTTCAGCCTTGTTGGAAGAGACGAGCTTTTTGAGCGAGGGGATTGCTTCGGTGTGCCTTCCCTCCACCAGCAGGTGCTGCGCTTGCAGTCGGGTGTACTGCACATCGCTCTCGAGCGCCCTTACCAGTGAACCGCTTGAGTCCGGGTTGAGGGCTGCCGCCTTTGGTGCCTGCGGTTTGTTGGCTACGATGCGATAGATCCGGCCGCGCTCGTGGTCGCGGAGTGGGTTCTCGTGGGCACCGCCGGTACCGGTCGTAGCCTTGTAGCCGCCCCGGTCCGGGCTGGGGGTGGGGTTGTGCTGGATGATAAAGTTCTGCCAGTCTGCAACCCAGATGGCGCCGTCTGGGCCGATCTCGGCATACACGGGCGAAGTCCATTCGTCCGTGCTGGCAAACACGTTCATTTGGTCGAACGCCTTGTAACCGGCTCCCTCCGGCCGGACGTCGAGAAGTGCCACCAACTTCATGGTGGGCTCGCAAATCAGAGCGCGGCCCTGCATCCGCTCTGGCAGGCTTGCAGAGTAAACAAAGGCCGAACCGGCGGCTGCGGTGTACCCGCCCATGACGTCCACCTGACGGAAGTTCGGCGTGATCGGATGGGCCTCCGCGACTGCGTTGATGCGCTGGGCGCTGTTTACCTTGCCGCCTGGCAGCGCAGTCGCGGGGATTCCGCCGTAGAAAATCGGACCGTTGTTTGCGGTACCGCCGAAGTTGTCCCCGGCGTCATTGTAGCTTTGGCCCCAAGTGTTGTTGGAGAACTGGTGGAGAAACTCCACCTGCGAGCCGTCCTTGCGGAACCGGTAGGAGCCCATACGGAAATCGAGAGGCTTTCCTTTGAGCTCGCCCTTAAATCCCGAATATCCGACGGCGCCGTAGAGCCAGTTGTCATAGCCTTGGTGCAGGTTGCTTGCCTGGGCGTGCGTGTCCCCAATGCCCCAGCCCTTGAGGAGCACCTCACGCACATCGGCTTTGTCATCGCCGTTTGTGTCCTTGAGGAACACAAAGTTGGGCGGTTGGGACACAACCAGGCCGCCCTTTGCAAAGCAGAGGCCCGTGGGAATGTTCAACCTGTCGGCGAAGACTGTGAACTTGTCGGCTTTGCCGTCCCCGTTGGTGTCTTCGCAGATGATGATTTTGTCGTTGCCGACGTTATCGGCTGAAACACCGTGGGGATAGTCTGAGGTGCAGGCAACCCAGCAGCGGCCCCTGGCATCCCAGGCAAGGGCAATGGGCTTGCCAATATTGGGTTCGCTCGCAAAGACCTCCAAACGCATGTCTGCCGGAACCTGGATGCGTTCCATTGAACCCTTCACGCTGTAAGCCTTCTGGAAGGTGAGGGGCTCAGAACGCTTTTCGTAGTTGGCCACGTTCTCGTTTTTCTCCCGTACCTCCGGCTCGCGCTGAGCCAGAAACGCTTCCCAATCCTTGCGAACACCTGCTGGAAGCGCTTTGAGCACCGCCTCTCGCACAAGCACGGGGGTGGATGCCTCCGTCAACGCAAGCACGAGCCCGCGGCTCTTCAACGCAGAGAGGGCAGCCACACCGCTGTCATCACCGGAAACCACCACAGTGTCGTAGAGCGAAGCGAGTTCTGCCGTAAAGTCCCCGGGGGCTCCGTAGTAATCAAAAAAGAGGGCGTCCCGGCCGAGTTCACGCATGAGGTCGTTGAGGAGCCCTTTTTTTACGCGTTCGCCGCCGCTGACATCAAGGTAGGCAATCCGCAGGGGCCTAGGGGCGGCTTGAAGTTGTGGCGTGGCGCAACCTAAAAGGAGCGCGCTGACAATGAGTTTGGAGGGAGGGCAGAAATCGGACATAGGATTGCTGGGAGAAGGTTTGCTCTACTTCACAATACAAGCAGGATTTCGACCATTTGCGGCGGACATCTTTTATCGCAAATCAGACACCGGGGGTGAGGCTCCATCCGGCAACCGTCTTCCCCGGGGGGCATTGGAGGCGCCATGGCGTGTTCACCGTGGATTTCTTCTCGCTGCGGCGAGGGGCTGGCGATTCAAATGCACCCACGGTGCGCCAGAAAGTGTTATGCCGCGCATCCCCTTGAACATGATCCTGTCTCGATATGCCCCGGTCCCTACATGCGCGCCCCAACGGGGCCACCCAGCAGCGCTAAGGCTTCCTGTCGGGTACCAAGGCGCAGGCGCCTTTGCACCCGAAGACCCGGCTGATCCACTGGCGGTTACGACTGATTAAGGCGTAGACACGCTCCGCCACCAAAATAACCCCAGGCAGCCATAGAAAGAGCGCCAGCGGGATGGCAGCGGGCAGCCTGAGCGCAATGAAACGAATCGCCCGCGCTCCCCGGTGGACTTTGCCCGACTGAGTCACGCAGTGGATCGCCTCGTTTAGGTGCGTCTCGGTCAGGGCTGGCGCCAGCGTGGCGACTCTCGGATCCGCGGAAGGAACCAAGTCAAAACGGTTGCCCCAATCCATCCAGCGCAGCATTTTCATCTGAAAAGTGCAGAAGGAACATTCCCCGTCGTAGAGGACCGCGTGCGAGTTCATTCCTGAAACCTAACAGTACCAGCCGCCCCCCGCCAGTCTGCTCAAGGCTGCTTCCTTTCGGAGAGGAACTGCTTGGCCTGCTCCAGGGTCACTTTTTTTCCGGTTAGCGGGAAGCCGAGGGAATCTCCGTTGGGCTGGAAACCATTGCCATCGACATCCACAAACAGCGGGTTGTGGTAGGCAAGTGGACGGTTTGCAGACTGGCTACTGGAGCCATAACCAGTTTGGAGCGTCGAGTTTTCGCTGCAGGCCACAACGATGAGGTGGGCGTCCTCTTTAAGCGGAATCTTGATTTCGCGCTCAAACTTCAGCACCCCATCCCTGAAGAAATTTGGGTGCGAGCTTTTGGTAAAATTGAGCGCGGCCGGTGCGCGCCCATTGACAAGCACCTGCACGCGGTCGATGTCGATCCAGTCGGTACATTGCACGCTGACCTTCAGCGTGACCGAGCCGCCCTCAGCGCGCACGGTGGCGCCGGGCAACTCGCCTCCCAGAGTGCTCACCTGCAAAAACGGTCCTGTGGTCAGGTAAGAACAGCCTGCCTTTGCGGCGCGCACGTTCTCGCGCCAGTCAATCTTGGAGGGGTCGTCCGAAGCCGAGGGCAGGTACATCCGCCAGCCGCCGCAGCCGTTGCCAAATACCGAGTGGGCATCCATCACCGCCATTGCGGAGGCGCGCCTGCCCTGGTTGAGCATCTGCAGCCACAGAAATTCCCGATCCCATACCACCGTTTCCCCACCCTGAGGCCCGCGCCCCAGATGGAAGGGAACGCCGTCCAGAATCCGCGACCCGGCGCCGTTTTGGGTTTCATAACCGTCGATCATGCGCACCAGTCCGGCGAAGCCGCCCTCCCTGTCGCCGGTGCCCCGTTCCTCAAAGAAGCTGCTCCAAAGGTTGGGATGGTTAATTTGCACCCAGCGGTCCGGTTCGATTTTTTGCCACTCGCGCAGAGTGAGTGCCGTCAGTCGGGGGTCCGCATTCCAGACTGGCGCGCCGGCGTCCTGGGTGAAGGGTACGGGCTCGAAGGGGAACGCATTAAAGTGCTCTCCCTTGCCAGTGTTTTCCAGTCCGACCACGGTTTGCAGGAAGGGGGCAAGGCCGAGGCGATTCATTTCCGGCCGCCAGTCAAAGATCCGGTTGTGTTCGGTCGTGGGGGCGAACTCGATGTGTTCCGCCGCCAGATTGATGAGCCGGTCTGCCACACCGCACACGTTGTCGCCGCTCTGGGTGGTGTGGTTGTGATAGTCGGCGCTCACCCACCCCTTGGTGTTGACGAGACGCTTTAGCACGCCCTGGACCAGCACGGGCTTTCCCGCGGCAACCTCGACGGTCTGTTCCAGATGACTGTACTCAATGCCCCGTGTGACAATGACCTTGTACTGGCCAGGCGGGAGGGCGACATCAAACTGCCCCTTCTCTGAGTGGTACTGATCGCGGCAGCCGTGCGCCCGCTGCTCAGGCCCAAGATTGACTGCCTCCGTGCCCGCCTGCGCAAGAAACTGCGCCTTGCAAGGGAGCGAGATGCCCGCCTCGTCGCGCACGTCCAGACGGACGCTTCCGGCGGGGTCCAGCTTAAAGTCGGAACGGACGAGTGCATTTGCGAGCGCCTCGATTTCAAGTTGTGTGTCGGGGCGCCCTGGCGCTGTGGCGGTCAGCTTGTAGCGGCCCGGGGGTAAGTTGCATTCAAAGCGGCCCTCCTTGTCCGGGTAGGCGATTCCTGCGAGTCGGCCATTGCTGTCGGGATTATTGTTCACGGGCTTGCCTCCGGCCGGAGCAGGGGTGAGTACGGCGAACATCGGGCGCAGGAACACCGCCCCTGCCGACACGGGCACACCTTGGGCGTCCAGAAGGGAGCCTGCGAGTTTTGCGGAGCCGCCCTGCTGTGCGCTGACCGCTCCCACCGCAGCTGCCGGCGAGGTGCCCACCCCGAGAAAGCGGGTGTAGATGAGCGTTTCGCCTGGCTGCAGCTCGCCGGGCAAGCGCTTGAGCGCACCGCTGGGGTCTTCAAGAGGCCCGACGGCGTACCCGCAATGGTCCGCTGGATCAACGGAATCGGCCCAGAGAATTCCGCCCGGGGCGACGCCGGTTTTTGTAAAGTTGGTCCAGCGGTCCTGAAAGGCCGTTTTGAGCGGGACGCTGGTTTCGTTTTTAAGGGTGGTGGTGACCTTGATGCCCTGCCAGCCGTCACGGAGGCTGTAAAGGTGGCGGCGCGAAATCCCCCCGCCAGTCTCAGCGGTTACCACGCATTCGACAGAAACCTCCTCCGCACCGGGCAACACGCGGACCCAGGACACCAATCCCTGCTGCTGGGCGGGAGTGAAAACCGTGATTTGGTCGTTGTTTGCCCCCCGCAGGGTGAGGTCGTATAGGCAGCCGGGGGTGATTCCGTCGGCACCGTAAAAAGTCGACATGTTGGCTCTGCGCAAGGGCAGGTTGCCGCTGATGACGGCCTCGACCCTGTCGTTGCGCAGCAGGAAGTCGCCCATGTTGCCGTCGGCTTCCTTGCCCCGCGGCAGAAGATGGGTTGTTTTGGCGGAGATCTCAAACGCCTCGGGAAGCGCTTGGGCGGGCGTGCCGAGGAAAGAAAGGGCAGCGGAGCCCAGCGTGGCGCAAAGGAAAACTAGGGGGGGGGCTTTCATTGGTTCTCTATAAGAGCCTGTAACCCGCGCGCGACAAGAGTGGAAGGGCTAGAAAAAAAGAAGCCCCCCAGCCGGGCTGGAGGGCTTCTCAAATCCTAAATGTAAACCAGCTTACTTCGCCGCTGGTGCAGGGGCTTCGGGAGCGGGCGCAGGTGCGGCGGGTGCCGGTGCGGCGGGTGCCGGTGCGGCAGGAGCCGGAGTTGCCGGAGCCGGAGTTGCCGGAGCCGGGGCGGTGGGTGCTGGAGCCGGAGCGGGGGCGGCCGGTGCAGCAGCCGGTGCGCTCTCGGGCGCTGCGGCTGGCTTCTGGGGCTCACAGCCGGTGAGAAATGCTGCTGCTGCAAGAGTGAGGGTAATGGCGTTTTTCATTTTTTTGGTTTGGCTCAGACGATTGCCGCATAGGCACGACAAAACGTCTGGGACCAAGTTGAAACCGAGAAAACTACAAAAACTTAGACAATTCGGTCTTTTTTGTTTTCTCGGCTTTTCAGCGCCGAGCGACGCAGGCCGTCGGCGAGCAGCCCCACCCCGGTTCCCATCGCGAGCCCGAAGGGTCCGAAAAGGAGGCCTGAAGCGAATATCCGCGTGGCCAGTGCGGCTGTGGGCATCTCGACGCCCTTCAGCCTAGGGGCGGCTACAGCGAGCACCATGTACAGCTCAGCAAACAGAAAGCCAGCAATGGCAAAGTTTCTAACGAGTCTTGAGCGCCTTTCCACACCCTCAATTTCATCGCGGGAGGGAAGCTTGTCGAGAGTGGGTTGAAGTTTTGGCCTCCGAGACGGTTTTGGCGCTCAGAGATGAATTGAAGTTGAGATCTGGTATTAATTGGAGTCATGTTTGTGTTGTCCTGATGAAACCTCATTCCACCCTCCTTGTCGCCGCCGCTCTGGCGGTTGCAGCCTGTTCACCCAAGCGCCTTTCTCCTGTGGTCTTACATGAGCCTGCGCCAGCGAAATCCTCCCCGGCCAAGCCCGTGGCGGCCCGCGCAGTGGCAGCGGCACCGGTGGCAGCGTCCAAGGCCCGCGCGGTCGCAACAACCCCAGCCCCGGCGCACCACGCCCCCGTCGTCCACACAGCGAAGGCTCCTGCGCGTCCGTCGATCGCTTCCGCAAGGGCAAAGGCTGATGAGGCAGCTCGGGGGGTTGAAACCAAGAAGAAACTGGCAGCCGCCCGGCGCGTGCAGGTGCGCAAGCTTGCGGCGGCATCCTATGAGGCGGGCCGGCAATTGCTGCGCGAAAACCAGACGGAGCCCGCGCTGCGTGCTTTCCGCGAGTCCGTCCGCTTGAATGCGCACTCTCCAGACGCCTGGATGGGCGTGGCCTATATTTGCGAGATGACAGGCAATACCAAGGACGCGGTGGAGGCTTTCCGCGCAGCCAAAAAACTTTGGGGAATGTAGTCGTTTCGTTGGGCCCCCAGTTGGGCTCACGCGGAGGAGTTTCTTCCGTAAGTTTGGTGAGAACGGGTCTCCTCTAGCGAATGTTTCAAATCGTCTTCAACGAGATAAGTGCGGCCGAGATGGCAGCGCTTCCTACCTCCCTCCAACTAGATCTCCTTGCGGATTTTGA
>CAMCIN010000123.1 GCA_945874745.1 Akkermansia muciniphila | reverse complement strand
CGAAGTGTAATGCTGCACGAAAGCGGTGTTGGCTTGGAAAGACATGGCTAGGGAAGGCCCTTGGGGGGCCGTGAAATAGGCGCTGTAGCGCCGGTTTGGTGTTTCCCTGGGCTTATCGTCCGCTGGACGGGCCTCCCGAAAACGGGGTTGTGCTTTGTAGCCTCTTCCCTGCGGGGCACCGGGCTTTTGTGGAGCCGGGCGTTGTCCCTTGCCACTGCACCTTGCGAGCGGTTGGAATAAGCTACGTGTGCGTATTACTCTGGCGCGCGCAGTGCGTCACGCAAAAAGATGAAAATTATCAGCTGGAACGTCAACGGGCTCAAAAAAAACTGGGACACCCTGCTTCAGCTGATGGCCTCGGAGCTGCCGGAAATCGTTTGCATCCAGAACTATCGGGCGCACAACTACGACCATCCCTACATTATCGACCTCGGACTACCCAAGGACGAGAACATCCCAGATGGCGAAAAATGGGTCTGCAACTACTCGCGGATATCCACTTAGGCTTCCCTTTCCCCGTCTTTTCTAAAGGCCTGAGGAAGATAGGTCGGCTCTTAGCGCTTCGAGCTTTCTCACAATTTCTGGAGCACCTTTCAACTGGCACAGGGGCGCAAGGTGGAGTGCGATATACGTCCAATCAAGATTTTCAACGCCCTGCCGGATCAAGATCCGCTGAACATCGAGCTGATCTTGCAGACGGTCGGCAAAGGCTTTCATCACAATGAGATCTTCCGCCGAACAAAGCCTGAGAACCGCATCGGGCTCGACTTCCACCAGCTGGGAACGCCGGGCTGCCTCCTCTTCAAAAGGCAATGCGCCAAGCGCTATATCTATTCCAATGCCTTCCGCACTTTTGAGCAGCAGAACCCTGTTTTGAAGAGCAAATTCCCTGCAATCTTCCATCCGGGGCTCAAATACTTCCAACAGCGGGTCAATGTATGTTTCCTCGCCACCAAAGCCCGTGAGGAGCGTTAAATCTACATCACGCGTGAACCGAGGTTCACCCCAGTGTTGAACAGCCAGACCGCCAATAAAACAAAATCTCCAACCGCGCTTCTCGCATTCACGCTGCACCTCAAGCGCCACGCGACACAGCTCGTTCATGATGCCCTAAATTTACGAAAAATGCGCTGCTGTTCAATCAGCCCGGATGTCTGAGCGGCTGGACGGGTTCGAAGGACATGCAAAACACTCCCGGTGAACGAGCGCATCGCCCTGGCGGTATCAGCAAGTTTCACATCACTGTGTCGAATTTTTTCCAGCGCGTCTCCGGCGTGCATCCATGTATCGACCCACTTTTGAGCGCCTGAGTTTAGAGTTTCGCGAGAGTCTGTGCCGTTCATCCGACTGGATGCTACTGCAGAATTGAAATTCACGCGCGTAAAACTTTCAAAGGCGCTTCATTCGTCCTTCCTCCAAGCACGTACAATCCCATGAGAGAAAGCGGCTTTTTTGCGGCGATATCCTAAACCAGCCTGTGCTGGGCTTCGCCCCAACCTACACGGGGGCGATCCCAGTAACCCGTACTTTGTTCTCCCCGGAGACTAGCCTATTCGCCCGCAAACGCAACTTCGTGCAGCCGGGTGAACTTCCTCACCGCGTCGGCACCCACCCATTCTCCGCCCTCCGGGCGGTGCCGGCTCCGCCGTCAACGGCTGCCTGCCTCACCGGACTGGAGACGCCCTCGGGCCAGGCGGAAGCCGTAGTAGTAGTTCGCGTACGTCGGGGGGCTGTTGCTGCGGTTCGCGCTCCGCGCGCTGTACGCGAAGTTGTTCCAGGAGCCCCCGCGCAGGACACGGATCGCCTTCGGGTCCTCCGCATCAAATCCGTCCAGCACCCATTCAGTAGCATTTCCGCCCAGATCGTAAAACCCCAGTGCATTCGGCTTGAAAGAGCCCACAGGGGCGGTTCCAAAAATCCCGTCCACCCCGATCTTCTTCGGGTCGTCCTTCCCATCAGCCAGAATCGCGTAGTTTCCGTCATCCCAGTGTGGCGGGAAGTAATCTCCCCATGGATAGGTGGACGTGCCCACCGCCGCCTCCCACTCCACGTTGGTTGGCAGACGCCATTCCTTCCCCGTCACCTTGCTCAACCACTCACACATCTTCACCACCTGGTTCCAGCTTACCTTCACCACCGGATGCTCGTCCGTCTGTGTCCAGTCCTTATCAGGCTGCTGCCAGTCGGGAAGCCCTTCTGCCTTCAGATACAGCTTCCATTCTCCTACGGTGAACTCCGTCTTGCTCAACAGCGCCTCCGTTCCCGGTACCGGCAGCAGCTTCGCTTCCAACCGTTTCACCAACTCGGGAATTGCCGACAAATCCTGTTTCCGCTCCTTCCAGAAATCACCGAGCCCCTTCCCGAATGCCAAAGCCTCCATCTGGCGCCCCGAGGCACTCAGCCCTTCGTAAAGTGCCACCTTTGCCTTCGCCTCGCCGTCCTTTGTAACCGCCGCCAGCACCGCCTCCGTGAGTTGCAGGCCATCCTGCGCTCCCTCGGCTCCCCCCATGGCGAGAGCCCGCTCGTACGCCTTCTTCGCATCTTCCAAACGCATCAGCACCTGCAAAGCGTTCCCGCGCACCACGTGGTTTGACGCGTTGCCCCGGTCCAGATCCACCGCGTTCTCGGCCGCCTCCAGTGCCCCATTGAAATCCCCGTCCTTCAACAACTCCTGCGCCCTTGCCGCAAACACCGGGGCACTCGCGGATAGCCGCTTAATCGCCAGAGACGCTCGCTGCCCGTCCACCACCACCTTGCCTAACAACGCCAGCAACACCACTGCCGAGGCTGCGAGCGTGCGGTTTCTCGCCACCCAGAGCCGCGCCCTCCTCAGCAAACCGGCCGATTCTGCGCTGGTGGCAAACCCGTTCTGGTAGGACTCGATGTCCTCCGCAAACAGTTCCACGCTCGCGTACCGTTTTCCGCGCTCGCGCGCCATTGCCTTGAGTGTGACCGCCTGCAACGCCGCGGGTACCGCCACCGTCATTGGCTCGGGCCGCCCGCCGATTCCCTTGGCCATCCGCATCGCAGTTCCCATCGGACTGAGCACACCGCTTTTGACGTTCCCCAACACCTCGGCCAAGGTCAAGCCGCCCACCGGCGGACGCAGCGTCAATATCGCGTACAGGATGCCCCCCAGACTGTAGATGTCGCTGCGCGTGTCCAACTCCGCCACCATCCCCTCGGCCTGCTCGGGTGACATGTACTGCGGCGTCCCCATCACCTCGCCTTCCAGCGTCATCCCGTAATCGCCGGTGTCGGTGGCAGCCGCTTTGACTGCACCCACGGCATCCCGTTCCCCCAGGATCTTCGCAAGGCCCCAATCCATCACCAGCACCTCGCCGTACTCGCCCACCATGATGTTTTCCGGCTTGAGATCCCGGTGCAGGATTCCCTTGGCGTGGGCGAAGGCCATGGCGTCGCACACCTTCCGGAAGATGGTCAACAGCGCCGCCTGCGTGTACTCCTTTGTCGCCTCAGTGTTGCCGTCTTTGAGCGCGTTGAGCACCGCCTGAAGCGTGCGCCCCTTCACCAGCTTCATTGAATAGAACGGGCGGCTTTGCGCATCCACGCCGGTGGTGTAGATCGGCACGATGTTCGGATGCGCCAGCAGAGCGAGCACTTCCGCTTCCTTGGAAAAGCGCGGATCTTCACCCCCGTGACTAACGCTGCTGACCTTCACCGCGACCTGCCGCTTGAGTTGCGGATCCTCGCCGAAATAGATCTGCCCCATCCCGCCTCGGGCGATTTCCTTCACCAGGGTATATTTGCACAAGGTCTCGGCCTCGTTCAGATCAACCGTCTTCTGGGCGATCACTGGCGTTGCTGCCCGTGGCGTCACGACGGTCGCCTCCAGATCGTCGAATGGGGCGCCCTTTTGCCGGGGGCTTTGCACGATGGTTGCCGCCTGCGAAGGGTCTTCGCTTTTTTGCTCCACCACCAGCGTCACCTCGCCCACCTGCACCGACGCAGGATACTCCGCCTCGACGCGCCCCGTGATGGGATGTCCGTTCACCAGCGTCCCACCCGCGAGGTCTTCGACCTGGATGCGGCCCGCAGCGACGCGCACCAGTGCGTGCCTCACCGCGACGCCCTCGCCCGCAATGGTCCAGACATCGGCGGCCTGTTCCGTCCCCAGAACGAACTGGGTTTCCCCGGACTCCAAGGTGCTCAGGATTCCGCTGGGTCCGTGCAGGGTGAAAGACCAGTGATGCATAGGCATATCACTTGCCGGAACACTCAAAATGAGCAAGGGCATTACTGAATGCCGGGCAGGCGCGACCTCGGCTACTCGCCCGCAAACGCGACTTCGTGCAGCCGGGTGAACTTCCTCACGGCGTCGGCTTCCCCGGCCAGATAACGGGTCGCGAACGCCTTGCCCCTCTGTAACAGCGTCAGTTCCTCTTTTGCGCCCTCCTTGGTCAGGCCCGCTGCTGGGACGCTGCCCCCGGCAAAGCTGTCTTCCTTGAGCCCGCGCCCCAGCTTGGCCGTCAGCTTCAGCAGATCGCCCGAACCGAGCGCCGCTTCAAGTTTCTCCACGCTGGTTTCCAGACCAAACTCACGCACCGCCCGTTTCCCGAGCCGCACGTTCTCGTCAAACTCGCCGCCCCATTCCTTCCGGACAGCCGCCAACTGCTGCGCACGTTGCGACGCCTCCTCGTCCTTCGCCTTCTGTTCCTGCGCCGCCTTGAGCGTGTCCTGCCACGCGCTGAGCCCCGTGGCCTGCCGGCCAGTCAGTCCCAGCTTGTGATAGGCCTGCGCGCTCTCCAGATCGGGCAACTGGTAGTCCTCGGGCTTTGCAGGGCGTCCCAGCGCCTTGTAGACCCGTTCCCAGCCTTCGTTGTCGGTGTCGCCCTTGGGCAGGGGAACCTTTTCGCCGCCCACCAGCTTTTCAAGGTTGCGATAGCCCTGCGCCATTTCGCCGGGATCGTTCCAACCCTTGTTCTGGATGAACTCCCGCAGCTCAGTGTCTTGCAACCCGTCAAGCCAGGGGGGCGATCCTTGTGAGATGGCCCCCTCTGCATTAGAGGAGGTTACACCTCCGTCAGGTGGCTGAGAGGGTGATCCCTGCGAGATCTCCCCCGTATCTACTAACAGTTCGCTTGCCGTGCTCATTCGTTTTCCTCCTTCAGTTGTGTAATCTCTCTGTCGGCCATGTGCAGATAGGATTGGATCCGGTTCCAGACCTCGCGTCGGCCCTCGGCCATTGCCATTGCCAGCGGATCAATCGCCTTGCTCACCGGGGACACCACCGCAGTCGAGGTCTCCGCTCGGCAAAACCGTTTCAAGTCAGCCAGGACAATCTCCGCGCTCGGGTTCGCCTTACCGTCTCCGTCCAAAAACAGCCTTCGGTAGCTTTGCCGCCGCTTAAAAATCCGCTGCCACAATTTATTCATGGGGTCACTGGGGTCATAGACCCTTTTGATGCGCCTTCGGCGCAGGGTCTTGTTTGGTTTGGATGTTAAGAGTGTTCATCACGATTGATGCTTGGCCCGCAGGGCCATCAAAGCCGGCCTATGGCCGGTCCGGCGCCCAAAGGTTCCAAGCCCTGTGTGATTTGGAGGTTTGTCAGGTCCCTGACGGCCTGCCCGCCCACCATCGCGCCGGCCTGCGCCAGCATCGTCGGGTTCAGCGCCTTCATGGTTTCCTTCATCCGCAACACCTCTGCCACCGGTCGAAGCAGTTTCTCAGGCACTCCGTTGATCTCGGCCAGCTCCCGCACGATGGCGTCCCCGTCAAAGTTGAACATGATCGTCGGATCGACCTGCGCCAGGGTCGTGGCGCTCTCGATGGTCCGCACAATCGCCAGCCCTTCCTCGGCCCGCTGCGCCTTGTTGAGCGGACTGGTGTAGTCCACATCCACCAAACCCCCGGCTTCCTTGAGCACCGCAGGCATCGGGGGCAGCCAGCCCATTTGGTCGAGCAAATCCAATTCCCGCTCCACCATCGGCCCCAGAAACTCGCTCTGCTGCCGGCCCATGGTCGGGGCGAGGAGTCGCGCCTTCTCCTGCGAACGCAACATCGCCTCCGCGGCAGTCATGCGGG
This sequence comes from Akkermansia muciniphila, assembly GCA_945874745.1. GTDB lineage: Bacteria > Verrucomicrobiota > Verrucomicrobiia > Chthoniobacterales > Chthoniobacteraceae > Chth-196. The sequence continues at coordinate 6,043 of CAMCIN010000123.1, read as the reverse complement.
GAGTCGCCACCAGCACCTGCGTGAGTGTCACCAAGAACGCTTCGTTGATCGCCTTCTGCCGGCGTTCGATCATCTCGTCGCCGATGGCGATGTCGCCCTTGAACTCCAGCGCCTGCACCGTCACATTGCCCGCGTCATCGACCCCGCCAAAGTTGAGGGCGCCCGGACGCAGATCGAAAGCCGAAAGCGCGCCGTCCTCCTGCAAGAGCAGGGGCGGATCCAGCGCCTTCTGGCCGGCCTTGAGGATCGTTTTGGTCATCTCCTGCACCATCTTGATCTCGGGCAGCACAGTCATTGCGGGCGAACGACCGTACACCTCCTTCGGACCGGTCGTGTACCGGCCTACAGCGTAGGGAAACGTGCGGAACCCGCCTTCGCTGACGATCTCCCGGCTCCGGAGACAGATGTAGTACGAGGAGAACCGCATCCCACGGTAGTTCCACGCCATCCGGTCCGGAGCGTCGTTCGGCAGCACTACATGCACAAACTCATGCAACGCGTCCGGCTGGTCACGGGCGTCGTCCACGATCTTCTCAGGTAACACAGCCGCTCCAAAACGCTGCACCGCCTGTGTAGCAGTCAGCAATGCCTTGCGAAAGACGGTGTCCACCAGCCCGTGCGCGTTCTCGGCGATGCAGACCTCGGAGATGTGGACGGAGCGGTAACGGAGTTCGTCCCCCTCGCTTTCGATGAACATCACCCCGGTGCCAAACGCGCCCATGGACATGAAGGCATCGTTGGTTTGGGACGTAAAGTTCGCCCTGGGGGCGTAGCGCATCGCAAAGAGCAGGTCGCACACGCTGTCGAGCCAGACCCTGACGGCGGGATCATCCTTTAGCTCAGCCCGCTGTGAGCGGAGGCCGTGCCAGCGTTGGGTGCGCGGGATGAGCATCGACTCCATCGAAGCCGTGAACCGCTCCAGGGCGAGACAGGCGGTGGCATCGAGGATTTTCTCTGTGTGCTTCTCACCGGGATTGCGCCGGCCTTGAAAGAAATCGGACCGGGGCAGAACATGCTGGGCGACTTCAGTCCAGTGAGACTCCCAGAGGACGCGCTCGGAAAGGAGGCGTGCGTGACGGCGTAAGAGTTCGTCGGCTGAATGGGGCATGCTGATGCCCCGTAATCGTTTCCACTAAGGGAATTGGATGCCCTTCTGTTGTGCGGAATCCTTATTCAAATTCATCACAAAGAAACCAAAAACTATTCGAAAATTGGGGCACTAAACGCCCTGCAGTCGCCATTGATTTGCCTGTTCACGAAACGCCGCCTCGTATTCCGGCCAATCGTGTAGAGTTGCGGGATCAAAATCCGCACCGCAAGGCCACGTTAGAGCGTGGACTTCAGGATCAATGTAAACATTCGAGAACTCAGCTGGATCTTGAAGCGGGCCAAACAGTTCTCCATGCAAAACATTTTTGAAGTCAATGGTGCGAACAAGTCCATCATTGAACCCTACAGTCAAACTATAGGGACCCGCCTGTTTAACCGACGTCACACGAAAAATGGGATGAGTCATAAAACATTTCAGTTAAGTGGTGAAATTGCGTTTGGCCTTCTGCCTTGTAAAAGCAGGTTCCAATCAGAAAGGAGTTCATCACAGTGCAACTCGGCCCAGGCTTCCACTAATCGGCGCTGGCGTAGCGGTAAAATCCCATCAGTGAGTTCAATTGGCGAGATTGAAAATACAGCCGTATGCTCTCCGTAATAGGCGTGAAAATGAGCGGAGTTATGCTTTCCTCCCGGCTCAGAAAACATGCGAATAATAATTCCGTAAAATCGGGAAAGCTCAGGCATCCTGTGGTGACGGTACCACAAAACTCTTTACCAGGCAAAGGGAGCAGGATTGAACGAAGCAGAAGGCGCTGTCTGTTCCAGCCCCCCCCAAATTTTCACCTCAAAAATGTCTGCGGGGGGGATCAAGTTAGGTATGTAGGTCAAAAGGGGGAGAGTGGGGTGTACGCCTCCCGGTCCACCGCCCCCGAACCACGCAGCTTTGGCCGTTGTTCGTGCATGGCCGCTCCCAACGCGCCACGCCTCCAGTCCACGCAACGCCGCTCTCCATTCCACCGAGTTTTGGCCGCGCCACCTCCATGCAGCTCCCAGCCTGCCACGCCCGTATTGATCGCCACGCCGCTCTCCGCTCCTGTGCAATTTGGAAGCCACCAGTGTATGGCCACTCCCAGCCCGCCGCGCTGCCATTGTACGCCGAGCCACTCTCCGCTCCTGTGTGATTTGAAGGCCACCAGGGTACGGATAGTCCCAGCCCGCCCAGTCCCTATTGAACGCCGGGTCCCTCTCCAGTCCACCTAGGTTTGGGAGCCACCAGTGAATGGACAGTCCACAGAAGGCCCCCAGTGAAAGCCCGGGGGGCGTCCGGTGGCCTCGGCGGCGGTCTCCGGCCTCACCCTGCCCCCCTGCGGCCACTCACGAGGCCGATACATTACCGCCAGCTCCAACCGTGCTCCCTATTGCTCAAGAATGCGTCTTTGGTCTGTAATCCCGCAAATCCAAGCAGGCGTCGTACGTGGCCCTGTCAATGCGGATCCAGTCTGTGCCATTGATTCCTCGCCTGTTTGAGGAAGTCGGACTGGATGGAAATGCAGATGCCATCTTGATCCACGTGTTCTGATCTGCGGATATCGTCCGAATCTCGTCTGCAACCTCAGACAAATCTTGGTCTTGGCTGAAAACCAGAAACACGTCGGCGGCTTTTTGGTAGGCGGAACCAACGATGTCGAGATCAAGCCGGACGTCCACGCCTTTTTCCTGGCCCACAAGAGTGGCATGTTCAGAGCCATCAGGGAGACGCAGCGTCTGATTGCGATAGCGGAGTAATCGGGAATACGTGTAGATTCCTTGACGACTCATTTGAAGGAGTTTCCTCGTCCAGAAGTGATTCCATCGGGCATCGTCGGCTGGGTCAGGAACACCCGTATAAAAGCGCGTTCCAATCAGTTTCCATCCTTGTTTCGCACAAACAGCTTCGGCCAACGATTGGACGTCATAGTTTGGATAGGTGTAGCCAAACGCCGTTTTCGCGCAGCGGAAGAGATTCTGTCGCGTCCACAAACGCGATGGCTCGCTTGTCACTGGGTTCAACGAGCATAGTTTCCTCCCGAAAAAATAACCCCGCCCGGGCCTTGCGGCGTGTCGGACGGGGGGTAAGTGTCGATACGGTCGCCTCTTCGGCCTTGTCCGTCAATGAGAAATCATGAGCTTCGGGGGAGTCTTTTTTGTATTGCTACCAGCCTTACTCACTCCATCACCGCCAGCTCCGGCCGTGGCCCGCTTTGGGTCCGTTTCACCAGGAGCCGCGCTTCGCCGCCGCCCACCAACAGATACTGTAATGATTCCGCAACGTGCGAGTAGTCGTTCTTATCTGGCATGTCCCTGTACTTCGCTGCCCCGCCCACCTGCACACGTTTGAGTGCGTAACCGCCCGCCATCGCCTTCCTCAGTATAGCACACTGTGGATGCACGATGAGTCCGGGGGCGCCGTCAATGAGCCTGCTGAGTGCTCCTGCCACTGACTCCCGCCGCTTGATGAAGTCGTTGGTGGCCGCCGGTTGTGCTGGAATGCCCGCCTTGCGCAGAATCTGGAACGGTGTCACTTCATCGGTTTGCGCCCGGACATCGCCCGCTGGATCGCCTGTGATCTTGGCGAACGTGAAGCCCTTGTAGCGCTCGTTCATCACCCTTCGGAGCACCTCGCTGAACCGGACGGCTCCCATGTCTTCGGTCACCAACTCACTGTGGACGCGCCACTGCCCGAGTGCCGTGCGTTGCGCGATGGTCGCCGCCGGTGTCAGTCCAAAGTCGATGCCCACATACAGAGGCCACTTCTCTGTCACCTCGAACTCGGCCACGTGCACCGACTCCTTGAACTCGGGATACACCGGCTTTCCATCTCTGACGTAACCGTACTCCCCGTGGACGTACACCTTCACCCAGTCCGGATCCTTCCCGGCAACCTGTCGCTCGTAGTACTGGTCGGGTAAATGCTCACGGTTCTCTGCGTGTTCACTTAGTCCACCGGGTTGTTTGAAGAACCGCCAGCCAACTGGCATGTCTTCTTCGGCCAGCTTGTACCACCAATGATCTGAATCCGGTGGATTGGTGTCGGCAATAATCCCGCTCCAGCCGGTCCCACCCATCGCCATGCTCGGGTAACGCCCCACGCGTCCTGTCAACCCGTCGATCACAGGCTTCGGCACCTCTCGGGCTTCGTTCACCCACGCCCCAGTCAACTCCATCGACAGGAGTTTGCTGATGTCCTGTGGCCGGTCCAGTGCGACGAACAGGACTTCGAGGTCCATGTCGCCCATTTTGATATGGTGGAAGGGCAGACCTTCGTCCACCCAACGACCCAACTCCGGGCTCACCCACTGATGCCAAGACTTAATCGTGGTCGTTCGTAACTCCGGATACGTGTTACGAATGACCGCCCAACGGCTCCTCCGAATCCCGTCCTTGCCGGGCTGCTGCAACGAAGCGCGTCGGAGGATCTCCATGATACAGACGGTACTCTTACCGCTGCCGAACGGGCCCATGATTCCGCGGAAGAACGAGTCGTCCATCATGAACGCCTTCGCCACAGGGCCGGCTGGTTTGTAATTTGTCATTGAGCGAAGCGAATCAAAAGGGGCCTGTGGCCCCTAAGAGAGGTCGATGCGGATGTTGAGGCCGCCTCCAGCCGTGTCGCCTTTGAGTGCAACGTGTTCACCGTACTCCTTCGGCAGGATGCGGCTGGCAGTCCATTTGCGCGTGTCGATCCGCATCTTCTGCCACGTCACCCAGCCTTGATCGACCCTGCCATCCTCCAATAGGGGGGGGCTTTTCATCGCACAAAGCCACCAGTTCCTCCGCGAACCGATGCGCCTGCACCTCACGCGCCGCTTCAAAGCCCGCCTTGCAACCTTCGTGATCCTGGCCGACCCAGTAGCGAACTGCAGCCTCGCTCGGCATCCCGGGGCTGGCGCAGATCGCACGCAACGATTCGCCGAGGCTGATCCGTTCACAGATAACCGCCATCAACTCCGGTGAATACCGCACCAGCTGTCGCTGGCCCGGCCCTTGTTTCTTACTGGGGACAATCTCATTCATCCCTAGGGAATCGCACTACCCGACCTGTGCGGTTTTGTTTGTCGCGTACCACCTCTTACCTCCTAGGCGCCCGCCATTCCGCGGCCCTAACCCGTTCTGCCCGCCAGCCCTTCCCGCCGCCATGCCGATGGCTTCCAGTGTAAAACACCCCCTTGCACCGCACGCTGGGGGAGTCTTTGCCCCCGCTGACGTCCCTCTTGGCGTGCAGACGCGTCACTAGGTCGTCCCGCTACGCGGCCCCGGGAGAGGCGGCTCCGCTCCGTTGGCTGCACCCGCGCGCCCTGGGCGCCAGTCGCGGGTTCGTCGCCCTCGCTACGCCGCCCTTCCCGCTGCCACCTCCATGGCGTTTGCCTGCAAAACACCGTGTGCCACTGCGCGCCGTTCACGCCCACAGTGCCGAAAATGTCCTGCGCGGCGCGCGGAAGCTCCTCTCAGAAATGCATGCGCAGTTCCTGCGTGAGGAGTCGTGGCTCCGCTTCGCCGCTCAGGCGGGGCGCGGCAGCGCGCCAGTTCCCGCCTTCGCTCTGTCGCTGCGCCGACTACCCGCTGCGCGGCATTCCATTCACTCCCGGGGGGCTCCGCGCCCCCCAGACCCCGCGGGGGCCTTAGGCCCCCTTTGTTGGCCCTTCGGGCCATTACCGGTCTGTTATGGAGGCTCCGCCTCCAAACCTCCGCTGCTCTCCGGCGCAGGGCCTCGGAGTGGTGGTCTCAAAGGCATTCTCCTTTCACACCCCTCCTCCATGGGCCGCCCCTCGGGGGGGCTGCGGTTCAGGCTCCCGTACCCCTCCCAATGGAAAGCCCTTCAATCTGTATCGGTCCCGGGGGGGAACCAAAGGCACTCCCGTTGCGCACCCCACCTCCATGGGCCGCCCCCCGAGGGGGGCTGGTAGGGGATTCCCTTACCCGAAAAGCAGGCTCCACCCGATAGGCCGGCCCCCGC
>CAMCIN010000122.1 GCA_945874745.1 Akkermansia muciniphila | reverse complement strand
CAGGTCCGGGTGAGCAACGGGGCCGGTTCGGTGTTGAGCAGCCTGGTGCAGGTGCAGGTTACCGCGAAGCTCGGCGTGACATTGAGTGGACCGGCGAGCGTGCCGTTGGGTGGGAGCGTGAATCTCGTGGCGCAGGCCAGCGGGAAGGGGCCGTTCCGTTACGAGTGGACGCGCAATGGAGGGGTGCTTGCGGGGGCGAGCGGGGAGCAGGTGCGCGTGGCCTCGGCGGTGCCCGGGGACGCCGGCGTTTACACGGTGACGGTCCTGCGGATGGACGGGGACCGGGTGGTGGAAAGCGCCACGAGCGGGCCGCTCGTGCTCGGGGTGCGGCAGGTGCCGGTGGTGCTGGCGGCGCCCGTATCAAGGATTGTGGCGGACAAGGCCGGGACGGCGGTTGCGTTTGCAGTGGTGGTGCATTCGCAGGCACCCGTGACGTACCGCTGGAGCAAAGATGGAGCGCCGCTGAGCGGGGCAAGCGCCTCGCTGCCGACGCTGAGCCTCGGCGTGGTGGGGGCGGGGCAGGCTGGGCGCTACAGCGTGACGGTTTCAAACCAGAGTGCGGCGAACCCCGAGGGTGGCTCTGTGGAAGTTTCGGCGGCGTTGACGGTCCTGCCAGCCGGTAGCGCTGTGTCGAACCCGACGGCGGGCTCGAGCGGCACAGGCCTCGCCTATTCGAGTTGGTGGGCGTACTGGGCAGAGGCCGTGGCTGCGGACGCGCAGGATAACCGGAACGGGTTCTGGCTGCTGGAACGGCGCAAGGTCGAAGCGGGCGGTGTGACCACGGTGGTGCCCGGGCGGGCGGTGTGGGTGTGGGGGTTGCCGAACCGTCCGACAGCGGCGCTTACGAGTGCGGAGTGGGCGGCGGAGGAGCAGGTGGTGCAGGACGCTCTGGCGAGCGAGCGCGGGGAGTTCTCGGTGGTCGCGGAGCGGCCGCCCGCAGACGGGTACGTGGTGTCCGGCCGGGTGGAGGAGTTGGGCGAGGCGGCTGCGTACGGGGCGCCGGAGGTGTTGCGCGGCGGATACGCCGGCGAGAGTGAGCCGTTGGAAGTGAGTTTGGCGTGGGACCCGCAGCAGGTGCTGCAGTTCGGCGCGACGGGTTCGCCCGCCACGCTGCGGGGCGTGGTCGAGAGCTTGAAGGCGTCCCTCCTGCTGGAGTTGGGGAACATCGCCGGGGAGTAGTCGCCCGGGGCAGGGCTCCTCCCGAAGGGGCGGCTCAACCCGTTTTTGCCTGCGTTTGGCGTTGTCGAGTCGCAGGGGCGCTGCGTTTTACGGTGGCCTTGCGGCCGATGCCCGAGGCGCCCTCGCCGGCGCTGGGGCAAAGGGCGGCGAGCTCGCAGTGGGCGCAGTCGGGCTTGCGCGCATCACAGCGGCGGCGGCCGTGCCAAATCAACCAATGGCTCAGGCGCGCCCAGTGTTCCCTGGGGACGAGACGCATCAGGTCCAGTTCGATCTTTTCGGGGGTGCTGTGCTTGGAGAGGCCAAGGCGCCGGGAAAGCCGCTGCACATGCGTATCGACCACAACGCCTTCAGGCGTGCCGAACGCGTCTCCCAGTACGACGTTTGCCGTCTTGCGGCCGACGCCGGGGAGTTTGGTGAGTGCCTCAAGCGAGCGTGGGACCTCGCCGGCGTGGAGCTCCAGAAGAGTGCTGGCGCACTGTTTAAGGTGGCGCGCCTTCGCCCGGAAAAACCCGGTCGGCTGCACCAGCGCTTCGAGTTCCTCCTGCGGGATGGAGGCGTAGTCTGCTGCGGTGCGGCAGCGGACAAAAAGGCGGCGGGTGACCTGGTTGACGCGCACGTCGGTGCACTGGGCCGAAAGGATGGTGGCCATCAGCAGTTCGAGCGGGTTGGTGAAATCCAGCTCGCAATGGGCGTCCGGATAGGTCCGGGCCAGGACTGCGAGCAGTTCGGCGGCGCGTTTGGAAAGGGTGGGACGGGGCACGCTGCCAGTATCGCAGGAGGACGGGCCGGCGCAACAAGGCGGGTGGGCCTTTCTGGCAGTCAGCCACAGATGGCTCAGATTTCCGCAGATGTCTTTATGGGTTCCACTCCTCTGCTAAATCTGAGAAATCTGCGGATTCCCCAGAACCTCTCGCCCACTGAAAGTAACGAGGAGCCGGAATTTGGTACTTAACCGGGGGGAGGTTCCTGCTTAACCTGTGCGGCATCTTATGGATCTTACCCGCACAGCTTACGGAACGTGGAATGGCGGCCGCTTCATGCACTTTGGCGAGCCTCTTTCTGACGAGCGTTTTGTCACCGTCCTGCAGCACGCCTACGCGCAGGGCATTCGCACCTTTATGACCTCGGATGTGTATGGCGCCGGTGCCGCCGACGACATGCTGGGCAAGGCGCTCAAGGGGGTTCCGCGGGATTCCTACTGCCTTGTGGGGATGATCGGGCATGATTTTTACAAGGGTGAGCGGGCTGGCTCCAAGGGGTTCCCCCGGTTCACTGACCCCGCGTTGCGCGGGCACGGGGACTACGCCGACTACATTGAAATGGCCACCGCCCGGGAGTTGGAACGATGCGGCACTGATTATTTTGACTGCCTCATGTTGCACAACCCGGACTTCACCGGCTTTAGCAGCGACGCGGTGTGGAAGGGTATGGAGCGTATGAAGGCCTCCAAAATGGCGCACCAGTTGGGGGTGGCGCCGGGACCGGCCAACGGTTTCACCTTGGATTTGCTGCTCTGTTTCGAGCGGTTTGGGGCGTTGTTGGATTGGTCGATGGTGATTCTTAATCCACTCGAGCCTTGGCCGGGCCGGCTTTGCCTGGACGCAGCGGAAAAGTTTGGTGTGCGCCTCATCACCCGGGTGGTGGATCACGGCGGTCTTTTCCACGGGGACGTTAAACCCGGCCACGTGTTTGCACAATACGACCACCGCAGTTACCGCCCGGCGGGTTGGGTGGAGGGCGGGTACGCCAAAATCGAGAGGATCCGGCACATTGCCCAAAACCGGGGGGTGTCGTTGCTCCAGTTGGCGTGTCTGTGGAACCTGTCCCACACGGCGGTGCACAGCGTGATTCCGACGTTGATCCAGGAGATTGGCGAGGGCGCCCGCTCGATTGAATCGAAGGTGGACGACCTTGCCGCATTGCCCGAGGGGAAGCTGAGCCCGGAGGAGGTGGCCGAGATCGCTGAGATCGGCAACAACAAGGGTTGTATGGAGCTCAAGGGCGGCAGCCCCTCGCATTCAGGCGAACCGCTGCCCGACCGGTGGCAGTTGTCGCCCGATTTGCTGGAAGTTGCCAAGCGGTGGGCGATCGAACCGCAGCAGGATCTGGTCTGCACCCACACGCACGCGGCCTAGCTGGAAATCAGCGAAGCCAGCAAGAAACTCGCACAGCGAACCGGCCCCGTTGGGGCGGATGCGTGCGTGCGGGCTGTTTGCGTCCCGGGATTCCGGCGCACCTTTAGAAGGGACCGGTGGCGCTCGCAACGCGTCGGTGCCGCCCGGCTCACTCTCTCCGCTCCCTCCGGGAGCGAGAGCGCCCCTAGCGCTATGCGAAAATTTGGCAGCTTTGGGTGACGAGCAGCAGATTTCTGAGCACGAGCAGCGGAGTGGAAACCCGTAAAAACATCTGCGAAAATCTAAGCCATCTGTGGATGCCTTCCCGCTCCCTCTGGAGCGAGTGAAAAGGTACCCACCGAAAACAGCGAGGAACCCCAAGACCAGCCTTGCACGTTTGAGACCCTTGAACGCGGCCTCAAGCCGACACCTTTGTGGCAAACAGGAAACATCGAAGGCGGCGCCTTCCGCCCACCAAGCAGGCGCGTGATGCGTAACCACCTGCTCTAAACGCCCATCCATTGACACAATCCCATTCAACAGGTTAGAGCACTTGAGAAAAGCCCATGACAAAGCGCGGTTCGGTGTTAAGGAAAGGACCCGCGCTCTGCGGAGCCCGACCTACCACGCCCTATGACACGATCGCTTTCCTTGAAAACCCTCCCAAATGAGCTGACGGCCGGGCTGGTGGTCTTTCTGGTCGCACTCCCGCTTTGCCTTGGGGTTGCCTTCGCCTCTGGAGCGCCCGTGTTTTCGGGCGTTCTTGCCGGGGTCATCGGAGGCATTGTCGTGGGCGTTCTGAGCGGCTCCCCGCTGAGCGTGAGCGGGCCGGCGGTTGGGTTAAGCGCGATGGTGGCTGCCAAGATTTCGGAGCTCGGCTCGTTTGAAAACTTTCTGGCGGCCCTCCTTGTTTCCGGTGTTCTCCAAGTCCTCCTCGGCCTGTCGCGTGCCGGTTCCATCGCCGGCTTCTTTCCCTCCAGCGTGATCAAGGGGCTTCTTGCTGCCGTGGGCATCCTGCTGATTCTCAAGCAGATTCCCCACGCTGTCGGCCACGACCCAGATCCGGAAGGAGAAATGTCCTTTTTCCAAACCGACGACAAAAACACCTTCACGGAGCTGGCCTCCATGCTGGAAGACTTTCAGCCCGGCGCAATGGCGGTCGGGATCGGCTCGCTCCTTTTGCTAGTATTATGGAGCAGGGTTTCGTTCCTGAAAAAAAGCCCCGTCCCTGCACCACTGGCAGTCGTCCTGCTTGGGGTCCTGGCCAACGAGGTCTTTCTGAAACTGGGTGCATTCTGCTCGATCGATTCCACTCACTTGGTGGAGGTCCCCATTCCCAGCCACTGGGGTCAGTTTCCCGAGTTTCTGAGCTTCCCAAACCTTTCCGCCTTCCAATCGCCCGCCGTGTACATGGCGGGTTTGACCCTGGCAATGGTCGCCTCGGTGGAGACCCTCCTCGGCCTCGAAGCCGTGGATAAATTGGATCCGCAACAGCGCTCCTCTCCCCCAAACCGGGAACTCATCGCACAGGGAATCGGAAATATGGTCGCCGGCTTGGTGGGTGCGATGCCGATCACCACCCTGGTTGTCCACGGGAGCGTCAATGTGAACGCGGGTGCGAAAACCAAGGCGAGCACCCTCTTCCAGGGGGTGTTGCTGCTGACAGCCATCGCCCTGATCCCTGTCTGGTTGAGAAAAATTCCCATCGCCTCGCTGGCGGCTGTGCTTATCGTGACGGGCGCAAAGCTCGCCCACCCCGCCTTGTTTAAACAAATGTGGAGGGGGGGCTGGAGCCAGTTCATTCCCTTCATGGTGACGGTGGTGGGTATTGTGTTCACCGACCTGCCCGGGGGCATCATGCTTGGTGCCGCCACCAGCATTGGCTTCATTCTCAGGAGCAACTTTTTGCAGCCCATCCACCGGGTCCTGGAACGGCACGTGTCGGGGGAGGTGCTGCGCATTGGACTGCCAAACCAGGTCAGTTTCTTCAAGCGGGCTGCCCTTGAAAAAGTGCTGCGCGAAGTGCCACAGGGCGGCCACGTTCTCCTCGACGCCCGCAGCACAGATTACGTCGATCCGGATGTGCTGGACCTCATCGAAGACTTCGGGAGGACAATCGCCCCTGCCCACAGGGTGAAACTCAGCAAGATCGGCTTCAAAGAAGGGTATACTTTTAAGGATGACATCCAGTTTGTCGACTACTCCTCACGGGAGGCGCAATCCGCACTCAGCCCCAAGGTGGCTCTCGAAATTCTCAGGGCGGGCAACGAGCGTTTTTGTTCGGGCCACAGAATTGAACGCGACCTGACCCTGCAAAGAAGCGCCACGGCCGACGGGCAGTTTCCGATGGCCGTGATTTTCAGCTGCATCGACTCGCGCACCCCCGTCGAGATGGTGTTCGACCTTGGGCTCGGGGACGTTTTCAGCGTGCGAATCGCCGGCAATATTGCCAGAGGCAAGGTTCTCGGAAGCCTGGAGTACAGCTGTGCCGTTGCGGGCGCCAAGTTGCTGCTGGTCATGGGCCATTCCTCCTGCGGCGCAGTCAGCGCCGCTATCAACCTGTTCGAAAGCGATAAGTCCGTACTCGAGGCAACCGGCTGTGGAAACCTGGAGGGGTTGCTCACTGAACTCCAAAAAGCAGTGGACCCCATGGAGGCACTCGCTGCCCGCACCTGGCAACCCACCCAGCGCGCCGCGTACTCGGACACCGTCGCCAAACGCAACGTGTTGCGAACCGTCCGAACTATTCGCACCGAAAGCCAAACGCTCGACAAGATGGTACGAGAGCAAAGGCTCGCCATTGTGGCCGCCTTTCAGGACGTCAAAACGGGCAAAGTCAGTTTCTACCAAACCGCCGATTCCGGCGACATAGACTTGGAGCTCCCAAGCCTCGAGGACGAACTGTCTTCTCACCCCCCTGCCACCACCTAGGGCCTGTTCCCGGGGTTAACCGCTCGCGAACGATCCAGGGAACGGGGAGTTATCCGCAGATGGCTCAGATTTCCGCAGATGTTTTTATGGGTTCTACTCCGCTGCTCGATCTGAGAAACCTGCGGCTCGTACCCCAAAGCAGCGAGAGTTCCGCATAGCGCGAGGGGCGCTCTCGCTCCCGGAGGGGGCGGAGAAAGTGAGCCGGGCGGCAGCGAGGCTTTGCGAGCGCCCCCGGTCTCTTCCAACGAGAGCGACGGCCCCGACGGGGCCAGAGAACCCCGGCCCGCGCAACCCGACGGTCTTGCGTCCCTCACGGGGCAGGCGGTTGTTTTTGAAGAGACCGGTGGCTGCGCTTGCGGGGCTCGCCTGCCGAACGGCTGTGCGAAACAATGACTGAATGACGGCAATGGATCCGGAGCCCAATTGCGACACCGGTCATGGCCTCGCCAACGGCCACCTCAACCGGTCGCCCCCGCATACCTGCGCCGGTACGCCCCGGGGCTGACCCCCAGCTGCTGGCGGAACGCCCTGCAGAAGGCGCTTTGGTCACAAAACCCCACCTCCAAAGCAATCTGAGACAGCGCGTTCTGCGTGCGCACGAGCTGGTCCGAGGCGACTTGGATCCTCGTCTTGATGATGAACTCCGCGACACCCATCCCCACTTCCTGGGCAAAGCGGCGGCGCAGTTGCCTCTCGGAAAGCCCGCACACCGCGGCAAGCTCGGCCACTGAAAGCCCCGTTCTAAAGTTCTCCCTCACGTGCTCCATCACCTTTCCCAGGGCCGAGACCGGAGTGAAAGCCCTCTGTCCGCGGGGCGCTGTACGCAAGGTGCCCATGATCCCGACCACGCCGCCGCCCCTTGAGCGGACCGGATATTTGCTCACCACAAACCAGTCGAGCACGCCCTGTGCGTTGACCCAAACCTCGAGCTGGCCGACCACCGGCAGCCCGGTTTCGAGCACCTGCCTGTCACTGCGTACATACTGGTCGGCCACATACGGGGGAAACAGCTCATGGTCTTTTTTCCCCACCATCTCGGCGGCGGAACGGAACCCCAGCCGCCTCCAGATTCCTTCGCTCACCCGCACCCGCCTGCCCTCCAGGTCCTTTACAAAACACTCCACATCAGGGATATCGTCGAACATAGCGACAAATCCGAGGGCGCACGGAGCCGACTCGTAAAAACGCTCCACGAGGTTTTCCGCGGTTATTGCGAGGGCGGGCATGGCCGAATTACACCAGAAACAGGTCGCCCTTCACAATACGGCAGAGAGCGGGGGGATATATTCCGAAAATGCGCGCCCTCCGAATCTCTCCGCTGCTTCCCTTCCAACTGCTCCTGTTTGTGTTGTTTCTCCAAGGCACGACTTGGGGCGCGGTGCCCGGGGACAAGTCAGCCCAGCGGCCTAACGTGCTCTTCATCCTGTGCGACGACATCCGCTGGAACGCGATGAGTTGCGCCGGCCATCCCTCCCTCAAGACGCCCCACATCGACCGGCTCGCCCGCGAAGGCGTGCGCTTCGCCAACGCCTTCTGCACCACCTCACTGTGTTCGCCCAGCCGCGCTTCCATTCTCACCGGCCTCTACGCGCACGGCCACGGGGTGCGCGACAATTTCACCGAACTGCCCGCCAGCCTCCCCCACTGGCCCAAACGCCTCGCTGACGCCGGCTACGAAACCGCTTACCTGGGCAAGTGGCACATGGGCGAAAACAACGACTCCCCTCGGCCCGGCTTCTCCTACTTCGCCACCCACAAGGGCCAGGGCAAATACTTCGACACGGAATGGAACCTCAACGGGGCAGGCAGCAAGGAGATCAAGGGCTACTACACCACGGTAGTCACCGACCTGGCGCTGGACTGGCTCAAGAAGGATCACTCCAACAAACCCTGGGCCCTGTGCGTTGGCCACAAGGCGCCCCACAGCTTTTACACGCCCGAGGAAAAGTACGCCCACACCTTCGACAAGGTCGCCGTTCCTTATCCGGACACTGCCTTCAAGCTCGAGGCCAAACCGACCTGGATCAAGGAACGCCTCTCCACCTGGCACGGCATCTACGGGCCGCTGTTTGACTGGCGCAAAAACTTTCCCGATTCGCGGCCCGAGGCGGTGAAGGATTTTGAAAACATGGTCCACGGCTACTGGGGTACGATCCTCAGCGTGGATGACAGCGTGGGCCGGCTGTACGCTTTCCTCGAAGAAACCAAGCAACTGGACAACACGATCATCGTGTTCATGGGCGACAACGGGCTGCTCGAAGGGGAGCACGGGATGATCGACAAGCGCACCGGCCACGAGCCCTGCCTGCGCATTCCGCTGCTGGTGCGCTACCCGGCGCTGGCCTCGGGCAAGGTCGTGGCGCAACAGTCCCTCACGGTGGACGTGGCCCCGAGCCTCCTGGAACTTTGCAAAGCGGGCCCGCTCGAGAACATCCACGGCAAGTCTTGGGTAACGCTTCTCCAGCAGGGGGATGCCTCGTGGCGCAAGTCCTGGTTCTACGAATACAATTACGAGGTCCAGTTTCCCTACACCCCCAACGTGCGCGCCGTGCGCACCGACGACTGGAAGTACATCCACTACCCCCACGGCGACGGAAAACCCGACCGTCACCTCGCAGAGCTCTACAACCTCAAGGATGATCCGGACGAGCGGACCAATCTCATCGCAGAGCCGCGTTTCACCGAAAAGCTGGGCGAACTGCGCTCGGAACTGGCCTCTGCCATGCGCTCCTCGGGCCTTCCGCCGGAGAGCGACAAAATGCCGCTGGATCAGGGTATCGGCAAGGCGCTCCCCGACGCGAAGATCCGCTGAGAGCAGGCGCCGGACTCCACTGCCGGGGCTGAGGGCTCTTTCACAAAGAGCCACGCCTCGCCAACCTACGACGGAGCGAAACTCTATCCACAGATTACTTTATCCACAGATTACTCAGATGTTCGCAGATGTTTTTTAGATTTGGATCTCATCTGTTTACTCTGTGAGATTTGTGGCTTGCCCCCGTTCCCAAAGAAGCCTGTGAGAGGTCGTTAGTGCGAACGGGTCCTAGGCTCCGATGAGCCGCAAAATCTCTCCACGCTCCGCCTTTGCCGGGATGACCCCGCCGCACTTGTCCTTGGCGACGTCGGGGTCCTTGAGCCCGTGGCCGGTCACCGTGCAGACAATCTTTGCGCCTTCGGGGAAGAGGGCCGCGTCATAAGCCCGTCCCGAAGCCGGGTCGAGCGACTTGAAGAGACCCGCGATGCTGGCGGCGCTGGCGGGTTCGACGAAAATGCCTTCGTGGGAGGCGAGCCAGACCTGGGCGGCAAGGATCTCCTCGTCGGTAACAATGTCCACCGCGCCGCCGCTGTGTGCGATCGCGGCGTTGGCCTTGTCCCAGCTGGCGGGATTGCCAATGCGGATGGCCGTGGCGATGGTCTCGGGCTTTTCAATGACCCGCTTGTGGAAAATGGGGGCGGAACCCGCCGCCTGAAAGCCGAGCATGACTGGCATCCGGCTGCTGCGCTTGAGGGCGTGAAACTCCTGGTAGCCAAGCCAGTAGGCGCTGATGTTACCGGCGTTGCCGACGGGGAGGATGTGGACGTCTGGCGCCTCGCCCAGCTCTTCGATGATCTCGAAGCTCGCGGTTTTCTGCCCCTCGAGACGGTCCGGGTTGATGGAGTTGACCACGGCGATCGGCTCGGTTTCGCCGATCTCCCGCACCAGACGCAACGCGTCGTCGAAGTTGCCCTCGATGGCCACGACCTTGGCGCCGTACATGAAGGCCTGTGCGAGTTTGCCAAAGGCGATCTTTCCGGCCGGGAGCAGCACGATGCAGGTGATACTGGCGCGGGCGGCATAGGCCGCAGCGGCCGCGCTGGTGTTTCCGGTCGAGGCGCAGATGACGGCTTGGGCACCGCGCTCCACCGCCTTGGAAAGGGCGAGTGTCATGCCGCGGTCCTTGAAGGAGCCCGTGGGGTTGAGCCCTTCATACTTGATGAAGACCTCACAGTCGCGGCCGACCCGTGCGCTGAGCTTCGGAGAGTGGATCAGCGGCGTGGAGCCTTCGTTCAGCGAGATCACCGGGGTGGCCTCGGTGACCGGCAGAAATTCCCGGTATCTGGCGATGACGCCGTGATCATGGAGGGTGCGGAAGCTCATGAGAAGTGTTCCACCCGGATCATGCGCGGCAGCCTGTGGACGCAGGGCAGCGCGTTGATCCGCTCGAGGGCGGCGCGCATCTGGGCGTGGGAGGCGGTGTGGATCATCATGACCAACGGCACCATCGCACCCTCGTCCGGGGATTCGGGCTGGAAAATCGAGGAGATGCCGATCTGCAGTTCTCCAAGGATTCCAGCCACTTGGGCGATGACGCCGGGGCGGTCTTCAACCCAGAGTTGGACGTAGTATTCCGAAAGCACGGCGTCCAGCGGCTTGCACCGGCCGTAGAGACCGTGCGGCATGAAGCCCAGATTGCGGCGCGGGTTGGCCAGCGCTTCGGCTGCCTCGGCGATGTCACACAGGATCGCACTGGAAGTCGGGTCCTGGCCGGCGCCGCGGCCGTAGAACAGCGTCTCCCCGACCACGTTGCCATGGACGGCAACTGCGTTGAAGACGCCGTTTACCGAGGCAAGCACGTGTTTTTCAGGCACCAGCGTCGGATGCACGCGCACCTCGATTTCGGAACCGGGCGTTGAACTGGTGGCCTTGATGACCCCCAACAGTTTGATGGCGTAGCCCAACTGCCGGGCAAAGCGGAAGTCGGCCGCCGTCAGGGACTCGATGCCCTCGACTGAAATCTGTTCCGGCGGAATCCAGAACCCGTAGGCGAGGGAGGCAAGGATGATTGCCTTGTGGGCGGCGTCCCAGCCGTTGACGTCAAAGGAGGGGTCGGGTTCGGCGTAGCCGGCGGCCTGCGCCTCGGCGAGGGCCTCCGGAAAACTGAGGCCCGCCTCGCGCATCCGGGTGAGGATGTAGTTGGAGGTGCCGTTGATGATCCCGTGGATCGAAATAATGTGGTTCCCTATGAGAGCCTCCCGCAGCGCCTTAATGATCGGAATCCCTCCGCCAACGGCTGCCTCGTAGAACACCGGCACCCCGTGCAGGGTGGCGGCCTCGAAAATGTCACGACCGTGTTCCGCCAGCAGCGCCTTGTTGGCCGTTACGACGATCTTTTTGGCAGCAATGGCCGCGAGGATGAGCTGGAGGCTTTCCTCCTTGCGCCCCATGACTTCGACGATGATGCGGATCTGGGGGTCCTCGACGAGATCCTGCCACCGGTTGGTCAGCAATTCGGGCGGGAAGCCCTCCTCTGCGCGACGCGCGACGTCCCGTACGGCGGCCTTCCTGACTTCCAAGTCGAGGCCGAGCCGTTCGCGCAACAAAGCCCGGTTGGCTTGCAGGTTCTTAAAAACGCCTGCGCCAACATTGCCGAGGCCTGCAAGGCCGATTCCGATGGGGTGCTGCATGGGGTGGTGAGAGGAGCAGGGAAATATGGCGGGCTTGGCGTACCCTAGGCAAGGCCATTCCCCCGCCCCAAGAGCTGGTTTCGCCAAAAAAAGCCACTGGCTTTTTGTGGGTTACCGCCTCCTGGTGCGTGGATTCAGCCGCACCGGAGGTTCAGTTACTAACGGGCGCACCGCAACGCAGTGGGGTGGTTCTGCGCTGTTTTCGGTGGGGACCTTTTTACTCGCTCAGGAGAGGGCGGGCAGGGATCCACAGATTGCTCAGATTTCCACAGATGTTTTTACGGGTTCCACTCAGCTGTTCGTACTGAGAAATCTGCGGCTTGTCATACAAAGCTGCCGAAGCTGCCGAAGTTGGCGAAGTTGGCGAAGTTGGCGAAGTTTCGCATAGCGCGAGGGGCGCTCTCGCTCCCGGAGGGAGCGGAGATAGTTAGCCGGGCGGCAGCGAGGCTTTGCGAGCGCCCCCG
>CAMCIN010000121.1 GCA_945874745.1 Akkermansia muciniphila | reverse complement strand
GCCGGCTCCCGCTCTGGTCGCCGCAGTCTCTGCGAGGTTCACTTAGCCGAGATCACTTTGGCTATCGAGCAGGGCCTCTCGGCTCAACGGATCTATCAGGATCTGGTCACAAGCCATGCCTTCGCCGGGAGCTATACGTCGGTCAAACGCTTCGTCCACCAACGGCGCTCTAGCCAGAAGCTTCCTTTCCGCCGTTGGGAGAGTGAGCCCGGCGAGGAAGTCCCGCCCCGGCTAGGCGAAAAGTTTTGATTTCCAATCAAGCATCTGAATCGGAAGTTAATCCCCTGCGTTGATGACCCCATGGACAATGAAGTGTATGTTGAGCTATTTGATGAGCGTCAACGTCTCAAGGCCGTAATGTGCGCTGTTTTGACTCAGTTGGAGACAGATAGGACACCTGGTGAATTTGAGAGCTTCCTGAAAGATATCAATTGGAAGGAAGCAGGCGTCACCAGGTCGTGGCTCAAGAAGTGGTGAACCAAGCACAAGGCTATGGACGTTGAGAGGCGACGCCAAGCTGCGGAACGCTAAATGGAGTGACGTGACCTCACCAAACTGAGCCGGAGGGGGAGAGAGTCTGGGCAAAAAGCGACACACGACGGAGGAGAAGATCCGTGCATTCAGGGAAGCGGACGGCGGCAAGCCGATCCGGGAGGTGTGCCAGAAGAATAACATTTCGGAGGCGACGTACCACCGGTGGCGGAGTCAGTTCAGGCTGATGAAGGTGGACACGCCCATCCAATCCAGTCCCGCACCGCCGTTGGAGCAACCCTCCGACGGCGTTTTCCTTCCACCTTTGGCCTTCATGGTTCTGATCACGTTGTCGTCGATCAGACCCAGAAAACCACAACTTACGCCGTGGTCCGAACATCGGGACCCACTTCAAACAGCTTTAGCAACATGCAGTTTCCGGGCGGCGCGGAGCACCTGCATGATCTCACCGCTTTCCCCATTGGATTCACACAAAGCCAACGAGCTCTGACCGCCGTAGTGGGAGGGTTCGTCGGGATCCGCGCCGTGCTCCAGAAAGGCCCGCACGGCTTCCGCGTTTTCGGCATTGGTGGCAGTGGCAAGTAGGTTCAGATAACACGGTCCAAAGCGTCCCACCGGCTTGAAGCCGGACTCCATGCACAGGCGCACGAAATTATTGTGGTTAGCCTTGATGGCATGCATCAGCCACCCGATAGCTTGCTGCCCACGAAACCCCACTCGACTGCGACATCTATTTAGCTTAACCGTACAGCATGAGCAACGACACCAACTACACGATAAGGATCGAAGGGGAAACCGGCGAGATCGACCGGCTTTTAAGGTTTCTTGAGGAGAAAAAGACCCAATACGAAGCGTGGCAGAAAAAGACGGAGGGACTGAGCCCTGAGGAAAGGCACAAATCCTTCAAAGCAACCCTGAAGGAATACGGGCTGAAGAGGTCTGCGGACTTCGTGACCTGGGGCTTCTCCGTGAAAGAACGTAAGGACTTCATAAAGAAGACGAAACTCGTCTTGGGCGGGTGGGCCAACGAAAACTCGCAGAATAACGCCATCTCAGGCGAAGTTGGCGAGCTAGCAGGGCTCTACAGGAAGTTCCCGGATCTGGAATACTCCGTGGAATACAACGACGAGTATTCCGAAGGGACCTGCAGCCCGCCTGACTTCGAGAAAGAAGAAAGTGATAAATCCGCAACAACTCTGGACGGCGTGGTCATGGATCTCTACGAAGACGGAGGAGAACAAACTGTCAAGAGCTGCCTGGACATGGACACCAAGGACTACAAATGCCTAGATCAGGATGCTAACATTGCTGAGAGAATTAGCAAACTGGAGGGGCGAATCGACCTCACCGGCTTGGTGGAACTCTCGGAAAAGGACGCCAAGTTTTTTGCCAAGAGCCCCCACGTTATCCTGTCCCCCGAAATGGAGAAGGTCGTGGCTCGCTACCGGGGAAAGAACTGAGAAGATTCGCCATGCCGCATCAGAATAATGACCTCCTGCGGGCGCTGGCCGACGGAGGATTCCAAGTCGGGGAGCTGAACTGTGCCGTTTCCTCGTCGATTTGGCCTTCATGGTTCTGATCACGTTGTCGTCGATCAGACCCAGAAAACCACAACTTACGCCGTGGTCCGAACATCGGGACCCACTTCAAACAGCTTTAGCAACATGCAGTTTCCGGGCGGCGCGGAGCACCTTTATGATCTCACCGCTTTCCCCATTGGATTCACACAAAGCCAACGAGCTCTGACCGCCGTAGTGGGAGGGTTCGTCGGGATCCGCGCCGTGCTCCAGAAAGGCCCGCACGGCTTCCGTGTTTTCGGCATTGGTGGCTGTGGCAAGTAGGTTCAGATAACACGGTCCAAAATGTCCCACCGGCTTAAAGCCGGACTCTAGGCACAGGCGCACGAAATTATTGTGGTTGGCCTTGATGGCATGCATCAGCCACCCGATAGCTTGCTGCCCACGAAATCCCATTCGAAGGGCCTGCGCGTATGGGGCTGGATCTCCTCCATCTTCGATGGCGTCCTTGCCATCGAGGGCTTCGCCGATGCACATCTCCGTTACGCGGGCCAACAGGTAGCCCAGATAAGGCGATTGGGAGTCGTAGTGCATACCCACGAATGATTCCAAGGGTTTTAGATTCACAACTTTTCCAGCCTTAAGATCGACATAAGTTTGGCAGCAGGCGACCAAGGCAGATCCCAGTCGGTCCGTGTTCTTCAACTCCTCGATCCGCTCCATGTTGTCTGGGAAATCGATCCATGCCTCGATCCAGTCGGCCCAAGGCTTGATTACCGGGTCCAGTTCCACCGCCCGCGTGAGCTTTTCACGACTCTCCTCATCTAGACCCATAATGGCCTTGACCAGCAGAATGTCCGCGTGTTGGTCCCCGTCATCGTGGCTGTGGTAAAACAAAAACGCCTCGCGGGCCGCCGCGTTGGACCGGAAGTCGTAGCTCCATTTCAGTTGGGCATGAAGCCTCATCGTCTTGCTGAAAACCTCGCGGAACACGGCCGGTTCAAAGGGGTCGATTGTCAACGGGCGCCCCTTCCACGTGACCACCTGTTGCTCCTTGGGAAGGTTCAGCACTTCCACCGAGTCCAACGGGCCTGCGATGAGCGCGCCTTCAAACTCGTCCAGCGGGCGGGCGGTGATGTAACGGTCGTCGATATTGACCGTTTGGTCACCAACTAGCCCAAGCCCCTGATCCATCCATGACAGAATGCGGTTTTCGCTGGCCGCCGCCCCCCAACCAGCCGGCCTATCGCCAAAACTGAAGGTGCAGAACGGACCATAAACTGGGCCGCACTTCTCGGCCACCTCGGCCAGTGTCACCACCCGCGGCTTGCCGCGAAGCACGTGTTGCGGGGTGCGGATCTGGGCCAGGCGATCTCCCGCCGTCTCATTGAGGAAAGCCACCGCCCCTTCCACGCCGTCACATCCGTCGTAAAGCGCCATGCAAATCTGATCTAGGCTCAGTTTTTCGATCAAATTCCGCGACGTTTCAACGTCGCCTTTAACCAACGCCTTCCGCAGTTGCACTGGGCCGTCCATTTTTTTCTTGGCAGTAGTTTTGGCAGGCTTCTTTTGTTTGCCGACTTTCTTGGTCTTCATTTTTGTGTGCTCCCACTAAACTGGTCTAGTTGTTATGAGAGTCTGCGGGCGGCGAGACGCTCGGCTGATTCTGCTTGAGCTTGTACCGGCAAGCGCGGTGAGTAGTGTTTGATTATCCATCTGCCTTGGTGTGGATCGCAACAACAGTCTGGATCGTATCGCGGTCCTTCTGCTTCTCCGCTTCGCTGAGTTGAACGTAAGGTTTGAGGCTCGGGTGACGTTTTCGTGTGTTGTCGCGTTGCTCTCCGTAACGCCAGCCCCCCAGAATTTTCTCAGCCATCCAACGCCGGTGCTCAGCTTCTGCAAGTGCTTCCAGCGTCTCAGGGGATCGTGAGACGGTCAGCGTGCGGAGCTTGATGGGCAAGTGATCGGCCTGCGCTCGGTTGGCCTGCCGCAGGGATTCAGGCAGGTCTTCCCACCCTACCAGCACAGGGTTGGTGGCTTCGGTGAACCCGGCAGCCACTTGGGTTTTTACGTAGTCTTCATGGATTACTTTGGCTTTGCGATCCAGCTCCCCATGGACCAGCACATCCGCTTGGCAACCCAGTTCCACCAAGTCCCGGATTTCCACGCCCGCAATCGGCTGTTTGGCGCCGAGCAGTCGCATCACGTTGCCGCTGGGCCTAAGGCAAGCGACGATGCGTCCAGCTCTGACTGCTTCCTGCTGAGCGAGATGGCGAGCCAGGCTCAAAGTGTCCACGTCATTGTGGCACGCCACGAATGCGAGGTCGAAACCCGCACCGCCAGCAAGACTGTCAAGTTCCAGACGCGCCAGAGCGGACGTCGTCAATTCCACCAGCTTCACCTCCGCCACCTGCCCCAGTTGGGGATGCTGGTCTGGCAACCGATGACGTACCCTGTCGCCCTCAGTGGTGGCCACAACCAGCGTCGGTACTCCCGCAAAGGCATATTGGCACTGCACCACTGCCGCACTCAGCAGCTCCGGCAGCAGCGTTCCGTCGCCCGACAAGAGTAGCCGCGGTGAACGCCCACTCAGGGCGAGGGCCGGAACCAGCTCAATGGCGAACTCCTGAACCAAGAGACGGGCGGCGGCGGCCTCATGGTCGAAGAATCGTGCATGCACACCCTGCCGGATACGGTCGAAGGGAGGCTGCCGTTCAAACTCCTCGGCAAACTGACGCGAGGCATGTGCCTGAATCACGACCGGCAGCCCGTTGTTTCGACGGCTGGCGGCCAGAGCCACCTCCAAATTGGATTCCTCAGTTGTCGTCAACGCCACCACCAGCGCGGCCGTCTCTATTCGCGCCTGCTCTTGGCAGACGGAGTCGGTTGCACTGCCAACAATCACCCGCACACCGGCCGAGCGCAGCTCCCCGATGGCTTCGTTTGCGGGATCTCTTTCAATCACGACCACCTGGCGGCCTTCCGCACGGAGGTTCAAGGCCAACAAGCGACCGCGTTTACCAGCCCCACATACGACCGAATGTCCGCGCCACCGGCGGAGCCGCCAGACATTGACCTGCTGGCTGACGGCGAATAGGAACCCCTTGAACGCTGCGTAGAAAACCGCGGCGGGAGCCAGAAAGCGGGCAACCTGCAGCAACGGCGACAAAACCGCGTAAGGCGTCCCCTCCCCCGGCAGGTCATAACTGAAAGTGAACAGCCGGAGGCTGAAATAAACAGCGTCTGCCCAAGTGATCATCTTGCCTGCTGCCAGTTGCTGCTGGTGAACCCCCTGAGAACCAAGGACAAACGCCAGAGCCGCCACGAGCAGGATGAAGTTCCATTCGTTGCGCTTGAACCATGCTGTCATAAAAGTGTTTTGTTGGCAGACACTGCAATAAACAGGTGCGTCCCCTTTGCTTCCGGCGAGAAAATCTGGAAACGAGGCCGAGGCGGTTACTTCTTAATCGTCCGCTTGCGGAGTTGCTTGGCTCCAACCTTCGCCGGGGGGTTCTTTGGCTGCTTCGTACTGGGCTGTTTGGACTGTGGTTTCTTCCTGTTTTCATCACGCCAAGCCCCTCCTGGAGTGGCAAGGACTTTAGGTCCAGCCGACAAACCCAAGGTGGCCTCAAGAAAGGCACGAGCCTCTCGTGTCAGCAACTTGGCTTGCGGTACGGTACGGTAGCCGGCGCTCACCTTCTCTTTTTTCAATTTTTCGACCAAGGAACGAACCTCAGGTTCGGTCTGCAAGTTCATAGCTTTCAGTTGGCTGGCGAGCCGCTTGGCTTCCCGGGCTCCCCAATGCGCGGTTACGTTCATGCCAACACCATTAGGGCTGTGGGCCGTGATGAGGTAGATCTTGTCCTCGTTCTTCTCTGGATTCCGGCAGTGCAACGACAGACGAATACGATCATCCAATGTCACCGGCTGCGGCAGCTTCCTCCGGACAAACTGCACCAATCGTTCTAATCCAAGGTCGTCGGCGTTGAACATCTGATGCTTGCGGAGAAAAAGCGGCAGGTTGCCGGGTTTGAGCGTGCCGCAGTTGATGATGAATAGTTCACCCTGCTTTCGGCCCGTCCGAATCTCCTCCAAGAAAGAGTCCCATTCCGCGCTCACATAACGGGACTCAATGAATTCCCGGCGCGATCCCACCAGCACAAGAACCTCCGCTGATTCCAAGGCTTCCTCGATGCTCCGAGCGTATTCTCCCCTCCCCGTTTCCACCAGCGACTCCTCGCTGAAGAATACGCGGACTTCAGCAGCCTTAAGGGCCTCATACACCTTGCGCGCCGCGGCAGCGTCCGGGGTGGGCTTCCCGCTCGCATCGTTGTTCTTGAAGGAGATGAAGACTTGATAGTCTACGGTTTTCATGTCGGCGTGCGGGTGAAATTGAAGAACAAAAGGATTTCACGGTTGACCAACTTCTTCCACGCAAACCTCCACTGCTTATTCCGGTTTGGGCGCTCCGTGCATCGGGACGACTGAGCACTCAGTCATTCCTTGAGGCATTTTCGCGTCTTCTCAGTGACAAGGTTTCCGGCGTGGGCTTGGGCCATGATTTCATCTTTGAAGGACTTGGATTCCGACTGCCCACTACCGCCAATACCTACCGACGTCAGCATGGCGTGGCGGCGGTGCTAATGCTGGGCGGAATCTCCTGATAGCCTTCTTCTATAAGCTTTTTGATGAAGTCGTTGCAGTAATGCAACCGCCGAATACTAACCACCTTCGGCAGCCCGGTTTCCCCAATTTTCCCCTTCGTCACACTCAACTCATAGGCATCGACCGAATAATTGAACTGCGGTTGCACCTTGCAGAATCTCCCGTTGTCCCCCTTCCGTTTTTCAAAGTACCGCGATCGATATTTCCCGAGGTCAAAATCGTGTCGCTCGCCCAAAACCTTCAGGGTTTCAGCGGCTAACTTCCAACTTCCATCGACTTGCAGTCCCCCTTTCTTTTGGATCAGTTTTTCGGCGGATCTTTGACTGAATTCTCCTCCCCCAAATTTCTCCGATATCAGGATTAGTTTTCCATAGAAGTTGCCCAAAGCATCAGCCGCCATTTCGTCCAACTCCCTGTCACTCAATTTCAAGGTCAAGCTGACGCCAACAAAGGTGGCAAGCGCGCGCGCTGTGTCTGAGGAAAGGTTGCCCTCCACCTCGATTGTCAGTGTCCGCGCCATTGTTCCGAGCAGTTGCTGGGCAAAGAGCGGATCGTTGCCTGCCATCTTCGTAATGTAAAAATCAGATTTTGAAGCCTGGAACCGTCCGAGTATTTCAGGGGTCAATAATGGCGCTGGAATGCAAATCGGGATGTGGGCACTGGCGAGAACCTCGGCAACCTCCAAGTCGATGGAAACAAGCCCGACCAAATCCAATCGCCGATCTGCGAAGCAGGTCTTGTGTTCGTCCAGACCATAGCCGCTCTTTTTCCACCAATCCGGGTTGGCCCATCCGCTATTCCACCACTGAGGTGGCGCAGGGTTGCTGGAGTGATCGGAACACATCCGCACTAGTACGCGGGCCGCAGGAATGTTCATCCCTACGATGCAACGATAAGTCTCCGGGGGGCGAGCGATGCAACGCAAACCTTCTGGTTTTTCTTGATAACTATTCTCTGATGTTTCGAGTCTGACCCGCTCAAAAAGTGGCTCCTGATTGCCATCGATCTGCAATGAAACGGAACCTTGTAGGACACAGGTCTCAAGGCTGCTTTGCTTGTCCAACGACTCGATCTTTATCCTGCAACTCAAGTCATCGGAGTCGACGTTCTCAAGGATCAGCCGCGACATCACAGGCAGGACGGGCAAT
Organism: Akkermansia muciniphila; assembly: GCA_945874745.1. Lineage (GTDB taxonomy): Bacteria > Verrucomicrobiota > Verrucomicrobiia > Chthoniobacterales > Chthoniobacteraceae > Chth-196. The sequence goes on along the minus strand of CAMCIN010000121.1, from coordinate 4,416 downwards.
GAAGCAGTCGAAAAACCATAGGTTCCCACTCCTAACTTCAGTTGTTGAAGCGCGGAGAGATGTGGGAGCACATCACTGATTATGATATCCATTTCCACGGCATCGCGGGCACTTAGGTCCAGGTGAAAAAGATTCTTGATGTTGAACGCTTTTGGACAGCAACCAGCGGCCAAAGCGCGCGCCACGGTTAGCCAAAATGGAAGTCCGGGTTCACCGCTGAAAGAATCAGTAAACGTCCTGAAGAAAGGGCCGCAATTCCATTCAAGCAAGCGCCCGCGCTTACGCAGTGTAACCCCGGCGAGAAGAGCTTCCAAAAGCCAAGGCTCAGCCGACTTGATCAGCTCAAGTGCAAGCGGTTGCCCTTGGTCATCTTGAAGCAGCGCCTTCAACCGCTTCATCTTGGCCTTGAGTTCGGTGGCGGTGAATGAGGCCTTTGCTGCTGCTCGTTTGAGGCTCGTGTTGATCTTACGTTTGGCATCCTGCTCAGCGGCCTTCTTCTGGGTCACGAAGGACTGATGTTCCTGTATCCAGAATTCCTTGTGAGCACACCAGAGTTGATAGGCCTCGGCGGAAAGGAACAAGGGATTGGAACTGCCTTCGTTTACTCTGTCTGCGTGTTCGTCATGATTCCCGGTTCCTTCCTCGCACAGCTTTTCATAAAACCACTTCCGCGCCGCACGCTCATTGGGTGGGCATTGCGACCCCAGCAGTCGGATCCGCTCGTGACCTCTTCCTCGAATCGGCTTTCCTGGCGGGGCCGGTAGCTTAATGCAGCCATTCTGCCATTCGTTCGGAGCGGGCACCGGTGTTGCCGTTTTGGGTTGCCGATTTGTCTTCATCACGGGTTGCAGTTCAGTTGTCGCGTCAGAGCTTCTCGAGCAGCAACTTCGCCAGGCGCTTGTCCTTGAGCAGGAACTTGGCGGCGGGGGATGGATGCTTGCTCAGGTCCATCATCAGGCTGCCCCGCAAATCGTTGGGGATGGACTCTTGCAGCAGAAACTCAGCGAAGTTGGTGCCGTGCCCATCCTGCTCCCGGTATTTCTCGGCCGTCACATACAGGAAAAGGCGAGTGCAGATGGCGGAAATACGATCCACTCGCTTGGCGCCCTCCTTCCCTTTAGCAAGTTCCTGGAAGCGCTTCTGCCATTCCTTTGTCGTCTTGGCGTTCAATATGTCCTCGGGGTGCAGCAATCCGGAAAGCTCGTCATTCACGAAGCAGACAAAGGCGGCCACCGTCGTTTCATCGAGTAAACTCGCAGCCAACGTGGCGACCAACTCGATCTCGGCCTTGAAATCCTTGATTCCCTCGATCTGCTCAAAGAAATGGGCTAGCGTACGTGGTGTGGTCCGTTTGCCGGTGACGGTCTCAGGGTAGTTCAGGACGAAAGCGATGCCGCGCGGATCCACCCCAGCCGCCGTGGCCCATTTGGCCCAGGCCTTGGCGTCAAAGGTCAGGGTGAAATGAAGCATCCGCGTGAGCATGGCGTCGTCCATAGGTGTCACTGAATAATCCGCTCCTTCAGGGTTGGCGGTGGCGACGATCTGCCACTGCTCCGGCAACTGCCACGAGACCATCTCAAAGTTCTGCAGAAGCTGCATGATGCCCCGCAAAATGCGGTCATCCGCTCGGTTGACGTCGTCTAGCAACAAGATACCGGGCCCCTTGGCCGTAGGTACCCATTCCGGCGGGGCGAACACAGTGTATTCGTCTCCGCTGTTGGGCTGATTCGGAGTAGGGTCATGCACCGTGGGGATGCCGTGAAGGTCACCCATTTCCTCGAATTGGGCTGGGGCGCAGTAGGCCAGATGCCAACCTCGGCTGGAGGCAAAACTCTTGATCATCTCGGTTTTGCCCAAGCCGTGCGTGCCCCAGATGCAAACGGGAGTGCCGCGCCTGCCTTGGGCTCCCACCGCGTCATTCCTATCGAAGATGTGGGTCAGCACACGCTCAAGGGCGATGGCGTCCAGCTTGGGACCTTGGGTGGGGGAATGGCTCATGGTTGGTTCTTCAGGTTGCTGGGTTAGTTGTGTGTTTTGATTGGGAGGCTGACGGTGGGGCCGAACGGCAAGTCCGTGGCGTCAACTGCATCGTGGAACTTATGGTTATCCTCCCCCACTACGACCACCCAGAGTAACTTGCAGGTAGGCCGCGTTTCCGGAGCCGGACCGCAGCCGTCCGTCAGATAAAGGCAGCCGTCGAAACTCCTCTGCTGACGCATCCAGCGAAAGACTGGCTCAAATTCAGTACCACCACCGCCATGCACCACGGTGGGAGGCTTCCCTCGGTATTCGTAGGAGCGTTGCACCTCCGCATCGCACTCCACGACGATGACGGAGGCCCCAGCGCGCCATGCCCCATGGATTTCGGCAAAAAAACTCTCGACCATCTCTTGATCAATGGAGCCAGAGGTGTCCACCGCCACCAACAGCCGCTGCAGTCGTTGAATCTTCACGCCGGGCCGGGTTCCGTAGCGTTTGCTGATGCGTTTGACGGTGTTCTTGATCTTCGTGCGGCCGCTGGATGCGCAGAAAATGCGCACCATCCGTTTCCAATCCAGTTTAGGCTGCCGCTCGGCCAGGACCAGCGCCAACTCGGATAGTAGTGCGGCAGGAAGGCTTCCCCATTGATGCGGCGGCATGCGTTCTTTGGCCCGGATGAGGACGCTGCCCACGGCATAACACCCGGCGGCGGCACCAATGCCATCCTTACCATCATGCCAGCCGGCGTCGTCACCCCGTTTGTCACGATCCGCCAGTAGTGCGGCTAGCGCTTCGGCGCTCTGGGGCTTGCCGGTGGCCTTGGCCCAATCGGCCGCGGATGCCCTACCTTTTCCCGCCATGGCAGCCTCACCCTCGTCTTCACTACCGAACTCTGTGCCAAATCCTGCCCGCAGCATCTGCCGCAACAGTGCCGCAAGCTCGGCATAATAAACATCCAACGGCTGGTCGGGCTTTAGCTTGAGCTCCGGGAACATCTTCAAGGTGGGCCATCCCGGCAGGGGTTTGAGCGGGGCTAGCAACTGATTCACCACTAGGTCCGCGGCGATCGAGTACAGATCCGCCTGGCGGTCTGCCGGGCGGAAGAGATGACGGAAGACGATGTGCAGCACCTCGTGCTTAAGCGCTACCTTGCGTTGGGTAGCGGCGAGCCCTTTGCGGAACCATTCCGGGTTCACCCGGAGCACCACTTGCTGGCCGTTCCAATGAAGCCCCACGCTCTCAATTTGCTCAGTAACCAACCTCGTTATTCCAGCCAGCACGTGGGCGAAAAAAGGCTCTTTAAGAAGCAGATCAAACGTTGCCCGGGAGATCTCGTCGTCAATTATTTGGTGTTCGTGGGACATCATCATTTGCCTTCACACCTCCTGATAACCCTTGCCGGTTTTCTCTTTGATGAGCTTGGCCTGTTCCTTGGCAGCAGCGGCGGCATCCGGGAATGTTTTAACTTTTTCTTGGCCGGTGGTGCCGATGCCCCCGAAGCGGGTAACGAGCCGAGTGCCGCGCAGTTGAGTATCCCAGAACTTAGAGGAGCCGCCCTCCTCAAATTCAAAGAGTCGTGCGCCGGTTAATCGCCTGCGCACCCGCTCAACACCTCTCGCAGCTTCTGCTGAGAGCCCAAGGTTCCCCTTGTGTTGGCTCAACGCCTCCGCAGCTCCATCGCTCAGGCTAGTTAGGCCACGAAGGCTAAGTTGTCTCTTGTGCTGGACCAACGCCTGCGCAGCCCCCTCGCTCAGGCTCGTCAGGGCATCGAGCAAAAGGGCTTCTTTGTGTTGGCCTAACGCCTGCGCGGCTCCGTCGCTCAAGCTCGTCAAATAACGAAACCAAAGGGCTGACTTGCCCCGGGCCAGCATTTTGGCCAGTTCAACATGCCCTAATGAATCGTTCAGACTCGTCAGGCTGAGGAGGTTAAGCCCTCCCTTGTGCTGGCTCAAAGCTAGGGCTGCCGCATTGCTTAGGCTCGCGAGGCCGTTGAGAGAAAGCTGTCCATTGTACTTGGCCAATTTCTGTGCCACCGAATCACTGAGGCTTTTTAAGCCACCAAAGCAGAGGCTGCCTCCATTGTGCTGGCCCAACGCCTGCGCAACAGCATCGCTCAAGCTTGTCAGGCCATCGAGAGAAAGTCTGGCTCCCTTGTGCTTCGCCAACGCCTGCGCAACAGCATCGCTCAGGCTCGTTAGACCGTTGAGATAAAGCTCTCCTTCGTGCTGGCTCAACGCTTGCGCGGCCCTAGCGCTCAAGCTTGTCAGGCCATCGAGAGAAAGGCTGGCTCCCTTGTGCTTCGCCAATGCCTGCGCAACAGCATCGCTCAAGCTTGTCAGGCCATCGAGAGAAAGTCTGGCTCCCTTGTGCTTCGCCAACGCCTGCGCAACAGCATCGCTCAGGCTCGTTAGACCGTTGAGATAAAGCTCTCCTTCG
>CAMCIN010000120.1 GCA_945874745.1 Akkermansia muciniphila | reverse complement strand
AGCGTCTGGCGGTCGGGCGCCACAGCAACGAGACACTCCGTGGGCCCGGCGTAGCCGGTAACATTGTCGGCAGCGGGCGAAGTCCGCACCACGTACCCCCGGAGCGCCCCGTCTGCGCCGCTCACCGCCTGCCAGCCCGGCTGCTGCTGGTCCGGCGCCAGCCCGGCTGCATCGGGAAAAAGAAAGCGGGCTTCCTCCAGCATCAGGGGATCCGGAAAGCGCAGGGAAACGGCCTTGGCACCGAAGCGTTTTGCAATCCCCTCCACGAGCGCGAGTCCGGTGAGGGTCGAGCCGCCCAACCCCTCCGGCTTGGGCGGAGGCTCGGATGCGGGCCGCCAACCGAGCAGGCTTTGCGCAAAACGGCTCCCCTGCTGAAGCCCGTCCACATGCGCCGGAGTGTCGGCGCTCTCGAGGATGCGCATGCCCGCGATGCTTCCGCCGGCATCCAGGGCCACCAACAAATTACTCGGGCCGGCGTAGCCGACAATCCCGTCGGCCTCGGGTGCAGTGGTCACCAACAGGCCGAGGCTCTGGCCCGCCTCATCCTGCGCGGCCAAGGCACCGTCGGCGCGGGGAAGAAGCTGCGCCGTCGTTGGGAAAAAAGCGCGCGCATCCTCCAGCGAAAGCGGCGGGGTGGAGCGGTTGGGAGCGGAGTGCAACAACCACGCAGCACAGGCGAGCGCCAGAAGGCGCCAAACCCTCGCCAGCGCGGGAGCCCAGAAAGGCTGCTTCATTCCGGACTCCTCAAAGCAGCCCCTCCGCGCCCTTTAGGGAACGGCAACGATTTGTACGGCGTCCGCCACGATGTTGCCGTCTGCGCCGGCCGTCGTCAGCACGACGGCATTGGCGGCGCCCTGGGCGAAGTCAAACACCCCCAGAACGGTTGCCCCCTTTGGGCCGTTTGCCCGCTGGTTGAGCTTGGCAGCAAATGCCGGCTGGCCCGCCCGCTCCAAACTGCAAGGCGTGTTGGAGGCACGGTTTTCGTGCCCGGCCCAGTACACGCGCACTTCGTATTTGCCGGTGGAGGGCACCTTGAACTCATAGCGGGCCTCCGCGGCGGCCTGCCGGCCTGCGTACCGCGCGCTGCCGCCAACGTTGGGCGCGAGGGTGGTCTTTTCCCACTTCCCGGTGAAGGTCGCGGCGGAATCATCCACCACGATTCCCGCCAACGTCTCCAGTTGCGAGCTGCCGGTATTTAACTTGGTGGCATACTGAGGCAAGTCACGGTTCATCGCGCCCACGGGCAGTTTGCCGAGACTGGGGATCGAAAGGTCCAGCCGCGCCTCCCCGGTCAGCGAATCGCGCCGCGAGACCCCCGGCTGCTTGGCCAGATCAATGAGCTCTGGCAGGTGCGCCTCGTACACGCCGCGGGGGGAGGTTTTGTGCAGCACGGCGAGGTAGGCCGCCTTGCCGACGATCTCCCCCATCATCCCGCAGGTGCGCATCACCCGGATGGTACCCAGCGCCTGGTGCGTCACACTGATGTTGCGCCCCGCCATGAAGAGGTTCTCCACGTTCTTGGAGTAAAAACAGCGATACGGCACCGGGTAACCGTTCTTGCGGTCCACGTGCCTGCCGAATTCGGCGCGCGAGATGAAAGGGTTTTCCGGGGTCTTTTTGGCGTACTGTTCACGCGGATAGTGCAGGTCGATGTCCCAGGTGGTGGGCACAAACCCGTCGGGAAACTCGCGCTTTTCGACAATGTCATCCTGGGTCAGCAACACGTCGCCCTGAAGCAGGCGGCTTTCGCGCGGACCGCCCACATGCGACACCCACTTGAGGGCAGCATGCGTGTTTTCCGCGGCTTTCTCTCCACGTTTGAGCGCGGAAAACGCGCCGAAAACGGCCCGCAAATTCCAGTCCCGCGTCAACTCCAACTCGTTGAGAGGATGCTTCGAAAACCCGGACTCCCAAAACCACTCGCCCTTAAAGAACGGCTTGCCCTCAACCTCCGACTTGCTCTTGGGGGTGTTCGGAAAATCCCCCGCCTCCAGGGCCAGCGCCCAAGGCGTTTGCGGCCAGTCCTGCGCCGCGTCCTCCTGCTGGAAGTACCACATGTTAGACATCCCCATGTGCCCGGTTTCTTCCATGGTAGACGCCGCGCCCGCCAGTCCTCCGACCGTGCCGTGCCCGGTGCAGTCTGCAAACAGCTTGCCCCGAAACTGGCGCTCCCGCCCGGTGCGCACATCCAACGCTGTAACCGCCTTGATGCGCCCGCCGGGGGCGTCCTGCACGACGCCCATGACGTAGTGCCCCAAAAACAGACTCAGCGTCTTTTCATTGCGGCAGACCTTCTCCTTGAGGTCGTCCACGAAATGCACGGCAGGCCCGGGGCTGTCGGGGGAACGGTCCGCGAACTCCTCGACAATCTCACCGAGGTGCGGGTACTTGCCGCGCATGGTGCCGCCCTGCGCCCAAACGCCGATTTCGCTGGAGCCGTTGCCACCCAGCACAAACCGGTCCTGCACTAGGGCCACCCGCAGCGACTGCCGCGCCGCCGAAATGGCGGTGCCCAGTCCGGCGTAGCCGCCGCCCACCACCACCAGGTCGAACTCGCCGGCATCGGCCGAGGCGCCCTCGGGATTGAGCCATTTTCTCCGGGCCTCCGCGAGAGCGGCCCCGTCGGGCGGCGTAAAGGAGGCATCGTTGCTGAGGAGAATCGCGTCGCAGCGCCCGTCAAAACCGGTCAGATCGTGCAGCGCCAGAGAGGCCTCTCCGGGCTTGAGCTCCACCACGCCTCCCGGCTGCCAGTGCCACTCCGCACCCACCGTTCCGAACTCCGCCTTCAGGGCCGAACCGTTGACCAACAACTGGAACCTGCCGGGCGTCCCCGGCGCCTTCCACGGCGCCACCCAGTCCTTTGTGCGCACCCATACCCGGTACGGGCCGCCCTCGGAAACGCGGACGCTTCCAGCAGCGTCACTCACGGGCTTGCCCAGCCCGTGCGCCAGCAGATAGGGCGAGCCCATGATCTGGGTGAAGGAGGTGTCGAGCGACCAACCGCCGTGGCTTTTGAGGCTTTCCGCCTCCACAAAAAGGGTTTCGGCAGCATGGAGTCCCGGGGCGGAAACGGCGGCGAGCCCCGCCAAGACAGCGGTACGGAGAAAGGGAGCGGATATTTTCATCGGAGAAGAAAAGGGCGGAAAAGGGTGAATCTTGGGTGCAGCTTGAATTATTCGATAAAGCGGGGCGCCCAAAGCGGGCCGTCCTTCACCTCGGGAGCACGCCCCCCCTCGGGAAAGGTGGTCGCCACCGCCGCGCGCAACGCTGCCGTGAGGGAGGCAATGGTGGCCTCGTGCTCCGGTTTTTCAGCCAGATTTGTCAATTCCCCGGCGTCGTTCTGGTGGTCGTAGAGTTCCCGGCCCCTGCGGCCCTCGTCCCATTCGGTATAGCGCCACCGCTCCGTGCGCAGGCTGTACCCGAAAAAGCGCCTTCCCTGAGTGCCCACGTCGTTGCGGCCGCCGCCGGCCCCGCGCAGCACCTGGGTCAGCGCCCAGCCGCGCCCCGTTGCGGAGGCGTCCCGCAACATCGGCACCAGGCTCTGCCCCTGCGCGGACTTGGGCGCCGCAATGCCGCATAACTCCGTCAGTGTGGGCAGCATGTCCACATGGCTCACCGGCGCCTTGACCCGTGCGCCCTTGCCCAGCCCCGGCGCCACCACCAACAGCGGCACGCGCGCGCTTTCCTCAAAAAGACTCATCTTCTGCCACAGACCGTGTTCCCCCAAATGGTACCCGTGGTCGCTGGTAAACAAGATCACGGTGTCCTCCGCCAGCCCCAGGCGGTCCAAGGTCGCCACGACCTGGCCGAGCTGCGCGTCCATAAAGCTGATGCTTGCGTAGTACGCCTGAACGGCTTTGCGCCTCAGTTCGTCGGTCAGCTTTTCTTGCTCCTTCTTGTGACTCCCCAAAGCGGCGGCTGGAATGTCCTTCTGGTCCTCTTCCACCCCGGTCACCACCGGCACCGTTCCCTCCGGATACTTGTCAAAGTAGGGCTTGGGCGACACATAGGGCGTGTGCGGCCGGAAGAAGCCCAGCGCCAAAAAGAAAGGCCGCGACCGGTCCTTGGCGCAGCGCTCCAGCACCCAGTCGGCGTCGGCGGCGTTGAGGCCATCGGTGTGCAGGCGGTCCTCCCTCGGGGAGGCGTGCCAGCTAAGCGTGCCGCCAAACTGGCCGGGGGTGAGCGAAAAAATCTCGGGTTCCTCCACCGTGCGGTCGACCCCGGCGGGGTTCATCTGGATTTCCCAGGAGGCGGGGTCGTCGTGCCCGTCGGTCCCGATCGAGTTGGGGACGTTGTAGTGGTACATTTTGCCGATGCGCACCGCCAGGTAGCCGTGCTGGCGGAACCACTGCGGCAGAGAGGTCTGCTGGGGGACCGTCTGCCGGAAAATCTGGCCGTTGGCGAAAATGCCGGTGCTGTTGGGGTAGAGGCCGGTGAGAAACGAGTTCCGGCTGGGACCGCACAAAGGAAAGGTACAGTAGGCTTTCTCGAAGGTGGTGCCGCGGGCGGCGAGCCGGTCGAGGTTGGGGGTTTGCACAAGGGGATCTCCGTAGCAGCCAAGGCGGTTGTTGAGATCGTCTGAGACAATGAAGAGCACGTTCTTGGGCCGCGCCCCCTGGCCCTGGGCTTGGGCGTATCCCGGAGGGAACGTGGAGAGGAACGCTGTTACGACCGCAAGGAAGCGAAGAATCTTCATGGAGCGCTGGGGGGAATAGGGTGGAGCGCGTCAGTAGAACGCTCCCCGAGCCTAGGGGAAGCATTCCGCCAAACAACGCGAAAACCTTGCCCTCGACCCAGGGTGCCGCCAATCGGCGGTTGCGCTGAAGCGGTTCCGTTGCGTAGAGGAACGGGATGTTACTTTGGCGTGCTCCTCTCCCCGACTCCTGGCTGCCGAAGGTCCGCGCCCGCCTGGGCGAAGTCCTCGTCGACCACGCCCATCTGGAGCGCAAGGCCGTCACCACTGCGCTCAATCTGGAGAAATACCAAGAGTTGTACGGCCAAGTCCGCGCCCTGAACGCCATCGCCATCGAAGAGCTCCAGCACTTCAATCAGGTGCTCAGCCTGCTGGAGGAACGGGGCATTCCCTTCGGACAACCCATCCGCAGCCCTTGGATCAGCCGCATGATGGCGGCGGTGCGCAAAGGCCGCAGGGAGCAGGTCATCGACCATCTGGTCGTGTGCGCACTCATCGAGGGCCGCAGCTGCGAAAAGTTCCAGATTTTGTCCGAGGGGGTGCGCGACCTGGATCCCGGGCTCGCCGACTTTTATGCCAGTCTGGTGGAAAGCGAGGGCAACCACTACGCAACCTACCTGATCATGGCCCGCCACATTGACGAAGAGGAGTCCCGGCGCAGGCTGGACTACTTTCTGGAACTGGATGCCGAACTGATCCAACAACCGCACAACCTTCCCCTGCTGCATTAGTGGGCTGTCGCGGGCCGCGGCGTCTGGCTTCGCCTGCGGGCAGGGAGGCTGGTGAACCCTCCGGGCGAGGTGTCTGTCCCTTGGAGACGCTTGGGACGCTTGGAGACGAACACCCAGACAAGGAAAGGACCGGCCGCTGGGCGGACCGGTCCTTTTGCTGCCTCACAATCGGCCCCGCCCTAAGCTGAGGGCAAGGGGTTGCGGTCGGTTACTGCATCCACTCGGTGTGGAACATCTCACCGGCGGGCTTGTCCAAGCGCTCGTAGGTGTGGGCGCCGAAGAAGTCCCGTTGTGCCTGCAACAGGTTGGCAGGGAGACGCGCCGCGCGGTAGCTGTCGTAGTAGGCGAGGGAAGCGCCAAAGGCCGGCACGGGGATGCCGTTGAGGACGGCGGCGCTGACGGCGGTGCGCCAGTGCTCCTGGGTCTTGGCGAGGATTCCGCTGAAGTAGGGGTCCAAAAGCAGGTTTTTAAGCGCCGGATTGAGTTCGTAGGCCTGCTTGATGCGGTTGAGGAAGTGCGCGCGAATGATGCAGCCACCGCGCCAGATGGTGGCGATATCCCCGAAGTTGAGGGCCCAGCCGTACACCTTGGCAGCCGCTCCCAACTGGACGAAGCCCTGCGCGTAGGAAACAATCTTGGAGGCATAGAGCGCGTCGCGCACGGCGTTGATAAGCTCCTGCCGGTCGCCCGTGTAGGGGTGGGCTGCCGGCCCTGCCAGCTGTTTGCTCGCGAGAACGCGCTCTTCCTTCAGCGAGGAAAGAATCCGTGCCTCCACGGCGGCGGAAATCGTCGAAAGGGGAACGCCCATTTCCACGGCGTGTCCGACCGTCCACTTGCCGGTGCCCTTCTGGCCCGCACGGTCGACGATCAAGTCGACGATGGGCGTCCCTGTTTCGGGATCGGTCTTGGAGAAGATGCGCGAGGTGATCTCAATGAGGTAGCTGTTGAGCTCGCCGCCGTTCCATTCCGTGAAAATCCGGCCGAGCTCCGCCGCGTCCAGACCGAGCAGGTTCTTGAGAATGGAGTAGGCCTCGCAGATAAGCTGCATGTCGCCGTACTCGATGCCGTTGTGCACCATCTTGACGTAGTGGCCGGCACCGTCTGCGCCCATGTAGCGGCAACAGGATTCACCGTCAACGTGGGCGGAAATCTTGGTGTAGATCGGGGCGAGAAATTCCCAGCCTTCTTTCGACCCGCCGGGCATGATGGAGGGGCCCTTGAGGGCGCCTTCTTCGCCGCCGGAAACACCCACCCCAAAGTAGCGGATGCCCTTTTCAGCGAGCGCATGTTCGCGACGCTGCGTGTCCGTCCAAAGGGAGTTTCCGCCGTCGATGATGATGTCGCCGGGCTCGAGCAAGGGCACGAGTTGGTCGATTACTGCGTCAACCGCAGCCCCTGCCTTGACCATGATCTGGGCCTTGCGCGGGCGCTTGAGGGAGCCGACGAAGTCCTCGAGAGTGTGTGAAGGAACGATATTTTTGCCCTTGGCGCGGCCTTGGGCGAACTTGTCCGTCACGGCGCTTGTCCTGTTGTAAACGGCCACGGAAAAGCCTTTGCTTTCCATATTGAGGACTAGGTTTTCTCCCATCACAGCTAGGCCGATGAGACCGATATCGCAGTTTCCAGACATGTTTTATTAGTTAGGTTTGGGTTTCAGATTGAGCAAAGGCGCAGGCTATCGGCACAATAGTGTGTCGGCAACCGGCTTTTCCATTTGGTTGGCCCGGGCCCGCACCGCTTTTTTCGCCCCACACCCGGTGCAAGCTGGCGGCCCTTTCAGATGAACCTTCCCAACAAACTTACCCTCCTGCGCTTCGGCCTCACCGCCGTGCTCGCGCTGGTGCTGCAGGCGGAGCTGCCACTGGCTTGCACCGCGGGGCTGCTTTTGTTCGGGTTCGCCAGCCTCACTGATTATGCGGACGGCGCCATCGCCCGGAGCCGCAACCTCATCACGGATTTCGGCGCGCTGATGGACCCGCTCGCCGACAAGATTCTGACGGCTACCGGCCTCATTTGCCTCGCTGCACTCGACTACGATGGCCGTCCGGCGGTCCCGGCCTGGGTAGCGATTGTCATCGTAAGCAGGGAATTTCTGATCACCGGGCTGCGCCAGTTGGCCGCCGCCAAGGGGGTGGTGCTTTCCTCCGACCGGTTCGGCAAGCACAAGACGATCTGGCAGATCATCATGATCCTCTATTTTCTGCTGCTGCTCAGTCTCGCCGAATGGGAGAGGCAGGGCTGGGTGCCCGCGCTCCCGTTCCAGCAAATGCTTTGGAAGCCCCTGGGTTCGGTGCTGCTGAGCCTGGCCGTGGTTCTCACCGTCGGCTCAGGCCTGAGCTACCTTTGGAAAAACCGCCATCTGATCGCGGACCGCTAGGGGTGGGCTGCCACGGGGCGCCAAAAATGCCGAGAGCGCCGGTAGGGCCGGTTGCACACCGGCTCAGCGGATGGCGCCGGCTCCCTTGGCTAGCTCCTCCAACAGGGCCCGGTTGAGTGCCATGCCGGCTTCGAAGTTGGCCACCGGGAAGTTTTCATCCGGCCCGTGGGCGCGACAGTCGGGCAGCGCCAGCCCCAACAGAAGGGTATCCACCCCCAGTACCCGCTTGAAAGTGTTCACAATGGGAATGCTTCCCCCCTCCCGGATCAAGGCCACCTCGTGCCCGGGCAACGCCCTGCGCAAGGCCCGCTGGGCGGCCTCCCCCCAAACCGAGTGCGGATCGCAAACGTACGGTTCCCCGCTGTGCCCGCAGTGGATTTCCAGCGTCACCCCTTCTGGACATTCCCTCCGCAGGTGCCGCTCCACAGCCTCCAGCACGCGCGCCGGTTCCTGCACGGGGACCAGGCGGAAGGTCAGCTTGGCAAAGGCGGTGCGTGGGATCACCGTCTTGGTCCCCTCCCCCTGGAAGCCGCCGCCAATGCCGTTCAGCTCGGCCGTCGGCCTGCCCCAAATCCGCTCCAAGGCAGAAAACCCCGGTTCCCCTCCCAGGGCCCGCGTGCCGGTGACCGCCTCAATCTGCGTCTCCCCAAAGGGCACCCGCGCCCAGGCAGCCCGCTCCCAGTCCGCCAGCGGCAGGACGCCCTCGTAAAAACCGTCCACGGCGACAACCCCGGTGGCATCATGCAGACTGGCCACCAACCGGGCCAACACCACCGCCGGATTGCGCACCGCTCCGCCGTAAATACCCGAATGCAGATCCGTGGCCGGGCCGTTGACCCGCACCTCCATTGCCGCAATTCCCCGCAAACCGTAGGTGAGGGTCGGCACCCCGGCCGCCACCATGCCGGTGTCCGACACCGCGATGACGTCGCACCGCAACTCGTCCCGATGCGCCTCAAGGAAAGCCTCCAGATGGTCGCTGCCAATTTCCTCCTCGCCTTCGATCAGAAAGATGATGTTCACCGGCAGGTCACCTTGTTCCCGCATCGTGGCGGCGACGCCTTCGACATGGGCGAAGATCTGGCCCTTATTGTCTGCGGCGCCCCTGGCAAAGAGCACCCCGTTTCGAATTTGAGGCTCAAAAGGGGGAGTCGTCCAAGCAGCGAGGGGCTCCTCGGGTTGGACGTCGTAGTGGCCGTAAATCAGAACGGTGGGTCGGCCCGCTTTGTGGACGTTGCGGGCGAGCACCACGGGGTGGCCAGGGGTGGGGAGCACTTCAGAGGAAAGGCCGATGCTTTGTAAATGGGCCGCCAGCCAGTCGGCGCACGCGGAAACGGCCGCCTTCCGGGACGGATCGGTCGAAACGCTGGGAAAGCGGATAAAGTCGCAGAGCAAAGCGAGTGAGGAAGCGTGCGTCATAAAAACATGTTCCATGAGCCTGGGAAGCCCGACAAGCAGTATGAATCCGGCAGGGAAGACGAGTATTGCCAACCAATACTTAGATACAAAACCGAACAATCAAACTTCTGCAGCGTCCGTCCCCCCGGCGGCCCACGATTTTCAGAAGAGGGGCTGTCGCGGCACCCGCCCCAAATTTTAAGTAAGCTAGTGACTTTATTAACTAATAAGGTTTTCGTGTCTGGATAGACAAAGCATAGGGGCCAACAGAGGCTCCGCATTAGCCTTCATCACTAAAACCACAAGATCATGGACTCGACTAAGTCTCCCCACGCGGATCCGTTCTCCAAACCCTCACGCCGTGAATTCCTGTACGCAGGGCTCGCAGGCGGCATCGGACTTTCACTCGGCGACCTTCTGAAGCTACGCGCTGCTGAAAGCCAGGAACTTGCGCCCCTCGCGGCGAAGGCTGAGTCCTTGATCCACATCTACCTGCCCGGCGGCGCCGCGCACCAAGAAACTTGGGATCCCAAGCATCTGGCGCCTTCGGAATACCGCGGCCCCCTGGGGACGGTCGACACGAGCATCCCCGGCGTGAAGTTTTCGCAGTTCATGAAGAACACGGCCAAGATCGCCGACCGCCTCACCGTGGTGCGTTCGATGACCCACGGCGAAGCAGCGCACGAGCGCGGCACCCACAACATGTTCACGGGGTACCGCCCCTCGCCCGCGCTGGCCTACCCGTCCATCGGGTCGGTCGTATCGCATGAGCTGGGTTCCCGCAACCAACTGCCTCCTTACGTCTGCGTGCCCAACCAGCCGAACGAATTTGCCGGCACCGGCTACCTCTCCACTGCCTTTGGTCCCTTCGCCCTGGGCAGCGAGCCTTCTTCCGACGCCTTCAAGGTGCGCGACCTTTCGCTGCCCACGACAGTGTCCCAGGAGCGCTTTGACCGCCGCCGTTCCATTCTGGATACGGTCGACTCCCATTTCCGGTATCTGGAACAGTCCGACGCCCTGCGCGCCATGGACACCTTCTACGACGCCGCCTATGCGATGCTCAGCTCGCAGTCGGCGCGCGAGGCGTTCAACCTTGCAGCGGAACCCGCCGCAATGCGTGACGCTTACGGCCGCACCCAGGCCGGTCAGCGGATGCTCATGGCCCGTCGTCTTGTCGAAAGCGGCGTCCGCGTCGTCTCCGTGACCTTCGGCGGTTGGGACCACCACAACAACATCGCCCGCGCGATCGAAACCAACGTGGCACCCTTCGACCAGGCCTACGCTGCCCTCATTACCGACTTGGAAAAGCGCGGGATGCTGGACAAGACGCTGGTCATGGTCAGCTCCGAGTTCGGACGCACCCCCAAAATCAACAAGGACGCCGGACGCGACCACTGGCCGCGTGTTTTCTCGGTGGCTTTCGCAGGGGGCGGCTTCAAGAAGGGTCTCATCTACGGGTCTTCCGACGCCACAGGCGCCGAACCCGAGACCGACCCGCTCACGGTTGAGAACATGGCAGCCACTGTGTTCAACCAGTTGGGGATCCGGCCGGATAAAAACCTGATGGCTCCCGGGGGTCGCCCCGCAGCGATCGTCAAGAACGGCCAGGTGATGACTGACCTCCTCGCCTAGTCCTTCCAGACCCTTTCCAACGGAAGGAACAGCAGTCTTAAAACCCTGAGTGCGGGGACGCGGATTCAGCAGGCAGCTTTTACCAAAAGCCATCGCCCCATGGTCCGCGTCCCCGCCTCTGTCTGAACATACAGCCAGCAACCGCACTCCCCTCATGCAACGCAACCCCGTCGGCTCCCCGGACCGTTCCACTCTTTTGAAGGTCGCCGCCCCTTGGATGGCGCTGGCTGCAATGGCCCTTCCCTGCACCTCTGCCTTCGCGGGCACGCCCCGGGTAGGTTCGTGTTATCCGGCAGCGGCTCAGCGCGGCACCGAGCAAGAGGTGGTCTTTCGCGGCAGCAACCTTGCGGACGCACGCACGATCCTTTTTGATTCCCCGGGGTTTGAAGTCACCACGGTGAAGGTGGAAGCAACCCAGTTCACCGTCAAAATCCGCGTGCCGGCGGACGCCGACATCGGCGAACACACCTGCCGGGTCGTCACCCAATCCGGAGTGGCCGACGTCCGGATCTTTTTCGTATCGCCCTTCCCCTTGGTAGAGGAGTCCTACCCAAAGGTGGTCAACAGTCCTTCCCGCATCGCCGCCCTGCAGGCAGCGAAGGCAGCAAAAATGGCGAAACTTGCGGAAGCCAAGGCCGCGGCAGACGCCAAAGCGGCAGCCGAGGCGAAGCTCGCCGCGGAAAAAGCCGCAGCCTCCCCCCAGCCACCGGCTCCCGTGGCGGCCGCCCCTGCGCCAGCTCCGACGACCGCCGCTGTGCCCGCCCCTACGGCACCCGCAGCCAAGCCTCCCGTAGCAGCCACTCCCGCCCCTGCCGCTGCACCAGTGGCCCCAATTGCCGCAGCCCCAGCCGCACCCAAGGTGGTCGATCCCAACGCTCCACCTGAGCCCCAGCTTCTTTCCCTGAACACCACGGTCTACGGCCGTACCCAGGGGGAAGATGAGGACACTTTTATTGTCAACCTGACCGAGGGACAGCGTTTCAGCGTGGAAGTCATTGGGATGCAGCTCCAGACCCAGAATCCCTACGATCCGGAGCTCATCGTCCGCACCCCGGACGGCAAGGTACTCAAAACCGTTGGAAGCACCCCGTTTGGCAGAGGAAACCCCGTTTTCTCGGTGAACGCCCCAAAAACCGGGGAGTACACGCTGAGCCTGCGGGACGCCACCCGTTCAGGAGTGGGCGACTGCCATTATTTGATGCACGTGGGCGATTTCCCCCGGCCGCTGGCAGCCCTTCCCGGTGGGGGTCCTGCGGGCAAGCAGACCGCCTTTACTCTGATCGGCGACCCCAAGGGCGACCTGCGCGTGACCGCCTCACCCGGCGCGACCGCGGACTCGATGGGGGGCATTTTGCCGCTTTCCGAAGTAGCTTCCCCCACGCCGGTGCCGGTGCGGATCAGCAACCTGAACAACATC
>CAMCIN010000119.1 GCA_945874745.1 Akkermansia muciniphila | reverse complement strand
ACCGCTACCGGGCCGGACTGGTGCGAGTTGCCCTGCACTGTGAGCAGTTCGCGCACCAGCGCGTCGTACGGCACGTTGCGCCGGAACACGTCTCGCAGCCACAGATCCAGCAGGAACACAGGTTTGACTCCCACCCGGGAGGGGTTGGGGCGGATCAGGTCCCCCCATTTGACCGCCCAGTGGTCTGCGTAATTGGGGTCTGAAAGGATCTTGGAAATCCATTTGGCCCGCTTGTCGGGAGCCGGATCCGCCAAAAATGCGCCCGCCTCCTCGGCGGTGGGAAGCCGTCCGATACAGTCGAGGGCGCTGCGACGAATGAACTCGGAGTCGGAGCACTGTTCCGAGGGCAGCAGTCCCAGCGACTGCAGCCGCCGGTGGATGAGGGCGTCCGCCTCGTTGTGGACCGGGAAGCGCGTGAAATCCGCGGAAGAAAGCGTCTTTGCCGGCGGAATCACCGGGCGGGCCACATCCACGGACCCCATGTAGTTGACCACCACCACTGCCTCGCCCCGCATTTGGCCCGCTTTCAAAACACCGTTTTCCTCCGCGCTCACCAGATCCTTGTCCGTGGATGCGTAGAGCGCCAACGCGGTGACATCCCTGCGGCTGCCATCAGAAAAAACAGCGGTGACTTTCAGCGCCAGCTCCCCTTCGGGCTGGAGAGTGGGCTGTTTGGGGGTGACCTGAATTTCCTTGAGCCGCGGGGCGTCCGGCGGGTCGAAGGGAGCCCCTTGCGCAATCCAAGTCAGAACCTTCCTGTAGACATCGGAATCCTTCGTAAAGCGGCTGCCGCCCTCGTGGGGTACGCTCCCGGTGGCCTTTTGCAAAAGCAGGCTTTCTTCGGGCGCCGCGAAAAAGAGCCTGCGACCGTGTGCGTCGTGGACGATCTCGTTGAAATCCAACTGAGGGTCGTAGCCGAAGACCGAGAGCTTGAAGTTGTTTTGCCCCTCCGGCTTGGCGTGACACCCCCCGGCGCTGCAGCCAGCCTTGGCCAGCAGGGGCATAATTTCGTTCAAAAAACTGATCTGGGCCGGTGGCGGGGCGTCCTTTACGGCCTCCTGCGCCAGACCGGAAACAGCGCCCGCAAGGCAGCAAACCGCCTGCAGAGCGGAAAGAAACCGGGCGTGAAATCTGGTGACGGTAAGGAAGCGCTTTGGGGGAAGGCGAGACATGCCATAAGGGTCTACCCGCGGCGCCGTAGGGTCTTTGCCTATAAAAGGAGCGGAGAATCTGATTTTTCATCTTTCGAGCGCATTTTTACTCTGTGCTCTCGGTGCGGTCCCTTCGCTTGCCCCCCAGATCCAAGGCTTGCGGAGTGGCGCACTGCGCCGCAGCCTCGTGGCCGATAGAAACGCCCCCACTAAAAAACTTCCCATGTTCAAAGCAGCCGCACTTCTTTTTGTCGCCTCCCTTGCCGCAACCGCTGCGCGCGCCGAGGTTCACATCTACGCCGCCGATCATAACACCGGCAAGGTGGTCAAATTTAAGGAAGACGGCACGCCCCTCTGGGATTTCCCCAACCGGAACGCCCACGATGTGCAACTCCTTCCAAACGGGAACGTGCTGATCAATCCCGGCGCGGTTCAGGAGGTGACTCCGGACAAGCAGATCGTCTGGGAAGTCGGTGCGCCCGTTGTGCGGAGCGCCGAGGCCTGTCAGCGCCTTGCCAATGGCAACACCATGATCGCCGACAACGGCGCCCACGCCGTGCTGATCGTCAACCCTGCAAAGGAGGTCCTCTGGCGGTACGAAGTCCCCGACAAGGCTGGAATGCGCCAGGTGCGAGCCCTCGACAACGGCAACATCCTCATCTGCGCGTCCGGCAAGCACGCCGTGCTGGAAGTCAACCCAGCCAAAGAGATCGTCTGGAAGTATGAAGTGCCCTTTCCCTACCTCGCCCAGCGCCTCGAAAACGGGAACACGCTGATTTCCAGCGGCGCCGGCGCCGGCCAGAAAGGCTACTTTCTCATCGAGGTTGATGCGGCTGGGGGAACCGTCTGGAAGTACGGCGGAGTCGACGGCCCCAAGGAAGAACTTCTCAACTGGCCCTCCGGCTTCGCAAGAATGGCCGACGGGACAATCTATGTGAGCGAATGCCTCTCTGCGGTGATTCGCGTCATCAGCCCTGACCGCAAAAGCTTCAGGCTGATCAAGAGCCCTGCGATGAAGCACGCCGCGACGATTGTAGTCGTGGAGGCGAAATAACCGGTGGGGCGGATGGGGGAGGCGCGCCCCCTGTGGGGGGCTTTGCGCAGGGGCCCGGTTTTCTGAGGCCCATTGTCTTGTCGGTAAAACTCCGGACATTCCCTCCGGGGGGCAGTATGTCATCCTTAGCGGATGTGCGCCTCCCTCCGAGTGTTTTTCCTTCTGGTAGCGATCGTTGTGCTTTCTCCGGCTTCAGTGTCGGGGAGGGAGTCTGTTTTGGTATTTGGCGAAGCCCATTTTCCGCGCTCGGGTTCGGCCGCACCCGTTTCCGCCAAAAGGATAGTCGCCGCCCTCAATGAAGCAGGGGTGGAAGCGCGCGCAGTGGATGCAAAAGGACTCGAGAGCGTCTCGCTTTTGGAGGAAGCCGCCTCCTCGGTTTTGGTGCTCGCGAGCGGAAATGTCTTTCCGAAGGCTGCCTTTGCAAACCTTCAGGAGTTTCACCGAAAAGGGGGGAGCTTTGTGCTCAGTGGCGTGCCTTTTTCCCATCCCTGTGAGCAGGTGGGCGGGAAGTGGACTGACCTTGGGCACAAGAATTTGTTTGTCCATCGGGAGGAAGGAATCGGCACGGGCGGTTTCAAGTCCGCGCAGGCGGGCAAGAAGTGGACGCTAAAGGTGCCTGAAAACGTGCTCTCCCTCCCGGAAAAGTGGTTTGCCGGCACGGAGGCACGGAGCCAGTGGCTGGATGTTGGCACATTGGACCCTCGGGACGAAGTGTTGCCGCTTTTCACAAATGTGGGACCGGGGCAGGCGTCTCAGCCCGCCGCGGCCTTAATCCGGCACCGTTGCGAAATGTTTTCTGGCGCGTGCGACGTGTGGCTTGGGCACATGCTGGGAGGCGAGGAGGAAAAGGATGTGTTTGTGGCCACACAGCTTCTGACCCGGGGGGTCCTCTGGTGTTTGCAGGAGAAGGGGCAGATCTCTGCGGAAAGTTTCAAAGCCAGGCTTGCCGGTCTGAATGAAAGGGAGCTCCCAGGACCATTGCCGGGTGGGTTGGTGGCGGTGGAGTCGCCCATGCCTTGGGGGGCATCCTTTGTGCCAAAGTCGAAGCCCCCGGCCCGTCAGTTGAGCGTCGTTCCACTGAACAAACTCAGCACAGAAGAGAGGATTGCGCTGACCTGCCTGCAGGGGTTGACGTGTCGTACGGAGCCGCAGATTTGGTTGGTCCATACGGAGACGGACCGCTTTTGGTTGGACTGGCATCAAAAGCAGGGGCTCATCGACGGCTTCCGTGAGGAGACCGACTGGAGGGCTTTGTTTGCCAAGTACAAGGACGTGATCAAAGGCGCTGTCATCGCGGATCCGGCCCTCTACCGTGGCGATCTGTTGGCGGTGAACGTGGCGGCGTGCGAGGACTGGATTGTAACCTCTCCGGAGTTGGCGCAGCGGCTTGGATTGGAGGTGCGGATGGATCTGCGCGGTCGTTTCCAGTCTTACGCCGAGGGTTTGGACTGGCTGTGGACCACCTACAAAGACCGGCTTAACCAGCACCTGTGCGACTACATGCATCCGGGCCGCCTCACGCGGGGGAATTTCGCCTATGCCTACCAGTGGAAGGCCCCGATGCTCTGGATCTGCGGGAAGGAAGAGGAGGATTATCCGGGCGCAGACCGGGGGGCGGAAAAGAGGGCGGTTGCGCGGGTGTTTTCCGAGATGCCCGTGAATATTCCGATCTTTGGCTTTCCGGCGGCAGGGGAGGGTGTCGGGATTGGAGAGCCTCCGGGGGTGGCGCTCGCGAGCCGGTACGGGAAGGGCCTGATCTGTACAGACCACATGCTCAACGCGGGCGTCCTGAGCGGGGTGAGGCTCGCGGAGCTCAAGCAACCCGTGCAACCGCCGGCGCCGGCACTGGAAAAGGACAAGATCTATGTCGCTCTGGCGGTATCGGATGGAGACAACCAGAACGCCTGGCACTTGTTTTTCAGGAAATACTTTGAAAGCCCCAGCCACGGGAAATTTCCATTAGCCTTCGGAATCGGGCCGGCAATTTTGGAGCTCCAGCCCGGTTTGGCCCAGTGGTACTATCAGCACGCCACACCGACTACGGAGTTCATCGCCGACGTCAGCGGAGCGAGTTACATGCAGCCAGACCACTGGGGGGAAGCCTACACAAACAAGGCGGAGGTGCTCTCTGGCTTTTTGAAGTGGACAGCAAAACTTCTTCCCCCACTAGGACTTAGGACGGTGCGCACGGTCCACGGAGAAGATGCCTTCCTTTCGGAGTACGCGAAGGCGCTTCCTTTTTGCCACAGTCTCTTTGCGGACATGGGGTGTTATTCGGGGCACAACGGCTATGGGAATCTCACCTATGCGTTGCCCGGCGGGATGCCGGTATTCCGCGCAGTGACAACGTGGCGGAACTTCGGAACCGGGTTCATGGGGGAGATCCGTGAGCAGGTCGGTAGAAAGCGGCCCGCTTTTGTAAACGGCTTCGTGCATTGCTGGACGTTTCACGCGAAGGACGTGGACGAGATCGTTAAGAACGCAGGTCCGGACGTGGTCTTTGTCACGCCGACACAGCTGGCGACGCTTTACCGGGAAGCAAACGGGAAGCACGGCCTTCCGGTCGGCGGGGTTCCTCGGTGAGCTGCGGCAGGAGAAGGCAAATTGGTGCAGCATCTGCGCCCCTCCGGGAAACGCGGGGGTGTTCACAAGTGGGATGACACCCTTGAGCGTTTGTCATGCACCCGCGCTCCGGCAATCCGAATGGCGAGGCGGCTTTGGAAATTCCCCCTTTGGCAACGCTGCAGCGGAGGCTGCCTGAGCTCCTCAAGTGATGCGGTTGCCGTCTGTTTGCTCACACGCCCGGTGCCGGAAACGGGCGGAACGGGGGACGGCCCCGCTCAGGGGCCATATTCTAGCAGGAGCTGCGGCCGTCGCTTCACGTCCTTCGACTCTGTGCCGAAGAACGTGTGGCCGACGAGCGAAGTGTAGTGGCCGAGGTATTCCGAGCGTACGAGCAGGTCGATGGCTGCCGCAGGGGATGCCGCGGCGGCGTTGACCGCCGTCGTGACGTCCCATTCGATCCACGGCATCGGCGTGATGCTGCGGCGCGGGGCTGCGAAGGACACGAACTTGCCGCGGGTCGCGTGCTCGCCCGCCCAAGGCTTTCCTTTGCCGGTGTCGAGCCACGTCGTTCCCTGTCCCCACGATTCGGCCGGCAGAAGGCTGACCGAAATGCGGTCCTCCATGGCTCCGGAGAGCGCGAGCGGCACGTGATTAACGCAGAGCCGCAGCACGGCCCGCCGCACCGGCTGGGGCGGTAGCTTCTCGAAGCGGACGATCGCAAGTTTCTCGTTCTTTTTGGGCTTCGAACCCCAGCTGCCCTCGCAGGTGCGCGCCTCGAAGCGTTCGCGGCCATCGAAGGGCTGCGACTCCTGCGCGGCGGCGATGGTGGCGGCCGTGCAGCCGGCGTAGTCGGGGAAACAGTCGCCATCGACGGGGCCGTTGCGGAGAACGACCAGTGTCGCGGGCGGGGCCGCAACTGGCACGCTCTGTGACACCGCCGAGGCATCGCCGACCGCAGAGAAGGAGCGGATGGAGATGTAATGCGCACCTCGTGGGAGCTCCGATAGCACGGCCTCCTGTGTCGCCTCGCCGTGGGCGGCATAGTCGCCCCGCTGCACCGGCAGGGTCGCCCACTGCTGCTCGCCGATTTCCGGCTGGTCGCTCCAGCGGATTTCCCACCGCGCAGGTCTGCTCGTGGGGACACTCCAGCGGACCTTCAGCCCGCCACCCTCCACCGCCACCGGGCGCAGGTCTTCGACGCGGGCGGGTGCGTTGGGGGCGAGTCCGCTGAAGACGAAGGGCATGCCGGCGTCGCAGTTGACGACGTCCGGTCGGCCGTCGCCATCCATGTCAGCGACGTCGAAGTACCGGAAGCGCCCTGTGAACTCGAACTTCCCGCCTGCCGCCGTATTGACGACGGCTGGCTTCGTGAACCTGGGCGTCAGCGGATCGGGCGAGACGTTCTTCAGGAAGAGCAGTTCGCTCTTCGGGGTGAATCCCTCGATGACGAGGTCGCGGAGGCCATCGCCGTCGAGGTCGAGGGCCTTGACGCCGCAGTGCATGGCGAATTGGTCGTGCCAATGCGCATTCACGGCCAGTGGCGTGCCCGCCTCGTCGGCGATGGGAATGGTCTGCTCAAATACTGGATCGTCGTTCGTCCCGGTGTTGCGCAGAAGCGTGAAGGTTTTGGCGCTGGGCCAGTTGCAGAATGCGCGGGTCGTGCCCAGCAGGATGTCCCAACGGCCGTCGCCGTCCCAGTCGACGGGCTCTGGAAAGACGGAGATCCGGTCGTTTTGGGTGCGGTCGCCGACCACCGTCCATTCCTTGCCGTCGGCCGAGACCTCGACCTTGTAATGGTAAAAGATCTCGTTCTCCTCAAATCCCACCCGCAGCAACCGGCCCTGCCAGAGGAAGCTGTCGAGCTGATTGTACCAGTCGGTCTGGCGGTTGGAGAGGAGGAACCGGATTCGCTCGAGAGCCGCCGGTGTTTTCAGCTTGATGACCGCGCCGCCCCGGTAGAAGCCGAACGTCGTCGCCCGCAGCTCGGTGTCGGTGTCGGCGTTGTCGGGATGAAACATGTTCATCGGGCGGACGACCATCGGCTTCTTGTTGATGTCGTCCCGCGTTCCGGTGACCGATTCGATTGCCTCGGGTGCCGCGATGTTCCTGCCACTGGCGAAGAGTTCCAGGCGGACGAGGTGGAGGTGTCCGTCGTTGAAGTTGCCCATGCCGTTGGCATCGTTGGAGATTCGCACGTACTGTACCGGCTGCGGCTTTCCGATCGGGATGTCCTGCCAGCCCTTCATGCGGTTGGTCTGGCCGGGCAGCGGGATCGCCCGCATCCGCTCGAACGTGAACCCATCCTTGGCAAGGTGGTCGAAGAGGAAGAGCTTCGATCCAACCGAGGCGAGCAACCGTTTCTGCTCCCCGGGGACCACGGCGAGGGCCGAGCGGTAGCGGTCGTATTGATGGGACTCCTCCGTCACCGGGATCAGGTCCGGGTTGCCGCGGTAATTGAAGAAGCCCTCCATGCGGAAGGAGCAGGGCCCATCCTGAGCGCTCGTGTTGCGGAGCAGCGCGGCGCGACGCAGGGAGAACTTGCAGTGGGAGTCGGTCTCGCCGAAGAGGATCAGGTCGCGGGAAGCCTTCCCGAACCAGTCGGTGATTGTCGGCTGGTACGACCGCTCGAAGCGGGGGAAGGCGCTGCCGCGCAGCACCGTGGGCGGGCTCAAGCGCATCGGTTCCCGGTCGGTTGAGGCCAGATTTTTGTACCAACGAACCGCGCCTTGATCACCGCCATCGAGCACGAGGAGGTCGCGGACGCCGATGCCCCGCATGTCGTGGAACACTGCGGCGACGCCTGCCGGGATTGCGCGGCCGTCCGCGTCCTTCACGGACTCGGCCTTCGCGAGCCGATCCGACGCGTCGCCTTCACGGCGAAACCAGACGAGGTCGGGGCGGGTCGGCCAGTCGACGCGGAAGGCGTTGCGGTGGATCGGCGTCTCGCATGAGACCAGGTCCGGACGGCCATCGCCGTCGAGATCGACGACTGTCGGATTCGGGGCAACGATCGCCGCGTCGAGGGCGTCGCTGAGCACGACTCCGGCGTCGAAGTGGGGCTCGGTGCGTGTGCCGACGTTTTTGTAGAAGACGGTCTCACGTTCGGGAGCCGTGGCCAAGAGGGCGGGCGACGCAGGCGGCGGGGCCGCCGCGAACGCAGGCGACGGAGGGATGCCTGCGGGAATCTTAGCCGTCATCCAAGGCGTCCATTTCTCGCCCGTGTCGGACGGATGGACCGACGTGAGTCCCGGCGCCTCCCCTTTGAATCGGCAGACGAGCAGGTCTTCCAGACCGTCGCCATCCCAGTCGGCTGCGGTCATGGTCAGCACCTGCCGCGGGAACACCCCCTTGTTCCAGAACATGCTCTCGGGGCCTGAGGGAAAGCGGGTGTTCTCCTGGCACATCCGCGGAGTGCCCGGAAAAAACCAAGGCTTGTTGGGCCACATGGTCCACCAGTACGGCGCGAGGGGCGTGCCGATGTCGGGCAGGTAGCGCAGACGGCCTTCGTAGAGCACCATGTCTGGCCGGCCATCGTGGTTCAAATCGCAGAACGTCCGCGCCATGACGTGCTCGATCGTTGTCGGCGCGGTCTCGGTGCAGTTGTAGGGCAGCCAGATTCCGCGAGCGTATCGCGGCTCCGCCCGCGTCCCTTCGTTGAGGTAGATCGTCACGCTGCCGATTGATCCCGTGTCGTGGAAGAGCAGGTCGGGCAGACCGTCGTGGTTCCAGTCCATGACGGTGAGGCCCGCATCGCTGTGAAAATGGTTGCCACGGACGGGGATCCCGGTTGGCGAAAGCCGCAGTGGCGACTGGGGGGGGGCGGCGGAAAGAAAGCTGGCTGATGTGAACAGCAGCAGGGCGGCGAGATTCCGCCGGAGACACTTCGTTTTTCTCATGGCAATCAGAGTGGTTTGTATCCTGGCGGGTGTAATGGAAAGTGGAAATTCCCATCGCTTTTGTCAGGATTTAACCTCCGCCCCATTTTCCCTCGGCATTACAGCTGCAACCCGTGCACGCGTTTGAATTCACGGGTGGTTCCGGTGGCGAGGGAAAGGCCGTGCGTGGGGGGCGGTGGCGGCGATCCACCCCTTGGGAGGGGAAAGCTCCGGTTCTAATTAACGGGCAGCGTGTGTCTTCAGAGAGGCGTTACAGAGCCAAGAATGACTCTGCTGCGCCCAGATAATCCTGCCAGACTGGGACGGCGGGGGCGCTCATCCTCGCTGCTGTGCGGAGCATTTAGCGGGTGGGCAAGAACGCTGTGGAGATTCGTATTTGTGGCGGTTCTGGGTTGCCGCAGCTATGCAGCGCGCTAAGTCTGCTTAATGAGAGAGTTTCTGGGGCGGTGGGTGCTGGTGGGGGCGGTGGCAGCGCTTTGTCTGGCGGCGGCGGGGACAGCAGGCGGCGGGTGGGCGTTTTGGGTTTTGGCGGCCTTGTGGATAGGTTTTTGGAACGCAGCGGTGCGCCCGGGGGTGCTTCGGCTGGGGTTTAGCGGGGGCTACATTTTTTGGGCCCTTTTGCTTTCGATGTGCCTGCTCAACGGCGTGCTGTTTTTGGGGAGTTCGACCTGGCTGCCGGCAGCGACGCTGCCTGACCGCAAGGGGCTGCTTTGGGGCGCTGTTTGTGTCGCGATTGTCAGCTGGGCCCTTTCCACCAGGTTCCGGACCAACGATGGACACTGGCACTGGATCAACTACCATGGTTCCATTGTGGGTAAGACTTCTCGTCCCTGACCTGACCCCTAGTGGAAATGAATCCGCCTCGCCCCAACGCCACCATCCCCTTGACCGTTTCTGAAAGCGCTGGATCCCCGTGCAGCGGAGGCAGGGTGCGTGTGAAGATTTGCGGCATCACCTGCAGCGAGGATGCAGAGGCCGCGATCCTGGCAGGGGCCGACGCTCTGGGTTTTAACGCCTGGCAGGGCAGCAAGCGGCATCTGGATGTCGCCGCGGCCGCCCCGTGGCTGCGGGATTTGCCCGGGTTTGTGACGAAGGTGGTGCTTTGCGTGAACCACACGCTTGAGGAGGCTCTGCGGCTCGGGGCGTTACCCTTCATTGATGTGGCCCAATTCCACGGGGACGAATCCGACGGCTTTTGCGCGCAGTATTCAGCCGATGGGCGGCCTCATATCCGGGCGGTGCGTCCGCGTTCACGGGACGAGCTTGACCGGCTTCCCCTGTTGGGGACCCGTCAGGTGCTCCTGGATGCGGCCGTTGCTGGGGCTTACGGAGGCACGGGTGCCCGGGCTGATTTGGAGTTGGCTGCCACGGCGGTCTCGCGCTTTCCCCGCCTGACATTGACTCTGGCTGGGGGCCTTGAGCCAGACAACGTGGCGGAAGCCGTCCGTTTGGTGCGGCCTTATGCGGTGGACGTGGCGAGCGGTGTGGAGAGCGCCCCAGGCAGGAAAGATCCGTTCAAGATGCGCGACTTTGTTCAGGCTGCGCTCGGCGCGCTTTGAGGCGGAGGGCGGCCTCAACGATTTCAAATGGGTTTGGGCTGCGGGGAGACCGATGCGCAGACTGGGCAGTCCTTTCTGCGGGCGAGCCGCAGGCGTCGAAACTCCATGGTTCCCAGGTCCATGGTAAGCAAAATCCCGGCAAGTGGGCGGCCGATGCCGGTGAGGAGCTTCACCGCTTCGACAGCGGCCAGACAACCCACAGTTCCAGAGACCGCCCCCAGCACGGGAAAGCGCCTTTTCCATTCCGGCGGTTTCTCCGGCACGAAACATTCCAGACAGGGCGTGTGCCCGGGCAGAATGCAGGTGAGTTGCGCTTCCAGGGCGTACATTGGGCATTCGACCATCGGCTTCCGGGCGGCCACCGCCGCGCGGTTCAACGCAAAGCGCTCCTCAAACAGGGGGGCCGCGTCCACGATCAGGTCTGCCTGGGCCACCAGTCCGGCGGCATTGGATTTGGAGACGTTCTCCGCGATCCCGACGACCTCCAGCCGCGGATTGAACTCCCGCAGCCTGCGCACGATGTTTTCCATGCGGACGGTTCCAATTTGGTGGTCGGCCTGGAGCAGTTGCCGGTTTAGGTCGGAAGGCTTCAGGACTCCGCCCGTCGCAAGAACCAGCTTTCCCACACCCGCAGCGGCGAGTTGGAGCGCCACGATCCCGCCGACTCCGCCGACCCGGGAGATCAACACTGAGGAGGCCTTGAGTTTTCGCTGCCCTGCCTCACCCAAACCGGCCAGGTCCATTTGCCAGGCGTATGCGGCCAGTTCCTCAGGGTTGAGTTCCGGGAGGTGTGCCTCGGCGCTCATGATCTGAGTCCCCCTTTCTCCCGGGGGACTTCCGTGACCGTCCCGTTTTCGAGGTGGAAATGAGAATCGCCCAGGGCGGCGGCCTCTTGTTTGTGGTGGGTGATGTGCAGGGCGGTGAGCCCCAGAGCGGTCTGGACGTCCTTGAGCAGCCTGACCAGTTCACTGTGGGTTTGTTCGTCGAGAGCGGACAGGGGTTCGTCGAGAACGAGCGCAGCGGGCTTTGCGGCCAGTGCCCGGCCCAGGGCCACGCGTTGGCGTTCGCCTCCGGAAAGGTGTTCGGGCCGGCGCTCCAGGAGTTGGGCGATGCCCAGGAGCGAGGCGAGGCGCTCGACTTGAGCGGCGGTTTCCTCTCGGGGCTCCCGCTTGAGGCGGGGCGCAAAGCCGAGGTTCTCCCGTACCGTCATTGTCGGAAAGAGCGCGCCGTCCTGGGGCACATACCCGATGCCCCGGCGGGCGGGTTCCAGATGGGTGACTTCGGAGTGGTTGATCCAGATTCGACCGGAGGCGGGTTCCCTCAGGCCGCAGAGGATTTCGGCCAGAGTCGTTTTGCCGCAGCCCGTGCGGCCGGTGAGGACCCCGTAGGCACCGGTGGGCACCCCGAAGGAAACCGGGCCAAGCTCAAACCGGTCGGCGCGCCAGCAGATGTTTTCAAAACGGATCATCGAGAAAATGGAGGAAGGGGAGTGAGAAAAGGGCTCAGACGCGTTCGCCGACTTTGCGTACGGCGACGAGCACCCCGACGGCAAAGACCACCATGAGCAGGCTCACGGCCACGGCAGCCTCCAGGTTGCCCACACTCAATTCCAGCCAGACAGTCGTGGGAAGCACCTCTGTTTTCATGCGCGTGGCGCCGGCAAAAACCAGGATCGGTCCGAACTCTCCCAGACTCCGCGCCCACGCGACGCTCGCCGCGGCGAACATTCCGCGTTTGGCGGCGGGCAGGGTCACCAACCAGACGGCCCGCGCCCGGGAACAGCCCAGGGTCATCGCGACGGCCTCCGGGCGGGGCGACAGGTGGTCGAAGGTGCCGCGCATGGTGCGGATCGCGAATGCCGCGCCGATGACAAGCTGTGCGAGCACCACCCCGTAGACGGTGTAGGTCAGAGGTACGGCTTTTTCCAAAAGGCGGCCGATGGGCGTCTGGAAAAAGATCAGCAGACAAAGCCCGATAACCATCGGAGGAAGCACGATGGGGATGTCCAGGACGGCCTCAACCAGAGCCTTGCCGGGAAAGGTTGTGCGGGAGAGCAGGTAGCCGGAGGG
>CAMCIN010000118.1 GCA_945874745.1 Akkermansia muciniphila | reverse complement strand
GTTTTGCTCAGACTCGCCTCTGGGGGTCAAGCTTCACACGCAAGAAACCATAAGATTGCACCTAATACGCGGCAGAATACAACGCGCTTTTTATGTCTGAAAACCGCGCAGCCAGTGGCAGTTGCCATGCGCCGCCCCGAAAAAAACGGCCTGTTGCTAAAGCATCTGCTCCACAAAGCGTCTGGCCTCAAAGAATTCCATATCCTCGAGACGTTCCCCCGTGCCGGTGAAGCGGGTAGGGATTCCCAGTTCGTTTTGAATCGCAACGATGCAGCCGCCCTTTCCCGATCCGTCCAGTTTGGTGACGATGACCCCGGTCAGGCCGGTGGCTTCCTTGAATTCGCGGGCCTGAACAAGCGCGTTGCCCCCGGTGGTAGCGTCAACAACCAGAAGGGTTTCGTGCGGTGCGGCCGGGTCCGTTTTCCCAATCGCGCGACGCACCTTGGTGAGCTCCTGCATCAGGTTGAATTTGTTGTGCAGCCGCCCAGCCGTATCGCAGATCAAAAAATCGGTCTGCCTTGCAACCGCGGCGCGGTAGGCGTCGTGGCAGACGCCAGCCGGGTCCGCGTTGTAGGCGCCCTTTACAATTTCGCACCCGATTCGGGAGGCCCAAACCTCGAGCTGCTCGATTGCCGCGGCGCGGAAAGTGTCCGCGGCGGCAAGCATCACGGAGTGGCCTTTCCGCTTGAGCAGGTGGGCAAGCTTTGCGGTCGAGGTGGTCTTACCTGTTCCGTTGACCCCAACAACCAGAATGACTTTCGGCCGGTCGGGAAGCGGACGAAGCATCTGCTGGTCCCTGGGGAGAATCTTGACGATCTCCTCCCGTGCGACCTCCACCACCTTTTCTGCTGTCATCTTTTCGGGGTGCGCTTGGAGGGTCTTGAGAATCCTCATGCTCATCGGCACCCCCAGGTCCGAACGGATGAGGAGTTCCTCGAGTTCCTCCCAGTCCACGGGGCGGCCGGTAAATTTCTGGAGGATGGATTTCAGGAAGCCAAAGGCCATGAGCTTTGCGGGGACGAGGGTTGGTTCGGGTGGGGGATTTAAGCTTCCGGTTTGCTTCGGAGCGCTTGACGAGGGGAGCGTGGGGACTCGGCGCGAATGCGGTCTAGCAGGCCGTTGACGAAGCGCCCGGATTCCTCCGAGCTGTATTCCTTGGCAAGTTCAATGGCCTCGTTAATGGCTACTACTGGAGGGACCTCCTTGTTGTACAGGATCTCGTAGACGGCGAGCCGCAGGATGTTACGGTCCACGGCAGCAAGCCTGGAGAGGCGGTAGTTCTTGGAGAATCTGGTGATCAGTTCGTCGAGTTCTTCCCGGTGGGTCCATACCCCTTGGACGAGGCTTTCCGCAAAGGCTCTGGCCTTCGGCGCAATCGGGGCACGGGAAGGCGTCGGTGAAAGTTCGTCGGGATCTTCCGCGCCGGTGCGCAGTTTCCAGAAATCGGCATCTGGGACGGGCCCTGCGGTCGGCGCATCCGGAGAAGTGTCGGTGGGCGCTGGGGGTTGGAAATCCAGGTGGAAAAGGAACTGGATTGCAGCCTCCCTCCCCTCCCTGCGGAGCCCGGCTTGGGGGCGCAGTGCGGCTTTGGTCTGCGGCAGGACGAGGGGGTCTTCCGGGGACGTCGGCACGGAGCCCGCAGCTGGAATGGGTTCATTCATGGTGGTTTACAGTCCCTGTTTTAGGCGAGGCTTGCTCCCGTATCGTATGGATTGCGCGGAGCATGCGCACTGCCGCCCTCGCTGCCTCGGTGCCGCGGTTTAGGTCGGGCTCCACGCAGCGTGCGGCCGCCTGGGCTTCGTTCTCTACGAGAAGAATTTCGTGCAGGACTGGAATGTGGTGTCGCAAAGAGATTTGCATGAGTGCATCCGTGACGGTTTGTGCGACGAGGGCGGCGTGTGCAGTCGCCCCTTGCAGGAGTACGCCGAAGGTGGCAATCGCATCTACCCCTCCCTTTGTCGCTGCGAGTTCCACTCCCAGAGGCACCTCAAAGGAGCCCGGCACGCGGTACACCGTGACCTGGGCGGCCGGACAAATGGCCAGCAGCTCCTCCTGAAAATGGGTGACCAACCCGTCGACGAGGGCTGGGTTGTAGAGGCTTGCAACAACGGCTACCCTCCACGGGGTGGCGCAGGAGACAGGTCGGGGCGGCAGGTGGCTGGACATGGTGGGATGGTAAAAGAGCGGGCCGCCCAGGGGGCGGATGCGGGAAAATAGCGAGATTCGGGAGCTTCGCAATGTTCAAAACAAAGGTGTCACCCAGCTATGGTCGCGCTATAGGTTGCGCATGAAGGCCGATGTGTCCCGGATTTTTTTCTGCCTAGCGGCCCCTGCTGCAACACTCTTAAGTCTAACTCCGGTGGCTGCCGAAGTGCCGACGAGTGCGTTGCCGGCATCGGCTCAGGCACAAGCGTTGGGGGCAAAGGCGGAGCCTGTGGGCGCACCGGCGGAGCCTGTTGGCGCAAAGGCGGAGCCTGTTGGCGCAAAGGCTGCGGAGCTTGGTGTAGTGAAACCGGAGCCCGGCTTTCCCCCCGAGGGCTTTGCATTGGCGCTGGAGGAGGACTTTTCAAAGCCCCTCCTGAACGCCGATCTCTGGAGCACCAGTCTCAAGGTGTTCGGCCGCTGGGGAGATCGCTATCATAACGACAGTTATCTCAATTATTTGAGTGACGAAGACGTCCTTTTGGAAAAGGGCCTGCTGCGACTCCGCGCCGAGCAGCGAATCGTCGAGGGGGACAATCCGCCAGGGGCCTACGACTACAGCTCTGGGATGGTGTCATCCCACGACAAGTTCAGCTTCCTGTATGGCTACATAGAGATTCGGGCGAAGTTCCCCGGCGGCCCCGGCGTCTGGCCCGCCTTTTGGCTGATGCCTCAGAGCCACCAGTGGCCGCCCGAATTTGACGTCGCCGAATACTACGCCGGCCGGAGGATGATGCACCTCGGACTGTGCCACGGGGACTTTCCGGAAATAAATTGGGACAGCGGGGCCAACGACGATGTGCCCTTCGAGAGTGGGTGGCACACCTACGGACTGCTTTGGCTGCCGGGGCGTGCGGTGTGGACGCAGAACGGGGTAGTCAAGCGCGAGACTACCGGGGCACACGTGCCGGCTATTCCGATGTACGTCATCTTAAGCAACGGCGTGAGCAGCCGGATTGGCCCCTCGGGCGAGCCGGATGGAACCACCGTGTTTCCGAACTTCTTCGAAGTGGACTCCCTCCGCGTCTGGCAGGCGCCCGCGAAGAATGTCCCCCCCTCGCGATAGAGGGGAGGCAAGGTGCGGACGCGGGAACGTCAGTGGACTTTTGCGTCCTGCGGGAGGAAGGGCCTGAACCGGTTTTTGTCGGTGGCCTTCATGAAGGATTCTTCCGGGCCGACGATCCCGCTTTTGAGGGCCTCAAAAATGGCGTCGTCCATGAACTGCATGCCTTCGGCCTTTCCTCCCACGAGGACGTCCTGGAGCTTTTGGGTGGCACCTTCCCGGATGATGGCGCTTGCGGCAGGGTTGACGATGAGGATTTCGTTGATGGCCTTGCGTCCCGGTTTGTCGACCCGGCGCATCAGCACCTGCGCCACTACGCCGCGCAGCGAGTTGGAGAGCATGGTGCGCACCTGGGACTGCTGGTCTGCGGGGAAGACGTCGATAAGCCGGTCGACTGTTTTGCGGGCGTTGTTGGTGTGAAGTGTGCCGAAGACAAGCATTCCGGTTTCCGCAGCGGTGAGGGCGAGGCTGATGGTCTCCAGGTCGCGCATTTCACCGACCAAAATGATGTCAGCGTCCTCGCGCAGTGCCGCTTTGAGGGCCACGGGGAAGGAGGGGGCGTGCTCGGGCACTTCGCGCTGCGTGATGATGGAGCGCTTGTTGGGGTGCACGAACTCGATCGGCTCCTCGATGGTCACGATGTGCCTGGCGTAGTTGGTGTTGATGAAGTCAATCAACGCCGCAAGTGTGGTGGACTTCCCGGAACCGGTCGGACCTGTGACCAGTACGATGCCGCCCCGGAGCCTGCCGAACTCCTTTACCACCTCGGGGATTCCGAGCTGCTCGAGGGTCATGAGCTTTGTCGGGATGATGCGGAAGACGCAGCCAAACCCGTGTGCCTGCTTGAGGTAGTTGCACCGGAAACGCGAACTGGCGTCCATCTGGTAGGCAAAGTCCAGGTCGCCCAGTTCGAGGTACTTTGCCCAGCGCTCCGGCCCGCTAATTTCGCTCATCATGTAGGCCATCTCCTCCTCCGAAAGCGGCTCGGGACGGATGGGCACCATCCCGCCGTGCTGCCGGATTTTGGGTGGAGAACCCTGGGCCATGTGCAAGTCCGAGGCTCCTGCGCTTACGAGCACCTGAAAAAACTGGTCGATGTATGCCATACAAAAACGGAAGGGGGAAAGGGGATCAGGCCGTGAGGAATTGGCGGAAAAGCGCCTTTTGTTCGCAGCGGGCGTAGGCCTCCTCGGAGGTGATGGTACCCGCCTGGAGGAGTTCCATGAGGGAATCGTCCAGGAGTTTCATGCCCTGTCGGCGCCCGGTTTGGATGACGCCGGGGAGCATGAAGGTCTTGCCATCCCGGATCAGGTTGCCGACTGCCGCGTTGTTGGTGAGCACCTCGAGGGCGAGGACGCGCCCTTGGCCGTCCGCTCTGGCAACCAGCTGTTGGGAGACGATGCCTCGCAGGGATTCGGAAACCATGACGCGGATCTGGTCGCGCTGGTCCGTGGGGAAGACGTCCAGTACGCGGTCCAGCGTGCGCGCTGCGTTGCCGGTGTGCAGGGTGCCGAGGACCAAGTGCCCGGTTTCCGAAGCACTGATGGCCAGCTGGATGGTCTCTAGGTCCCGCATCTCGCCGACCATAATAACGTCGGGGTCTTCACGGAGTGCTCCGCGCAGAGCGGCGGCAAAGCTCTTTGTATGGGTCCGCACCTCGCGCTGTGTGACGTGGCTGAGGGCGGAGGGGATCAGGTATTCGATCGGGTCCTCCAGAGTGATGATGTGATCGGAGCGGTTCTGGTTGATGGTGTCGATCAAGGCGGCAAGAGTCGTGGACTTTCCTGAGCCAACGGGCCCGGTGACCAACACGAGGCCATTGTGGAATTCAGTCAGCGACTTGAGGCTCTCCGGAAGGCCGAGTTCGGCGAGGGAGCGGAGGCCGGAATGAATGACCCGGAACACGAGGTCCGTTCCAACCCGTTGGCGGACGACGGAGCTGCGGAAGCGTCCGTAGCCCGAGTCGTAGGCAAAATCGACGTCCCCGCGGGAGTCGAGTTGTTGGAGTTGGTCGGGCTTGAGAAAGCTCTGCGCCAGCATGCGCGCGTGCCCGGCCCTGAGCAGGGGGGCGTCGGGGAAAATGGCCTCGAGGTTTCCATGGCGCCGCCAAGAGGGCTGGGCGTCACTGCAAAGGTGGACGTCCGAGGCGCCCGCGCTTTGAGCGTACTGCAGGAACTGGTCGACGTGGGTGATTTGCACCCCGTTGTAGAGATACTCGTCAGAGGTTTCTGAATCCATAGAAAGGCTGGGGGCCGACGCTGCACAAAAAGCTGCGCTCCCTCCAGAACCAATCTAGGGCGCAGGGCCGATTTAGGGAATTTCCTATTGGCGATTTGACGGGAAAAAGAGTAGCGGTCAACATGTTGATTCTAAGAGCCGTTCTCCTCCCTTCGCGCAAGCGGCAGGGCAGGGCTGAGGCTCTCCCGGAGGTTAACTTCCACTCACGTTCAAATCGGTTCAGTTCTAGTCTCAGTTCCGTCCCTCGAAGGCAGGGACAGAGAGAAGCGCCGGAGAAGGCAGGTTTGAGCGAGGCGGGAGGAGAGTCCGGAACTCCGAGCCGGAGGGTTATGGCTTAGTTTATCTCCCCAGTCGTCCACCTTAGCAGTTCCACAGATGCCCAACGAACTTTCAGGCAGCGCAAGCGCCCCGTCCACTGCAGGCTTTGATCCGGAGTATCTCCGAGTCGGCCAGCGGATCGCAGAGACTTTTACCCTGAGGAGCGTCATTCCGACCGCTCTGGGCGAGTTTCCTGTGTGGTTGGCTGAGGACGACGTCATGGGGCGGCAGGTGTGTCTCCATTTTGTCCCTGCGGAGGTGGCTGCGGACCAAGAGTTGCGTGGCGCTTTGAAGGAAGAGGTGCGGAAAACCCGCCAACTGATTCACCCCAACATTCTCAGGGTGCACGAGCTTCTGGAAGGACCCGATTGGGCGGCGGTTGTCACCGACGCCTACGAGGGCGAGTCTCTAGCCCGCCAGTTGCAGGAGGCCCCGGCTGGTTTTTTTGAATCCAATGAAATCCAGTCCTGGGTGCAGACCGTTTTGGACACACTCAAGGACGTGCACAGTGTTCCTGTGCTGCACCGGAACCTCAGTCCGGCCGACCTGATCCTTTCTGCAGATGGCCGCCTGATGCTCTCCAACTTTGGAACTCGGCGCGCCATTGTGGACGCACTGCGGAAGGCGGGTGTCAAGGAGGGGAAATATCTGGCGTACACAAGCCCGCAGGTTTTGGACGGCGCGGCACCCACGGTCAGTGACGATATTTATGCTCTGGGTGCCACCGTGTTCCAGTTGCTCACCGGCAAACGGGTGGTGGAGGGTGTGGACGTTGAGGCGCAGGTGCGTTCAGAGCGGCCTCCCGGGGTCATTGAGCTCAGGCACAAACTCAACCGTGACGGGCAGGCTCTTTTCAAAAACTGGGAGCGAACCGTCGCGCTGAGCCTTTCGAAGGATGCAGCTGAACGCCCTGTGAGCGTTGCTGACCTCGAACAGAGGCTTGGCATGGGTGGTGGTGCGGAGCCTGAAAAGGAAGTTTCCCCACGGGCGGCGGCCGCAGCCGCGGCGGCCGCAGTTGCAGGTACGGAAGCAAAGGTTCCTGAAAAGAAAGAGCTTCCTCCGGAACACATGGGGGTCGCTGAGGAGGATCTTGACCACGAAGAAGACCCCGCGCCTACCAATGAGCGGGTCTCTGCGCCCGGCACTCGCCCCTTGCTCACCTCTTTCCCGCCGGAACGAAAGCAGGGATCCAGAAAGACGGTGCTCGTGGGGCTGCTCGTCGCGGCAGGCGTGGTGGGCTCTTGGTTCGGTGCCAGTTTCTTTCTTGAAACGCCCTCGGCTGACCTCGACGAAGACGAACCGGTGATCTCGAGGCCGATGCCAGTGCAGAGCGCCGATGCCGATTCGGACCTGAAGTTTGTGACGCCGCCCGCCCCAGGCACTCCAGAGCTGACAGCTCTGCGCCCAGGCGCTCCGGCCAAGACAAAAATCGCCCCCGCAGATGCGTTGGATGCGGAGCTTCTCAACGCCCCGGCGCCCCTTACCGTTGAGCCTGGGGCCAAGGCGCCGGCTCCCTCTACCGGCCCAGTGGCGCTGAATACTCCTCCGGCGAATGTGCCGCCTCCCCCAGCACCGCCGGTTCCACCCGTGGAAGACCCTGATTTTGCGGCGAAACAAGCGTTGGAGGCCGCCAGAAAAAAGGCGGAGTCCATCAAGCAGCAGGAGGCTCTAGCCAAGAAGGAGTTGGAGGAAATTGAGCGGATCAAGGCGGATAAAGCCGCCGCCCTCGCCGCGGCCGCGGTACCACCACCGGTGCCAGCAGCACCTCCAGCGCCACCTGCACCTGTACCTGCACCTGTACCTGCACCTGCGAAGCAACCGCCCCTCGCAGCGGCTAAGCCCGAGCCGCCGGCAGCGCCAGTTCAGGAAACAGCCAAGGCTGCCAAGCCTTCCGTCTTCGAAAACAGCCTCGGCATGAAGTTCGTGCCTGTGGGAGACGTGCACTTCTCCACGAATGTGACACGGGTGAAAGATTACGCTCAGTTCATCAAGGAGACGGGCTATCCCAAGACCAGTTGGAGCAACCCCGGGTTCACCCAGGGTCCGGATCATCCGGTCGTCATGGTGAGTTGGACGGATGCGCTTTCATTTTGCAAATGGTTGACAGACAAGGAGCAGGCCGCAGGGATTCTGGGGCCGAATGAGTCTTACCGTCTGCCCACCGACTTGGAATGGAGCAAGGCGGTTGGCCTGTCCACCGAGCGCGGGCAGACCCCTGAAATGAGGGACATGAGCGTGCAAGACCAGTATCCGTGGGGCAAGCAGTGGCCGCCGCCCAAGGGAGTTGGCAACTACACCGGGCGTGAAAGCGGAGCCGAGGTGGCCATCCCCGGTTATGAGGACGGCTTCTCGCATACGTCACCGGCCGGTTCCTTCCCGCCCAACAAGGATGGGCTCTTCGACATGGGCGGCAACGTCTGGCAGTGGTGTATGGACACCTGGAACACGAAGGCCCGTTCCCGCGTCCTACGTGGCGCGTCCTTCTCTCAGGGCGCGCTGCAGATGAGCCTACTGTCCTCCTGCCGGATTCATTCGATGCCTGACCGCGAAAGCGACAACTATGGTTTTCGCGTGATCAAAGCCAGTGGACCGCAGAAAGGGCGCTGATCAAGGCGCGCCGGGAATTCGGGCCCATTCGACAGTGCAGTCCCGCGGGGGAGATTTTTTTAGCCGCGGGATTCTAGTTTTACCAAATGAGCCTTTCTCCTTTCCTTGACGAACCGATCACCGACCCGCTTCCGCTCTACCGGTTGAGGGACGGCTTGATGGCGGTGGACCTGCTGGGGGCGGCTGTGTCACACCTAAATTTATTCACCTGGCTGGCCGACCATCCGTCGACCCTGGGGGCGATCTGCGTGCAGTTTAAGATTCAGACCCGCCCAGCGGACGTTCTGCTGACTCTGTGTTCTGCCATGGGCCTGGTGACTCAGGCTGGCGGAGTGTATCATTTGGGACCCAGAGCCCGTGAGCACCTGGTGGATGGTTCACCCTGGTGCCTGCGGCCCTACTACGAGACCCTCAAAAAAAGGCCTCAGACGCAGGAGTTTTTGCAGGTGCTGCAAACAGGGAAGCCAGCGAATTGGGGGAGCAATCACTTCGCCTCCTGGGCGAAGGCCATGGAATCGGACGCCTTTGCCGACGAGTTCACCGCCGCCATGGATTGTCGTGGGGTTCTTTTGGCGCCGGCACTGGCTCGCAAGGTGGACCTTTCCGAGCATCGCTCCGTACTAGACGTTGCTGGAGGTTCAGGAATTTACGCGTGTGCTTTGACGACCATTCATCCGCACCTGCGGGCAACGGTTTACGAGCGTCCGCCCGTGGATGGAATCGCGCGCCGCTGTATTGAGAAGCGGGGCTGTACAGAGCGTGTGTCGGTACAGGCCGGAGACATGTTCGAGGATGAACTTCCTGAAGGGTTTGACGTGATCCTTCTCTCGAACGTGCTGCATGATTGGGATGATCCTGTTGCGGCCGCCCTTCTCTCAAAGGCTGCAAGGGCGCTTTCTCCCGGTGGAATGCTGCTTTTGCACGACGCCTTTTTGGACGCGGATAAGCGTGGACCGCTGCCCGTGGCTCAGTATTCCGCACTTCTGATGCATTCCACCGAGGGCAGATGTTTCTCAGTGGGGGAAATCCGAGTGTGGCTTGAAAACAACGGCTTAGACTGGCGTGGGCAGCAGGCCACTGCCGTGGACCGCAGTGTCATTAGCGCTGCGAAGGCTGGCTAGCTTTGGGGGAAACGGGGAGGTCTGGAGCAGGGTTCGCCTCCTTAGGGCTACCCTTTGGCCCGTCTTTGAGTGGAAGAACCAACTGCGGCCCTGCCCCGATGGGGAGGTACACCCGGTCTGCGCCCTTGATGTTCTCCGCTTGGAGAAACTCGATATAAAGGGGTTCAAGCACCGCAGTAAGTTCCGTGATCGCCTTCGCCTGCTCCTTTGACTGGGCAGCAAACCGTGCTCCCGCTGCCTCCCCGTTCTTGCGCTCGATGGCGATGTTCTTCTCGGCGATCTGCTCCTCGACCGCCTTCATTTCAAGCGTCTGATTCAAAGCCACCTTCGCCGAAATCGCGAAAATGACTGCCTGTGGCGGGGAGGAATTCCCCATCACCACCGACATGACTTCGAACGGGGTCCTCTCCAGAAGACTTCTCACCTGAGATTCAATCTCCCGGGAAATCACAGGCAGAGACTCGTTCACGTCCAGCCCGTTATATTGGGCAACCACCGACCGGGTGATCGTGCGGAAGGGTTCCCTGATGAACTGATCATAGGACTCCTTCGCAATTTTATCCGGATCCGCCGAGCTTTCCCAGCCCCCAAACTCCTCCATGAAGCGCTGGACCGAGTTTATGTCAGGCTTGAGTCTCCAGACGATGTGGGCCTGGCTGGAAAGGGGAAGCTTGTCTTTGCCGAGAATCGCGTTGTCGGACTCAAACTTCTCCGAGTACGTAAACGGCGTCGTGGAAACCCTTTGGCCATCCAGCCTCCAGCTCAGTCCCGTTGAGGCGGGGCCAAATATCACCTGCTTGAATGTGCTCCTCCCCACGATCGGCTTCGAGTAGACGTAACTGGCGTACCCTGCAGATACTCGCACGTTCGACAGATTCGGCAGCGCAAACATCAGAACCGCGACAGCGCCAAATGCGAGAAGGACGAAAAGGAAAGGGGAACGCACCATATTCAGCAGCCTAATCGTCCCTCGGGGTGACTCAAGCTGAGACCTCTATCAGAATATCTTGGACTGGGAGGCGGCTTCGTACAAAAAATTAGAGGCCCGTGGTGCGGGTTTCCTCTCTGCAGTTGCTCTTAAGCAGCAGTTTGGGTGGGTGGCTGAGGTTTTTCATCAAGCGGACGAAAAAAAACCCATCGTGGCATTGAATTAGTTTGCAAAGGGGGGGCAAGCCACCATGCTACCCCACCCGTTAGTTCGGGACCCGCAGGAGGCCAAGACATGAAGTCTGCGCCGATCGCACTGCATTTACCTTATGGCAATTCACAGATCAAAACGTTACCGTGCAGCCGCAGAGAAAGTGGTCGCGCTCAAGCCCTACGCTCTTGCCGAGGCCTTGAGTACGCTCAAAACCCTCCCGGCCCCAAAATTCGATCAGACCGTGACGCTCTCCTTCCGTTTGGGGGTGGATCCACGGCAGTCCGACCAGATGGTCCGCGGCACTTGCCCCTTGCCCCATGGTTCGGGGAAGTCGGTGCGGGTTCTCGTTTTTGCCGAAGGCGCTTCCGCTGAGGCTGCCCGCGAGGCAGGGGCCGAATACGTTGGCTACAAAGATTTGATCGAGAAGTGCGTGGGCGGGTTTCAAGATTTCGACGTGGCAATCGCGACTCCGGCCTGCATGACCGAAGTGCGTAAGCTGGGCAAGGTCCTCGGGCCGCGCGGGCTGATGCCCAATCCGAAGACCGGTACCGTCACCGATGACACGGCGAAAGCAGTGCGCGAGGTCAAGGCGGGCCGGGTGGAGTTCAAGTTGGACAAGAATGGCAATATTTCCGTGCCAGTCGGGAAGCTCTCTTTCTCCGAAGCCGCCCTGCTGGACAACGGCGTGGCAGTCATCGATGCGGTGGTGAAATCACGTCCCGCTTCCGCAAAAGGCCGGTTCGTTGAAAACCTGACTCTCGCGGCCACGATGTCACCCGGTCTCCGGGTGGATGCGACGCCTTACCTGAAATTCTAACGGAGACCCTTCAAATGCATCCCGCAAAAGCCAATATTGTTGAAGATATCGCAGGGCGTCTAAACAGCTCGCCGTTCCTCTTCGTCGCCGATTATACGGGCCTCAAAGTGCCCCAATTCGCGGAACTCCGTAACCGCTTGCACGCGGTGGGCGCAGAGTTCCACGTTGTCAAAAACACCTTCCTGCGTCGGGCCCTCTCCGATGCTGGGTTGCCCGAACTGAGTGACCTGCGTGGCCAGACGGCGATCGTCACAGGCCATCAGGATGTCGCTGCCGCCGCGAAGGTCGTCAAGACCTTTGCCACGGAGGTTAAGAAGCCCGCGCTTCGTGCAGGGATCGTAGATCGTTTGGTGGTCTCCACAGAACAGATCAACGCGATTGCCGATCTCCCGTCCAGAGATGTGTTGCTGGCAACCCTTCTTGGAGTGCTCCAGGCGCCCGCCACACAGTTGGTGCGTGTCCTCAACGAGCCCGCCGCCTCTTTGGCGCGTGTTCTCCAGGCAAAAGTCGACCAAGCAAATGCGGGCGAGCCCGAGGTGGCTGCCGAGCCAGAGGCAGTCGAGCCTGCTGCCTAGTCCGTAAGACTGTCATTTTCCAGGCTGGGGCGTTCCTTGGCGCCCCGGCTGGTCTGAAATTTTCGCCAGCTCACGCTGGTGGAAGAATCGGGGCCAAGGGGTCCCGCTCAAAACCAAAAACCAACCGGTTCCTCGTCGGGGGAAGGGCCCTTCCCCTTAATTGCTCCGGAGCTCCGGATAGCGACGATACCAAAAGCATAATATGTCCGATACAAACGCACTCGTAGATCAGTTGAGCAGTCTGACCGTCCTTCAGGTCGCAGACTTGGTTAAGCAG
>CAMCIN010000117.1 GCA_945874745.1 Akkermansia muciniphila | reverse complement strand
GGCGGGAGCCTGTCCCACCTTGAGCAAGGCGGCGGCCTCCTGCGGATGGGCGCGGAAATACGCGAGTTGGTCGGTGTAGAGGCCCAGGACGATCTCGCGTTCGCGCGCATCCGGAGGGCGGCTAAGGCAGGAGAGGAAGGCCTCTTCGATCATGACGTCCAGATTGCCGCCATGCGCCTTGTGGAGGCGGGTTCCCAGCACGCGCGCGGCCTCGACGTACTGCGGGCCATTGAGGAGCACCAGCGCCTGCAAGGGGGTGTTGGTGCGTTCGCGGCGGGCAGAACAGACGGCCCGGCGGGACGCGTCGAAGGCCATCATGGCCGGCGGGGGCGAGGTGCGCCGCCACCGGGTGTAAAGCGAGCGGCGCAGGCTGCCCTCGCCCTTGTCGGGGGCGTTGGGACGGAAGGCGTCCGCCGCCTCGTATGGATTCACCGGCGCGCCGCCCATTTTCGGGCTGAGTAAACCGCTCGCAAACAAAAAGGTGTCGCGCAGCGCTTCGGCTGAAAGCCGGAAACGGGGCCCCCGAGCCAGCAGCACGTTGTCCGGGTCGTCGGTCACCAGGTCCGCGGCGGCCGTACTTTCCTGCCGGTAGGCGTGGGAGAGCACGATCGTCTTAAAGAGCGCCTTGGTGTCCCAACCCGAGCGGACAAACTCCCCGGCCAGCCAGTCGAGCAGCTCCGGATACTCCGGCTGCGTGCCCTGGCTGCCAAAGTCCTCCGCCGAGCGCACCAGGCCCCGGCCGAAAAGACCCTGCCAGAAGCGGTTGACCGTCACGCGCGCTAGGAGGGGATGTTCCGGCGCCGTGAGCCACTGCGCGAGTCCCAGCCGGTTGGGGGGCGCGTTCTTCGGAAAGGCCGGCAGCGCAGCGGGCGTTCCCGCAAAGACTTCCTCCCCGCGCTGGGCGTATTCGCCCCGCCCCAGGATGTACGCCTTCTTGGGCTTGGGCAGCTCCTGCATGACCATGATTTCCTTCTGGCTCTCGAGAAACTTGAGCTGCTCGGCCCGGGCCGCCCGGAGGGTCTCCAGCGCCTTGGCGTATTCCTCGTGCTGTCCCAAATACACCCCCTGCAGCCGCTCCCGTTCCTGCGAGGAAAGCGCCTCCACAGGCTTCTGCCAGAGCGCGGCAGCCGTAGCCGGCGCAAAGACCGCCTCCAGTTCCAAGTCCGAAAGCCTCCGGCTAAACACCCGGACCTCGTCGACAAGCCCGTTTTTAAACCCGCGGTCGCGCATGCGCTCGCCGATGGTGATGTTCTCGCGGCCCGGATTGTGGTCGCGGGAAAGGTTGTCCTTGAGCACCTCCGTCCTCGC
Organism: Akkermansia muciniphila; assembly: GCA_945874745.1. Classification (GTDB taxonomy): domain Bacteria; phylum Verrucomicrobiota; class Verrucomicrobiia; order Chthoniobacterales; family Chthoniobacteraceae; genus Chth-196. The sequence continues at coordinate 11,059 of CAMCIN010000117.1, read as the reverse complement.
GGGCTTGCCGTTGACGTAAATCTCGAGGCCGGCCGCCTTCCCGGAGCCGTCAGCACTCACGCTGACATGCAGCCATTCCCCCGGTTTGATCGGTGCGAGCGTGCGGATGGAGGCCGCGTCGCCTGGCCAAAACCGGATGAGCGACCACTTCAAATGCCCGCCTTCGAGCAGCAGTTCGAACCCGCGGCTGGCGGCGTCGGTCCACGCCTTTGAGCGGTGGAAAACCACGGCGCGTTCCTTGAGCTCCGGAGCCTGGAGCCACAACGAAACGGTGAAGGGGTCGGGCCGGTTGAAGCTGCCCGCGGGCAGGTTGAAGGCTTCGTCCCCCGAGAGTTGCAGCACCTGGCCGTTGCGTCCGGGAACCAGCTTGTTTTCGCCGCTGATGCTGGCTGGTTTTGCGGGATCGGCGCCGTTGGGAACCTTCCCGGCCTTGGCCTCGTTGAAATTCAGCCGGACCAACTCCCCGGGCAGCGGCATTTCCGCAGGCCGTTGGGCGAGCCACTGGGGAAAGGCCTCCAGCAAGGTGCGGGTGCTTTGGGGCAGTTGGGCCTTCGCTTCGGCGACCGTGCGGGCGAGCGCACTGGCCTGTTTGCGGCCGTCGGCCGAGAGCAGACGGATGGCGGGGGTCGGGGCGTCGCCGGTGAAGAAGGAGTAGAGGCCGGCCTCGTCGATGTCATCGAAGAAGGCGAACATCTGGTAGAACTCCTTCTGGGTGATGGGGTCAAACTTGTGGTCGTGGCACTTGGCACACTCGAAGGTGAGGCCGAGGAAAGTGGTGGCAAAGGTCTGGACCCGGTCGGCCACGTATTCGACGCGGTACTCCTCCTCAATGGAACCGCCTTCGGATTCCTGCTGGTGGAGCCGGTTGAAGGCGGTGGCCAGCACCTGCTCCTCAGTGGGGTTGGGGAGCAGGTCACCCGCAAGCTGCCAGGTGACAAACTGGTTGAAGGGCAGGTTGCGGTTGAAGGCGTCCACCACCCAGTCGCGCCAGGGCCACGCTTCGCGGTCGCGGTCGACTTGAAAGCCGTAGCTGTCGGAGTAGCGGGCGAGGTCCAGCCAGTCCACTGCGAGGCGCTCTCCGAATGCCGGTGAGGCGAGGAGCGTGTCCACGGCGCGTTCGTAGGCGCCGGGGGCCTTGTCGGCGAGAAAGGCGCGCACGGCATCCGCCGAGGGGGGCAGGCCTGTCAGGTCGAGGGAGGCCCGGCGCAGGAGGGTTTCGGGGCGCGCCTCGGGGCGGGGCTGGAGGTTGCGCGCGGCGAGCCTGGAAAAGAGCAACCGGTCAATCGGGCTGCGGAGGTGCTCCGGCGAAACGCCGGCCGGGGCAGGCGGCAGCGCCACGGGTTTGACCCCGATGAAGGACCAGAGCGGCTGGTAGGCTGCTCCCTCGGTGATCCAGCGTTTTACCAGGTCCTTTTCGCGTTGGGTGAGCGCCGCCATCTTGGCCTCCGGAGGCGGCATGACTTCGTCGGCGTCCGTGCTCAGGATGCGCTGCAACAGGTGGCTGCCTTCGATGTCCCCGGGCTTGAGCGGGATTTCACCGCTTTTGGCTGGCTTGAGGGCGGCCTCCCGCACGTCCAGACGGAGGCCCGCTTTGCGGTGGCCGGAGTCTGGCCCGTGGCAGCCGAAGCATTTGTCGGAAAGAATCGGGCGGATATCCCGGTTAAATTCGACGGGGGCGCCATGCGCAACGGCCGCGACGGAGCCGCTCAGGATAAAGGGCGCCAGCCGGCGGACAGCAGAAGAGGGGAGACGAGGGAGCATAGCAGCAACAGGTGAACCCTGCGATGGGGCCCTTCGTTAGTAGCCCGAGCGGGAAAGCTCGCAGGGCTCCAGTAAAGCGTACATAAATAAATGGTTAAGAGGAATATGGGCCGATTTTAAAGATTTAACGGATCAGAAGAAACCTTCAAAAAATCTGCGTGTTTCTGAGTCATCTGTGGTTGCCTGCCCGTTCCTAGGGGCGCCCGAGCAGGAGGTGGAGCTGGTCCATGCAGATCTGCGACCAGGTCTCCATCCGTTCGCGCTCGAGCCGGAGGGCCTCCTGTTCGTGAAAGGCCAGTTCGGTGATGACCGCCTCCCCGCAGGCGACCGCGTCGGTCTCGCACTCGAAGACGTGGACCACGCCGATGTGGACCCGACCGACGTCGGTGGAATCGTCGTTGAGCAGGGCCACGGCCCGCTGGCGGTAGGGCGTTTCAATGCGCAGCTCCTCCCCGATCTCCCGCGCCAGCGCCCGCTCGTACGCCCCCATGTCAAAGGCGGCTCCCGCCCCGTCGGTGTCGTTCATGTGGCCGCCGATACCGATGGAACGCTTGGCGCTGAGGCGCTTTTCGCCGCCCTTGCCGCCGCGCACATAGCTTAAAACCCTCCCTGCGTGGGTGAAAATAGCGTAGGGAATGATCTGCTTGAAGCTCGGATCGGTCTCGGCGGCGGAGCGCGGCATGAACCGGGGGGCGGGCGGAGTGAAGAAGGCGGAAAGATAACGCTCCACCTCAAAGTGGAGGCCTTGGAAGTCGCCGAGGCGGTCCAGTTCGGTGCGGGGCACGACGAGGATCATTTCTTCAGACATGGCCGCAATCCTCAACCGGGAGGCCGACGGTGTCGAGTTCCCGCCTAAACCCGCGCGCACGGCTTGCCAGAGGGGCCGGCGCCGGCCTTTATCATCACCCTCCATGGAACTGTCGCCGCAGCAGAAACTGTCAGGGATTTTGGCGCCTCTTTTCGCGCTCCGGGGCTCGAGCGATCTGGGGGTGGGAGACGTGGGGGCGCTGAGGGAACTGGTCGACTGGGCGGCCAGCCACAACCTGCGGGTGGTCCAGCTGCTGCCGGTCAACGAAACCGGCAACGACCACTCCCCCTACAACGCCATTTCCTCCGTGGCGCTGGATCCCCTGACCATCGAGCTGACGCCGGAGAGCCTTCCGGACCTGACGGCGGAGATCCTCGAGGAGGAGAAGGCGCACTTCTACATGCGGAGCGCCGCCGAGGGGCCGGTCTTCTACAAAATTGTGAAGCCCCTGAAACGGGCGGTGTTGCACCGCTCCTTTGAGCGGTTCCTGGAGCTGGAGTGGAAGCGCAGAACGGCGCGCTCCCGGGCCTTCAAAGCATGGGCCACGGAACAGGAGGGGTGGCTGCCTGGGTTCGCGCTCTTCCGGGTGCTGATGGCGGAGTACGGTACCGAACGGTGGGACGAATGGCCCGAGGGGTGCCGCACCCGCGGCACTGCGGAGGCGTGGCTGGCGCAGCAGCCCGCCAAGGTGCGCAAGGACTGGGAGCTCAGACAGCGCGAAGTCATGTATGTGCAGTGGATCGCCTGGAGCCAGTGGGCCGCGGTGCGTGCACACGCGGAGGGCCTCGGGGTCGCGCTCATGGGCGACATCCCCTTCGGCGTGAGCCTGCACAGTGCCGACTACTTCTGCGAGCCGGAGATCTTCGACAGCCACTGGAGCGGCGGCGCGCCGCCGGAGCACGCCTTCCAAGGGGACCTCTTTACCATGCGTTGGGGCCAGAACTGGGGGGTGCCGCTGTACCGCTGGGATGTGCTCAAGGAGCAGGACCTGCGCTGGTGGCGGCAGCGCGTGCGCAAGGTGCGCGAGGTCTTCCACTTGTTCCGCATCGACCACGTGCTGGGCTTTTACCGGATTTACGGGTTCCCGTGGCGGCCGGAGCGCAACGCGGAGTTCGCCCCCTTGGATGCGGGCGTGGCGCGGGAGCGGACGGGCGGGGAGCTGCCCCGGTTCCATCCCAACCCCGACGACACTGACCCGCAGCGCCTTGCCAACCGGCAGCACGGCGAGGAGCTTCTGCGGCCGTTGCTGGAGGAAACCGGCGCGTACCGGCTCATCGGCGAGGACCTCGGCACGGTCCCGCCCTACGTGCGCCCAAGCATGGAGTCGCTGCAGATCGCGGGCTTCAAGGTCCCGATGTGGGAGCTGGAATGGGACACCAGACTCACGCCCGGGGACCGCTACCAGCGGCTTTCCGTGGCGACGTACGCCACGCACGACCACGAACCGCTGCGGGTGCTTTGGGAGCGCTGGATGCGGATCATCGCCCAGGGCGAATCGGGCCAGGTGGCCGACGCCCACGCACGGGATGGCGCGTGGTGGGAGGTGCGCCGGTTGGCGACCTGGGCCGGCTTCGAGGTGCCCCGGATCATGGAGTTTGAGCAGGTGCACGAGGCGCTGCTCCGCGGGCTGCTGGCCTGCAATTCCTGGATCTCCATTTTTATGGTGACGGATTTGTTCGGCACCAGCCAGCGGTTCAACGTCCCCGGTGCCGTGACCGATTCAAACTGGAGCGAGCGGATCGAGCGCCCCGTCAAGGAGTGGGGCGCGTCCCAGGCGCTCTCCTCCCTTTTGAGCCGGATGGCTTCCGCGCTCAGCCGCCAGTAGCCGCCGCCGCGCCCCCGGAGAACCCGTGCGGCCGCGAGCCCTCAGCGCTCCCGTTTGAGTTCGCCGCAGTGGGCGGCAAAGCCCGCTCCAAAGGCGGTCAGCCAAAGGTTCCCGCTTTCGGGGAAGCTGAGGAGCGAATCCTCGAGCGCCGCAAGGACGCTCGGGCTGCTGATGTTGCCGTATTTCCGCAGAACGCCGCGGGTTTCGACGAGCGCGTGCCCAGGCAGAGCCTGCTCGAGCGCCTCCACCACATCGCGTCCGCCCGTGTGCGCGATCAGACGGTCCGGCTCGGCGGACCTCATTTTGAAAAGCTCCGCGACGGTTTCCGCAGCGAGCGAGGGAACCTCGCGGTGCAGCTGGTTTTTGAGGCGCCCACCCGAATTGACAAAGCGGATCTTCTCTCTGTGCTCCGGCCTGTGAAGGGTGCGGAAGTTTTGGAAGCGGAACTGGCCGCCCCGGTCTTGCCCCCTCCAGATGGCGGCGGCGGCGCCGTCGCCAAAGAGGCACAGGCTGATGAGCACGCCGGGCTCGTCGTTTAGAAAAAAAGCGGCCGAGGAAATTTCCACAGCCACCGTCGCGATGGTGGCGTGCGGGTTTGCGGCCAGAATGCCACGGGCGGTTTCCAGAAGCGGCAGGGCGGCCCCACAACCGAGGCCGAGCAGGTCCTGGAGAAAGGCATCCGGCCGGAGGCCGAGGATTTCGGAAACATAGCTGCTCAGGCCCGGGCAAAGGTAGCCGGTGCAGGTGCACACGAGGAGGGCGTCGATGCGCGAAGGCTCCAGGCCATCCAGCTGGCAGGCCTTCAAGACCGCTTCGGAAGCGAGTCTGGGAGCGTGCCTTTCGAAATGACCGTGCAACCCGGCCGCGTCGAGCCCGAAGGTGTTCCGCAAATCTGGGTCACAAAAACGGCGCGTCTCGATGCCGGAATCGCCCGTGAGCACCTTTTCGAGCAACTCCCTGGAACGGCCCCGCAAGGCGTCCAGCGCTCCGGAGCTGTGGAGGGCCTCAAAACACTCAGCCTGCTGGAACGCGTGCGGGGGAAACGCCGTGGAGAGGGCTTGGAGGTACATCAGCGGACCAGGTGGAGGATGGCTTGGATGGGGAGACATCCGCTGCGCGCGAGCGCGCCGAGGAGCTTCAGCCCGGCGGGGTTCAGCAGAAAGCGGTGCAGGAGGTTTGCCGTGGTCATCCGCCGGCGAAAGCGGTCCGCCTGTACAGCTGCGGCCGCGGCTCCCGCTTCCGTCCAGGAGGAGCGGCCGCTGGCGTAGTTCAGGGCGGGTTGCAGCGCGCACTCCGCAGACTCAAAGGCCATGCTCATCCCGTTGCCGGTGAAAGGCGGAATCATGACGGCGGCATCCCCAATACGAAAGGAGGGCCCTTCCTGCGCACCGGTTTGGAAGCCGGCGACCCCGCAAAAACTCGACTCCTCGAGGTCCGCACCCTCCAGCCGGTCGGCAAGCGCGTTGAGCGACGCCCCCCGGAGGACGGCGAGTAAAAGGCCGGTTCCCTTGGCGCCGGTGGAGCGGCGCTGCTTGAAAAGTCCGCAAATGTTGACCTTTCCCTCCTCGATTGTTGCAAGGCCCACGTAGCCGCCCGGCGAGGTGAACATTTCCAGATCATGGGTCATTGCCAGATTCCGGGCGTGGCACTTTAACCCGATCCAGGGCGACGGTTGCCGGGGGCGGCCCGCCGCCCAGACGACCCCGGAGGCCGCCGGGATGCGCGAGTTGGTGAGAAGGGTCCCCCCGTGGGCGAGGAACCGCCTCTGCAAAAGCTCGTCCAGTTTCCATCGCGAGATGCCCCGGCCGGGCGCCTGCAGCTCCGCGAGCTTACCCGCCGGATCGCTCCAACAGACGCTTTGCAGGCGCGTCGCCCCCTCCAGACAACCGGCGATGCCCAGAGCGTCGAGCGTTTCCTCCCCCACACCACTGATGAACTCGCCGCACACGCGGTGCCGCGGGTAGGTGGAGGCTTCGTGGAGGGTCACGGAAACCCCGCGGGACTGTAACGCGATGCCCAGCGAAAGCCCCGCCAGTCCCCCGCCCGCAATCGAAATTGGGTGTTTCAAAGACGCGAGGCTATCAAGCGCAGCGCCCCACGCCAGTGGCATGATTCGGTGATCCTCCAGTTTTTTGAATCCAACCCAAGCAGCGCGGGCAGTTCGCCAGGACGGAAGCCCGCGCGGATGCTCGCCGGCATGTCGTGCCGCGTGACCTCCCCCACAAATGGGGACGAAAGCGTGGCAAACACCAGCGGCAGCCTCGCACGGAGCGGTTCGCAGAAGGCGAGGAACCGAAACGCACGCAGGCTGCCCCCGAGTTCCCGTAGGGCACGGTCCGGAAAGTGGTGGAGAATGAGGCTGCCCACGCAGGCGTCCGCGCCGGTCCCGGGCAGGGTCTGGAAAAAGTCCCCGCTCAACCAGCCGATGTCGCCCGGCAGGCTTGCCGGCCGCCCCAGCAGGTCCAGGCCCGTCACAGTCGCGGAGGAGAGCGCCGCGTTGATTTTCCGGCAAAGCCCGCCCTCCCCGGCGCCGATCTCAAGGATATGGCCCGGGGCAGGGGTGTGGTTTCTGAGCCGGCTGACCATCCAGCGCGAGTTGCCCAGGTACAGGTCGATCCAGCGCAAATCCCTGCGGCTCCGGACGGCGCGCGGATCCGCGGGATCCAGCGAATCCAGAATCTCGGGAAGGATGACACGGTCGGGAGCTGGCATGGGGAGGGAAGGCGACTTTAGGACGGGTTGTCCAATCATCCAGCCCCGGCTGCACCAAACCGTGGTGGCACGGCCCTTGGGGCTGCGGCTTGGCGCCGGGGAGGCCGAGGGAATCGGACCCCACGGTTGCACTTCAACCGACTTTGCAACAGCATCCGCAACATGAGCCGTTCCGCTTCCTTGCTTGTTGTCTCGCTGCTTTTCGCCGCCGCCTGCCCCGCAGTCTCCGCCCCCCAATTCGACCTCGACCTGGAGTCGGGCGCCGTTTGGAGCTCAAAAGCCGATGTGCGCATTCCAAACACCGGGGGCACTTTCTTCTCGCTCTCTAAGGACCTGAGCGCCAGCGATCCAAACGCGTATTTCCGCGGCCGGCTTACCTGGCACCCGGGGGCGAGGCACGATATTTCGCTGCTCTACGCCCCGCTGGAGATGGATTTCAGCGGCCAGTTCAACCGCCCCGTACGTTTTGCAGGCACCGACTTTGCCGCCGGCGCAGCCACCAACGGAGCCTTCCGTTTTGACTCCTACCGGCTGACCTACCGGTACAATTTCATCCAAACCGAGGACTGCGTGTTCGGAATGGGCATCACGGCCAAGGTCCGCGACGCCGAAGTTCGCCTCAGCCAGGGAGGGAAGACCGCGAACGACTCGAGCACCGGCTTTGTGCCGCTGATAAATTACCGGTTGGTGTGGCGTTTCTCAAAGCCCTTCAGCCTCCTCTCCGAGGGGGACGCGCTCGGCGCACCCCAGGGCCACGCCGTCGACGCGTCCGCAGCGCTGCAATGGCATGCCACTGACCGCCTTTCCGTGCGGGTCGGCTACCGGGTTCTGGACGGGGGCGCCGACAGCGACACCGTTTACACGTTCAGCCGGTTCCATTACTCGCTGGTGGGCCTGAACTTCAGCTTCTAGCCGGCCCCCTTTTCCCCACGGAGAAGTCGGCCGAGGGGCCCTCTTGAGACTGAGTCGCAACAAAACGATTGAACGGGAAACAACGGAAGGGCAGGGTCGGGATCCGCTATTGAGAACCAGTCTCATTAAAAACACAGCCCCTCTCCCCGCTCGATCCGCCATGCAAACCCCGTCTCGTCCCTTCCCGTTGGCCCGGACCGTCGTCTGCACGGTGCTCCTCCCGGGGCTGCTCCTCGCCCAGTCCTCCCCCCGGGTGCTGGACACCCTGACCGTCTACGGGGAGTCCGAAAACGACAGCATCATCCAGAACCCCTTTCCCGAGGCGGTGGAGGACAACCGCATCTTCTCCGGCAAGCGGGCCACCGTCATCGATCTGGACGCGCTGCCCAAGGTGCAGGCTAACAACTACCGCCAGGCGCTGGCCCTGACGCCGGGGCTCCTTTACTCGGAGGAGACCACGCCCCTGGTGAGCCTGGGCTTCCGGGGGATCGGCACCCCCGACCGGGCCCAGTTCCTGCAGATCCTCAAGGACGGCATTCCCATCCACAGCGATCCTTTCGGCTACCCAGAGGCCTACTACATGCCGCCCCTGGATGTGGTGGACCGGTTGGAGTTCATCCGCGGGGGGGCGGCGCTCATGTTCGGGGCGCAACCGGCGGGTGCCCTGAATTACGTCACCCACATGCCGGTGACCGACCGGCCGTTCACCTTCCGGACCCAGAACATTTTCGGGACCGACGACTTTTACTCCAACTACACGAGCTTTTCGGGCACATCCGGTTCGACGGGTTACTACGGGTACTTCAACCACCGGGAATCCAACGGGTTTAGGGAGGCCAACAGCCGCTACAGCCTCGACGGTGGGCTTTTCAAGCTGGTGCAGTCCTTCAGCAAAAGCACCCGGCTGGTGCTTTCGCTGGATGTGTATGAGGAAAAACACCGCGAACCCGGTGGACTCAGCCTCCCGGATTTCCGTTCCAACCCGCGCAAGACCACGCGTTTCAACGACCACTTCGCACTGTCCCGGTACGCGGTTGCCGCCGACCTGCAGCACAACATCCAGCCGGGCACGGATCTCTCCCTCAAGGTCTGGTTTGCGCACCTCACCCGCCAAAGCTGGCGGCAGCAGACAGTCGACAAAAATGCCGCGCTCTTCGGAGCACTGCCAAAGGGTGACGAGGCCTCAACCAACGTCATTCAGGATCAACGCTTTCAGAGCGTTGGGTTTGAACCCCGGCTCCGGCATGACTGGGAAGGCCTGGGTGCCAGCAACACCCTTAGCGCGGGCTTTCAACTGTACGGGCTGCGCTCACCCCGCAGCGACAGGGAGGGCCAGTCTGCAACCGCCTTGGAGGGCCTTCTCGAGGGCTCGCGGTTCTACAACTCTGAGGACTCGATGCGCCGCGTGTTTTACGGGTCCGCCTTCGCGGAGAACAAGTTTTCCTGGGGCGACTTCAGCCTCACACCGGGCTTCCGTTTCGAGGGGATCCGCCAGTCGGTGAGTTCCCAGAAATGGTCGACGACTGCAGGGGTGCTCACCGCGACAGACGTCACCAAAATTGACTATCAGCCTCTGGTGGGCCTGGGTGCGGCCTACGAACTGCCCCGCCAGCAGCAGGTCTACGCAAACATTTCGCAGAGCTATCGCCCCACGATCTTCAGCCAATCCATCGTGGCCGCTCCCGGCATGACCGCGTCCGACGCCAGCCCCAACATCGGCTGGAACTACGAACTGGGGGTGCGCGGCCGCCCCCTCCCCTGGCTCACCTACGACACGAGTCTCTTTCTCGTGGACTTGGACAACCGCTTCGGCGTTTCCAAAGACAACAAGCTCACCAGCGTGGGCCGCAGCATCAACTACGGCTGGGACGCCTCCGCCCAGGTGGACCTCATCGGCGTGCTCGCCGCCAGGACCGGCCGCGACCTCAACGCCAGTTGCGGAAACCTCAACCTCTATGGCAGCCTGACCCTTCTTGAGGCCGGCCTACACGGCGGCCCCAGCAACGGTGGCACCCCCATGTATGCCCCGACCTACCTTCTGCGCACCGGGTTGATTTACGGTTTCCGCAAGGCGAAGGTTTCCATGCTTGGGACGCTCATGGGGAAACACAACGCCCAGGACAACAGTGATCCCGCCTTTGAAATACCCTCCTTTGTCACCTGGGATCTCACGGCTGAAATCCCCGTTCACCCCCGTGTCTCCGTCATGGCCGGCATCAACAACCTGTTCGACCGAAAATATTTCTCCCGCGTCACCCCTCTGGGAGTTGATCCGAGCTACGGCCGCAACGTGTACGCAGGACTTTCGTTCCAGTTTTAGCGTCCCCACGCCTCGCGGCCTTCGCCGCCCAACCCGCATGATCCGCACCCCGCCCCAAGCCCCCCTCGCACTGGCCTCTGCTTGGGTGAGTGGCGTGGCGGGATTGTTTCTTCTCGTTGGGATTGGCGGCTCTCTCACTCCGGTTTCCCCGCCGCTTCGGTTCTCCTTCGGCGAGCCGACTTCCTCCCCGTTGGTGCAGGTGCAGGAGTTTTTGGCGCCCCCCGAGGAAACCTCATCCGAGCCGCCGGCCCAGGAGCAATCCCAAACCCCGCCGCCGGTGGAAGTTTCCATTCCTCCTGTACCGGTGGTCACCCCGCCCCTGCAACCGCCGGAAATGGCCGAGCTTCAAGCGGCGGAACCCCTCACCGAACCTCCCCCCGTGCAGCCCCCGCCGGAGCCTCAACCGCCAAAGCCCGCGCCCGCTGCCGAAGCCAAATCCTCGCCAGCGCCTATCCCATCGGCGCCCACCTCCAAAGCCTCCCCATCCCCTTCCGCCGCGCGACCCGCCCGCACCGGCGGCACTCCGGGCGGCACCCAGCCTGTTCCGTTCTCCGCCGCCGGCGGCGGGCGTTTTCCCTCGCCCTCGTATCCTTCCGCCGCACGCTCCGCCCGTATTGACGGCACCGTGGTTCTGCTCGTCACCGTCGAATCCAGCGGCGTGCCCTCCTCCGTGGAGATCCGCACCTCGAGCGGACACACCCTGCTCGACACGGCCGCCCGC